>NZ_JAQUVG010000057.1 GCF_028693495.1 Zoogloea sp. | reverse complement strand
GCACCACATCACGGCCCGGCTCGTAGCCGGCAGCCACGGTAGCTTCCAGAATCAGGTTGAGGGCTTCCTCGGTACCGGAGACGTTGGGGGCAAAGCCGCCTTCGTCACCCACGGTGGTGGGGTAGCCCTTCTTGTCGGTGAGCTTCTTCAGGTGATGGAAGATCTCGGCGCCACAGCGCAGGGCTTCGCGGAAGCTCTTGGCGCCGATGGGCATGATCATGCATTCCTGGATGTCCAGGCTGTTGTTGGCGTGGGCACCGCCGTTGATGACGTTCATCATCGGGACCGGCAGGGCCATGCCGCCGGAGCCACCGAAATAACGGTACAGGGGCAGTCCGGCTTCCTCAGCAGCAGCCTTGGCCACGGCCATGGACACGGCCAGCATGGCATTGGCGCCCAGGCGGGACTTGTTGTCGGTGCCGTCGAGATCAATCAGGGTCTTGTCAATAAAGGCCTGCTCTTCCGCATCCAGGCCGACGAGAGCTTCGCAGATCTCCGTATTGACGTTCTCGACCGCCTGCAGGACACCCTTGCCCAGGTACCGGGCGGCATCGCCGTCGCGCAGCTCGATGGCTTCGCGGGAACCGGTGGAAGCACCGGACGGTACCGCGGCACGGCCCATCACCCCGGACTCCAGCAGCACGTCGGCCTCAACAGTCGGGTTGCCCCGGGAATCCAGTACTTCACGGGCAATGACATCAATAATGGCGCTCATGAACTTCCTCTCTTATCACTGAATTGACATGGGCGACCTTCCGGCCGCCGCTAACTTCGAAACCGGAAAACCGCCCCAGGGGTCAGCCCTTGAGCTCCTCGAAACCCTGCCCCTTGACCAGCATATCGATGCTCTTCAGGGTGGCCAGCAGCGCTTTCATGCGCGGCAGCGGCCAGGCATTCGGACCATCGGAAGCGGCCTTGGACGGGTCCGGGTGGGTTTCCATGAACAGGCCGGAAATCCCCACAGCCACGGCAGCACGGGCCAGCACAGGCACGAATTCCCGCTGACCACCGGAGGCTGTACCCTGTCCGCCAGGCAGCTGGACCGAGTGGGTCGCATCAAACACCACAGGGCAATCCGTCTCCCGCATGATCGCCAGAGAGCGCATGTCGGAAACCAGGTTGTTGTAACCAAAGGAGGCGCCCCGCTCGCAGACCATGATGGTGTCGGCGCCACCATTGGCCTCGCGGGCCTTGTCCACCACATTTTTCATGTCCCCGGGCGCCAGGAACTGGCCCTTCTTGATATTCACCGGCTTGCCGGAGGCCGCCACCGCATGGATGAAATCGGTCTGGCGACACAGGAAGGCAGGGGTCTGCAGCACATCGACCGCCGCGGCCACCGCGGCCACTTCATCCTCGGCGTGCACATCGGTCAGGACCGGAACGCCCACCTTCTCGCGGACTTCGGCAAGGATGGCCAGGCCATTGTCCATACCCAGGCCGCGGAAGGATTTCCCGGAGCTCCGGTTGGCCTTGTCATAACTGGACTTGTAGATGAAGGGAATACCCAGTTCGGTACAGATTTCCTTCAGCTGGGCTGCTGTGTCCAGGGCCATTTCCCGGGACTCGATCACACAGGGACCCGCAATCAGGAAGAAAGGCTTGTCAAGGCCGATGTCGAAGCCGCAGAGTTTCATGGTCTTTCCTTTCAGCCAGCCTGCTGGTGGGCCAGAGCCGCCTTGACGAAGGCGGTGAACAACGGGTGGCCGTTACGCGGATTCGAAGTGAATTCCGGGTGGAACTGGCAGCCGACGAACCAGGGATGGATCTCGGTGGGCAGCTCGATTACCTCACACAGGTCGGTTCCCGGCGCACGGCCAGCCACCCGCAGTCCCTGCTCCTCGAGCCTGGCGAGGAGCGTGTTGTTGACCTCGTAGCGATGGCGGTGACGCTCGGTGATCTCGGCATTGCCGTAGATCTGGCGGGCCAGGGAACCTTCCGCCAGGCTGCACACCTGCCCTCCCAGGCGCATGGAGCCACCCAGGTCGGAATCCTCACCGCGCTTCTCGATCTTGCCAGAGGCATCATGCCACTCGGTGATCAGGCCAATCACCGGGTAGTCGGTGTGCTTGTCGAATTCGGTGGAGTGGGCCCCCACCATGCCCGCCACGTCCCGGGCAAACTCGACCACGGCCAGTTGCATGCCGAGGCAGATCCCCAGGTAAGGGATCTTGTTCTCGCGGGCATGGCGGATCGCGGCAATCTTGCCCTCGGTGCCACGGCGGCCAAAGCCCCCAGGCACCAGGATCGCATCCATGTGCTCGAGCACCCCGCAGCCATCCTTCTCGATATCCTCGGAATCGATGTAATGGATGTTCACCTTGCTGAGGGTGTGCATCCCGGCATGGTTGAGAGCCTCGATCAGCGACTTGTAGGACTCGGTGAGATCCACGTACTTGCCGACGAAAGCAATGTTCAGGGTGTGCCTGGGATTGTTCAGCGCATCAAGCAGACGCTCCCAGATGGACAGATCGGCAGCGCGGGCAAGGATGCCCAGCTTGTGACAGACGATCTCGTCGAGCATCTGATCATGGAGCATGCCCGGAATGCGGTAGATGGAGTCTGCATCAAGACACTCGATGACGGCCTCGGGCATCACATTACAGAACAGGGCAATCTTGCGCCGCTCATCGGCCGGCACGGAACGGTCTGCACGGCACAGCAGGATGTCCGGCTGAATGCCGATCTCGCGGAGCTCCTTGACCGAATGCTGGGTCGGCTTGGTTTTCAGCTCGCCGGCGGTGGGGATGTAAGGCAGCAGGGTGAGATGGATGAAGCAGGTGCCCTGGCGGCCTTCTTCAATCCCCATCTGACGGATGGCCTCCAGGAAGGGGAGCGACTCGATGTCGCCCACGGTGCCACCCACTTCAACGATGGCCACGTCGGCACCTTCGGCGCCGCGCTTGATGTAAGTCTTGATCTCGTCGGTGATGTGGGGAATGACCTGGACAGTCTTGCCCAGATATTCACCACGGCGCTCCTTCTTGATCACCGCCTCGTAGATCTGGCCGGTGGTGAAGTTGTTGCGCCGGCCCATCTTGGCACTGGTGAAGCGCTCGTAGTGACCCAGATCAAGGTCCGTCTCGGCGCCATCTTCGGTAACGAAGACTTCCCCATGCTGGAAGGGGCTCATGGTGCCGGGGTCGACGTTGATGTAAGGATCGAGCTTGAGGTGGGTAACCTTGATGCCGCGGGATTCGAGAATCGCCCCGAGGGAGGCGGCGGAGATGCCTTTGCCCAGAGAGGACACGACACCACCGGTAACGAAGACGTATTTGGTCATGACACGGGGGACTTCAGGAAAGCGTGATCATAGCCGATTCGCCCCCTTCTCTTCAATCAGGGAAACCACATGACCCCATGCACGAAGCCGGTGCAAGGCCTTCGCCCTCACCAGCCTCTCGTGTCCGTCCTCGTCAGTTGTCCCGGATGAAATCCCGGTTCACCTCCCGGAAAAGGTCTGTGGCACTGCGCTTCAGCCACTCGAAGGCCACCATTTCCCGGGTGACGATCTCAACACCATGGGCACGCATGCGCTGGAGCGCCAGTTCCTTGTCGAGGGCCTTCCGGGAACCCACCCCGTCGGCCACCACAAACACCTCCTTGCCCTGCCAGCGCAGCTCAAGCACCGTTTGCTGCACACAGACGTGGGCCTCGGTCCCCACCACGATGATCTGGCGCCGGTCCTCGACTGAAGTTCCTTCCAGACAGCCATCCGAAACGCAGGAAAAATGGGTTTTTTCCACGAAATGCACCTCCGCCAGGGCTGCCTTGAGCGCCGAGGCCGTCGGTCCCAGCCCGGAGGGATACTGCTCCGAAACCACCACGGGCACCCCAAGACGACGGGCTACGCCAGCCAGCCAGATGCAATTGGCCAGGACGGCAGCGCCATCATTGATCGCAGGCAGCAAACGCTCTTGTACATCGACCACCAGCAGGACGGACTTCTCGATATTCATCAGCATTGGAAAAACTCCTCAGTTCTGTAGTTCGGGACGCGCCCGGAAGTGTTCCAGCACCGCCGGATCCGCCAGCGCCTCCACATTTTTGACCGGCTGGTCATGCACCACTGCCCGGACCGCCAGTTCGACAATCTTGCCGCTACGGGTGCGTGGAATGTCACGGACCTGTACCACCCGGGCCGGCACATGACGTGGCGTGGTGTTGTCCCGGATGGTCCTGCGGATGCGCTCCACCAGGGCATCGTCCAGCACCAACCCCTCTCGCAGCTTGACGAACAGCACCACCCGCACGTCCGTGGGGTGCCGGGGGGGCCAATCCTGGCCGATCACCAGGGATTCGACCACCTCCTCAAGCTTTTCCACCTGCCGGTAGATCTCGGCGGTACCGATACGCACCCCACCAGGGTTCAGGGTCGCATCCGAACGGCCATAAATGATCAGACCGTCATGGACCGTGATCTCGGAGTAATCCCCGTGGCACCAGACGTTGGAGAAACGCTCGAAGTAAGCCGCCTGGTACTTGGCGCCATCCCGATCATTCCAGAAACCGATCGGCATCACCGGGAAGGGGCGCGTACAGACCAGCTCGCCCTTCTCGCCGCGCACCGGGGCGCCCGTCTCGTCGAAGACATCCACCGCCATGCCCAACCCCTTGCACTGGATCTCCCCAGGCCAGACCTGCAGGGTCGGGTTACCCAGCACAAAACAGGAAATGATGTCGGTTCCTCCGGAAATGGACGACAGGCAGAGATCCGCCTTGATGTCCCGATACACATATTCGAAGCCTTCGGGGACCAGCGGACTGCCCGTTGAAAACAGCGCCCGCAAAGCGCTCAGGTCGTGGGACTCCCGCGGTTTGAGACCCATCTTGGCAATCCCGTCGATGAACTTGGCCGATGTGCCGAAATGGGTCATCCCCTCGGCCTGGGCGTAATCGAAGAGGATCGCGCCATCGGCCACCATCGGAGAACCGTCGTACAGCAGCAGGGTCGCACCGGATGCCAGCCCCGAAACCAGCCAGTTCCACATCATCCAGCCGCAGGTGGTGAAGTAGAACAGCCTGTCCCCGGGCTTCACATCGCCATGCAGACGGTGCTCCTTGATGTGCTGGAGCAGCGCGCCACCCGCGCCATGCACGATGCACTTGGGCACGCCGGTGGTCCCCGAGGAATACACGATATAAAGGGGATGGTCAAAGGGCAGCCGTGCGAAAGGAATTTCAGTCACCGCCTGAAAAGGCTTGACGAACTCCGGCAGCAGGCGGGCATGCGGAACATGGGAAACATCGTGTCTGGCATGCACGTAGGGCACCACCACCACCCGCTTCACCGAAGGCAGGCCTGCGGTGATGGCAGCAAGGCGGTCCATGCAATCCATGATCCTGCCGTTGTAGTAATACCCATCGACGGCGATCAGCACCTTGGGCTCGATCTGGCCAAAGCGGTCAAGCACCCCCTGTACCCCGAAATCCGGTGAAGCGGATGAGAAAATCGCGCCGATGCTCGCTGCCGCCAGCATGGCCACCAGGGTTTCCGGGAGATTGGGCATCCACGCGGCCACCCGGTCGCCGGGACCGACCCCGGTGTCCTGCAGGGCGGCGGCCAGATGGGCCACCTGGCGGTAAAGATCCCCGTGGGACATTCGGTTCTTGATCCGGTCCTCACCCCAGAACACCAGCGCATCCCCGTCGTTGCGGCTGCGCAAGAGATTTTCGGCAAAATTCAGGCGGGCTTCGGGAAACCAGCGCGCACTGGGCATCCGCGTGCCCTCTTCCAGCACCACACCGCCCCGCTCGCCCCTGACCTCACCGTATTCCCAGATGGAGGTCCAGAACTCCGCGGGCTCTGCGACGGACCATGCGTGCAGCGCAGGGTAATCCGGCAGAGCCCTTCCCCAGCGCTGTTCTGCGGCATGGGCAAAGGCGGTGATGTTGGCATTGGCAATACGCTGGGCATCAGGCACCCACAGGGGTGCCGCAGCAACGGGATAACTCATGGAAGGCGATCTCCTCGACGAGTGATTTTTATCATCATGAGCCGGCGCGACAGGCAGGGCTCAGCTTAAGGTCAGGCGCAGACACTCCGGGATGGGAGCCGATTTTCCGGTCTGCGGATCCATCCAGACGATCTTGGAAGAGCCCTCCGCGTAGAGGCGCTCATCCCCCTCCACAAAAATCTCGTACCACGTCATCACGCTGCTGCGCCCCGGCTCACCGGCATACAGATTGACAATCACCGTGGCGGGGTAATTGATCGGGAGCAGGAAGGTACAGGCCGCATTGATGATGACGGCCCCGGTTTCCGATTGAGGGCTGACAATGAAGCCTTCCTTCTCGATCCACTCGACCCGGGCCTGTTCGCAAAAACGGAAATAGACCGTGTTATTGACGTGTCCGTAAAAATCCATGTCGCCCCAGCGAACCGCCTGACGACTGGTGTGCACACGCTTGCGGCGGGGCTGGAGGGAAGCGCTTTCATTCATGGAGCAGGTTCTCCTAGGTATCTGCTTGTCTGTTCTTATGGGCTGGCGATGGGCTCGCACGCGGGTAAAGCATGCCACCCTCTCCCCGAAAGGCGAAGCTCAATGTAACATACGGCAGCGTATGTTTTTGAGCCACACGGGTTGCAGAATCTGCCTACCCCTGCAGGATTGCCCTAACGGGTAGGCAGGGTTACGCTTCACAGCCTGATCGTTTTGCCAAAAAAATCAAACAGCATTCTCTGGAGGAGACAGTAATGGAACGGGATTCCATGGACTTCGACGTCCTGGTCGTTGGCGGGGGCCCCGCCGGCCTGGCCGCAGCAATTCGACTCAAGCAACTCGCGGCAGAAAAGGGACAGGATTTCTCTGTCTGCCTGATTGAAAAGGCCGCTGAAATCGGCGCTCACATTCTCTCTGGCGCGGTACTCGACCCCCGCGCCCTGACCGAGCTGATTCCCGACTGGAAGGAAAAAGGCGCGCCCCTCAACACCCCCGTCACTGAAGACCAGGTCTTCATGTTGTCGGAAACGGGAGGCAAACTCCTGCCCAACAGCCTCGTGCCCGACTGCCTGCACAATGATGGCAACTACATCGTGCGCCTGGGCAATGTGGTCAAGTGGCTGGGCGAACAGGCCGAAGCCCTTGGCGTGGAAGTGTACCCCGGCTTCGCCGGCGCCCAGATCCTGTTTGACGACCACGGTGCCGTCGGAGGGGTGATCACCGGCGACATGGGGGTCGAGCGGGACGGCAGTCAGGGCCCCAACTTCCAGCCCGGCATGGAGCTGCGCGCCAAGTACACCCTGTTTGCCGAAGGCTGCCGCGGCCACCTGGGCAAACAGCTCGAAGCCCGCTTCCACCTCCGGGACGGCTCCGACCCGCAAACCTACGGCATCGGCCTCAAGGAACTCTGGGAAATCCCGGCCGCACAGCACAAACAAGGGCTGGTCGTGCACACCGCAGGCTGGCCCATGGACAACGCCACCTATGGCGGCGGCTTCTGCTACCACTTGGAGGACAACCTGGTCTCGGTGGGCTACGTGGTGGGTCTGAACTACACCAACCCCTATCTCTCGCCCTTCGAGGAATTCCAGCGCTACAAGACCCACCCCGAAATCCGCAAATTCCTGGAAGGCGGCAAGCGCCTGGCCTACGGCGCCCGCGCCATTGCCGCTGGCGGCCTGCAGAGCCAGCCCAAGCTGGTTTTCCCGGGGGGCGCCCTGATCGGCGACGATGCGGGCTTCCTCAACGCGGCCCGCATCAAGGGCAGCCATGCAGCAATGAAGTCCGGCATGCTGGCCGCCGAGGCCGCCTATGATGCCCTCGCCGCCGAGCGCAGCCAGGACGAACTCAGCGCCTTCCCGGAAGCCTTCAAGGCCAGCTGGCTGCACGAAGAGCTCCACAAGACCCGCAACTTCAAGCCTTATATGAAGAAGGGCCTGTGGCTGGGCTCCTTCCTGTTCGGCGCCGAGCAGAAGCTCTTCGGCGGCAAGGTGCCCTGGACGCTCCACAACAGCGCCGACCACACCGCCCTCAAGCCCGCCGCCGAGTGCCAGCCCATCGTCTACCCCAAACCCGATGGCAAGCTGACCTTCGACCGGCTCTCCTCCGTCTTCCTGTCCAATACCAACCACGAGGAAGAGCAACCCTGCCACCTGCAGCTCAAGGACGCAGGCGTGCCGATCGCGGTCAACCTGGCCAAATACGACGCGCCCGAGCAGCGCTACTGCCCGGCCGGGGTGTACGAGATCGTGCGCACCGAAGAAGGCGACAACCCGCGACTGCAGATCAACGCCCAGAACTGCATCCACTGCAAGACCTGCGACATCAAGGACCCGACCCAGAACATCAACTGGGTCGTCCCCCAGGGCGGCGAAGGTCCGATCTACCAGGGCATGTAAGCCAGCCTGGCACCATGAAAAAAGCCGGTGAGCGCGAGCTCACCGGCTTTTTTCATGGGCTACCGCGGGGGTCGGATACATTCGACCCCACGAAGCTTCAGTCAGACTTTAGCCAACCCACTTGCGGACGTTGCGGAACATCCTCAGCCACGGCGAATCCTCGCCCAGATCAGCCGGGTGCCAGCTCATCTGCACGGTGCGGGCGGTGCGCTCCGGGTGCGGCATCATGATGGTGAAGCGGCCGTCCGGGGTGGTCAGGCCGGTGATGCCCGCCGGCGAGCCATTGGGGTTGAAGGGGTAACGCTCGGCCACCGCACCGGTGTTGTCCACATAACGCAGGGCCACCTTGGCATTGTCCTGGGCATCGATGCCGGCAAACACGGCCCGGCCTTCGCCGTGAGACACCACGATGGGCATGCGGCTACCGGCCATGCCGGCCAGCAGGATGGACGGACTGTCCTGCACCTCGACCATCACGAAGCGGGCCTCGAACTGCTCGCTGCGGTTGCGCTGGAAACGCGGCCAGGCCTCGGCACCCGGAATGATCTCGGCCAGGTTGGACATCATCTGGCAGCCATTGCACACCCCCAGGGCGAAGGTGTCGTCGCGCTTGAAGAAGGTCTCGAACTGCTCACGCAGGGCCGGATTGAACAGGATGGACTTGGCCCAGCCCTGCCCTGCCCCGAGCACGTCACCGTAGGAGAAACCACCACAGGCCGCCAGCCCCTTGAAGCCGGACAGATTCACCCGGCCGGCCTGCAGGTCGGACATATGCACGTCGAAGGGGGCGAAGCCGGCCCGCTCGAAGGCGGCAGCCATCTCGGCCTGGGAGTTGACGCCCTGCTCCCGCAGGATGGCGATCCTGGGACGGGCGCCGGTGGCAACGAAAGGCGCAGCGATGTCGTCAGCCGGGTTGTAAGACAACGCCACGGACAGGCCCGGGTTGGTGTTGTCGGCCAGGGCCTCGAACTCCTCGCGGGCGCAGTCGGCGTCGTCCCGCAGGCGGGCGATCTGGTAGCTGGTCTCGGCCCAGGTCTGCAGCAGCTCGGCACGCGGGGCGCTGAACACCAGCTTGGCGTTGCGCCAGAAGCGCAGCTCGTCCCGGTCGTTGGGCTCGCCCACGAAGTGGTAGGACAGCCGCGCGCCCCACAGGGCTTCAGTGAAGCGGCTGCGGTCGTCACGGCGGATCTGGATGACAGCGCCCAGCTCTTCGGCAAACAGGGCCTTGAAGAGCATGTCGTTGAAGCGGCCCTTGAGGGAATCCGGACGCTTGTCCAGGCCGTCCACGTCATTCATGTACGGGTCGTAAGCAACGGTATCCAGCATCACCGACAGGCCGCATTTGGACGCAAAAGCCATCTCGCACAGGGTGGCAAAGAGGCCGCCGTCGGCGCGGTCGTGGTAGGCCAGGATCAGGTCGTCCTTACGCCACTGCTGGATCAGGTCGAAGAAGGCCTTGAGTTGGCCGGCGTCCACGTCGGGAGCGTGCTCGGCCACCGAGTTGTAGGCCTGGGCCAGCACCGAGCCGCCGAGGCGGTTGGCGTTGTTGCCCAGATCGATGAGCAGCAGCTCGGTCTCGACGCCCTCGGGAAACTGCAGCTGGGGCGTGAGGGTGCGGCGCACGTCCTGCACCGGGGCGAAGCCGGTGACGATCAGCGACAGGGGCGACACCACCTGTTTGTCCTCACCCTCCTCGTTCCAGGCGGTGCGCATGGACAGGGAGTCCTTGCCCACCGGGATGGCGATGCCGGCCTGCTGGCAAAACTGGGAGACAGCCTCGACGGTCTTGTACAGCTTCACGTCCTCGCCCCGGTGGCCGGCAGCGGCCATCCAGTTGGCGGAGAGTTTCACGTCACCCAGCGAACGGATGTCGGCAGCGGCGATGTTGGTGATGGCTTCGCCAATGGCCATGCGGCCGGAGGCCGGCGCGTCGAGGGTCGCTACCGGAGTGCGCTCGCCCATGGCGAAAGCCTCGCCCAGGTAGCCCTGGTAGCTCATGGTGGTGACGGCCACGTCGGCCACCGGGATCTGCCAGGGGCCGACCATCTGGTCACGGGCGGTCATGCCCCCCACCGAACGGTCACCGATGGTGATCAGGAAGCTCTTGCTGGCCACCGCCGGCATGCGCAGCACGCGGCGACAGGCGTCAGCCAGGTCGATGTCGGTCACGTCGAAGGGCGGCACGAAGACCTGACGGCTGGACACGTTGCGGGTCATCTTGGGCGGCTTGCCCAGCAGCACCTGCATTTCCATATGGACAGGGTGGTTGTCGAAGTGGCGGTCGGATACCACCAGCTGGCCGTCGTCGGAGGCCGTGCCCACCACTGCGAACGGGCAGCGCTCGCGCTCACAGATGGCCTTGAAAGTCTCCAGGCTCTCCGGCGCGATGGCCAGCACGTAGCGCTCCTGGGACTCGTTGGACCAGATCTCCCGCGGGCTCATGCCCGGCTCCTCGATGTGCACCTCGCGCAGCTCGAAGCGGGCGCCCAGTTCGGCGGAATCCGCCAGTTCGGGGAAGGCATTGGACAGGCCACCGGCACCCACGTCATGGATGGACAGGATGGGGTTGGCCGCGCCCTTCTGCCAGCAGGCGTCGATGACCTCCTGGCAGCGGCGCTGGATCTCGGGGTTGCCGCGCTGGACGGAGGCGAAGTCCAGGTCGGCGGTGTTGGTGCCGGTCGCCATGGACGAGGCGGCACCGCCGCCCAGGCCGATCAGCATGCCGGGGCCGCCCAGCTGGATCAGCAGGGTGCCGGGGCCGAACTTGATCTTGAAGGACTGCTGGTCCTGGATGGAACCCAGGCCGCCGGCGATCATGATGGGCTTGTGGTAGCCCCGCACCTCGTCCTGCACGCTCTGCTGGAAGGTCCGGAAATAACCGGTCAGGTTGGGGCGGCCGAACTCGTTGTTGAAGGCGGCACCCCCCAGGGGGCCTTCGATCATGATGTCGAGGGCCGAGGCGATGCGCTCGGGCTTGCCGTAGGCCTGCTCCCAGGGCTGCTCGAAGCCGGGGATCTCCAGGTTGGACACGGAGAAGCCGGTGAGGCCCGCCTTGGGCTTGGAGCCACGGCCGGTCGCACCCTCGTCACGGATCTCGCCGCCGGAGCCGGTGGAGGCGCCCGGGAAGGGGGAGATCGCAGTCGGGTGGTTGTGAGTCTCGACCTTGGCCAGGATGTGGGTCAGCTCCTCGTTGTACTTCCAGGCACCGTCGGCATCCGGGTAGAGCTTGGCGACGGTCGCCCCCTCGATCACCGAGGCGTTGTCGGAATACGCGACCACCGTGCCTTCCGGGTGGGCCTTGTGGGTCTCGCGGATCATCCCGAACAGGGTCTTGTCCATGGGCCGGCCGTCGATCACCCAGTCGGCGTTGAAGATCTTGTGGCGGCAGTGCTCGGAGTTCGCCTGGGCGAACATCATCAGCTCCACGTCGGTGGGGTTGCGCCCCACCCGGGTGAAGTTGTCCACCAGGTAGTCGATCTCATCCTCGGACAGGGCCAGACCCAGCGCGCTGTTGGCCGTCACCAGCGCGTCGCGGCCGTTCTCGATGATGGCCACGGTGGTGAGGGGCTGGGGCGCGTAGTGGTGGAACAGGGCATGGGCCGCATCCGGGTTGTCGAGCACGGACTCGGTCATCCGGTCGTGGATCGCCGGCAGCACCGCCTCGCGGTCGCGGGCGTCAAGACCGCCGCGCAGCTCGAAGCTCAGGGCCGTGCCCCGCTCGATGCGGATGATCTTGTCAAAACCGCACTGGCGGGCGATGTCGGTGGCCTTGGAAGACCACGGCGAGATCGTGCCCAGGCGCGGCGTCACCAGCAGCAGGCTGCCGGCCGGTGCAGCCCCTTCCGGGTGGGCACCCAGCAGGTCCACCAGCCGTGCCTGCTCGTCTAGGGACAGCGGGGCACTGATTTCCACAAAATACCAGTGCTCGGCGACCAGCCCCTTGAGGCGGGGGAGCACGGATTTGACCGAGCCGGTCAGACGGGCGAGGCGGGACGGGGAGACGGCGGGCGCACCGCGCAGCTTCAGGATTTCGGACATGGCAAGGATGGGCGCGAAGTTGATGCCGGCCCTCCGGAACCCCGGAGGAGGCCTGGACGGGCACGAAAAGGGCTTTGCATTATACCCGAGCCTGGACGCCTCTCCGCGCCTCCGCGTTCGCTCCCACCCTGCTCAAGGATCTCCGCCAGGCGGCAGGGGAACGCCCTATCGGTTAAAATGATCTTCTCCGTTTTGCCAGAGCGCCCTTGCCACATCCTGACGCCCCCCCCCCTTCGCCGGACCTGGACGATCTGCCCGTCGAACCAACCCGTCTGCCGGTGCCGCCCCTCGTGTGGACCCTGCTGCCCGGTGTCGTGCTGGCGGCGCTGGCATGGGCAGTCTCCTTGTCGGGCACCAACGAGGCCCTTTTCCTGTCCCTCAATGCCCGGATGAACGCCGCTCTGCCCGCCTGGATCTGGGCAGGACTGAGCCTCTCCGGCGCCGTACTGGGGGTGATCGCCCTCCTCGCCCCGACCCTCAAGACCCAACCCCGGTGGATGGGGGCGGCGCTGCTCGCTGCCCCACTGGGGGTACTGTTCAGCCAGGGGGGGAAACATCATTTCGACGTGATGCGTCCGGCAGGCGTGCTCGACCCGGAACGCTTCACGCTGATCGGCCAGAAGCTCTATGTACACGCCTTTCCCTCGGGCCATGCCACCACCGCGTTTCTGACGGCGGCGGTGATCCTCCTCGCCTGGCCCAGGCAGGGACGCCGCTGGCAGGCGGGGGCACTCCTGCTCTCCCTGGCCATCCTGGCCGCCCTGTCGCGGGTTGCAGTGGGCGCCCACTGGCCGCTGGATGTTCTCGCCGGTGCCAGCGGAGGCTGGCTGTGCGGCGCCTTCGGCGTGTGGGCCAGCACCCGGCTGCGCTTCTGGGAAAAACCAGGCGGCGTCAGGCTCATGGCCATCTTCGCCATGGCGACCAGCCTGGCCATGCTCTTCATCGACATGGGTTACCCCGAAGCCCGCATCCTGCAGATCAGCCTGGGAGCCTGGGGCATCGGCGGCGCCGCAGCCGCCCTCTCCCAGGACCGCCGCTGACATGACGCACCTTCCCGCTCACTGCCCCCCGGAGGGCGTGTCCGTTCTCCCGTTCCGCCGGACGCTGCTCCCATGAACCTCAAACGTTTCCTTGCCCTCGTCGTGTCCATCGGCCTCGTCGGCTGGCTGCTTGCCGACGGCCGCTGGCGGGAGCTGGACGAAGTCGTGAGGCGGGTGGATGGCATCACCCTCGCCCTGGCCGTGAGCGGCTTCCTGCTGTCCTACCTGCTCCGCGCCCTGCGGGTCTTCGACGAATTCCGGGCCCAGGCTGCGGGGCGCTTTCCTGCCTGCCTGCGCATCGTGCTGATCCACAACGCCATGATCAACGTGGTCCCCTTCCGGGGCGGGGAAGCCGCCTTTCCGCTGCTGCTGAGGCAATACTTTGGCGTTCCGCTGCCCAGGGCCATTGCCTCCCTGTTCTGGTTCCGCCTGCAGGATGCCTTCGTGGTGATGGCCCTCGCGGTGATGGTCTGGCCCGGCCTGCCCCTGCGCCTCCGGGCGCTGGGCATCCTCGGGCTGCTGGCGCTGGCCTGGTGGCTGCCCCGCTGGGCCCGCGCGCGCCACGACTGGAAAGACCGGGGCGGCCTGGCCGGCAAGGGAGCAAAAATCCGCGATGCCTTTGCCGACAGCACCCGCCACGCGCGCTTCGGCTGGCTGTGGACCATCGCCAACTGGAGCGTCAAGTTCCTGGCCCAGGCCACCCTCCTCGCCGCCCTGGTGCCCGCCACCCTGGCGGTGGGTGCCTCCGGTACGCTGGGGGCCGAGCTGGCTGCCATCCTGCCGATTCAGGGCGTGGCCGGCTTCGGCACCTACGAGGCCGGATCCGCCGCGGCCCTGTTCCCCCATGGGGTGCCCCTGGCCAGCGGCCTGCAGGCCGCCCTCGCGCTGCACCTCTTCGTGATTGCCTGCGCGGTCACCTCCGGCGCCATCGCCTGGCTCTTTCCCGCGCCGACGCCGGTACAATGCGCCCCGTCTGCCGACGGTGCTTCCCCCCGAATTCCTGCTGAATGACCACCATGACCGATCACACCCCAAGCTCTCCGCTGCCGCCGGCCAAAGCCGACATTCCCGCCGACCTGCTTCCCCACCGCCTCTCGGTCGTGGTTCCCCTCTACAACGAGGAGGACAACGTGGATCCCCTGGTGGCCCGTGTCCATGAAGCCCTCGACGGCTACCCGTATCCCTGGGAACTGGTCATCGTGGATGACGGCAGCGCCGACGACACCGTTCCCCGCCTGGAAGCCGCAGCCAGGCGCTACGGCCCCCACGTGCGCGTCGTCGCCCTGATGCGCAACTTCAAGCAGACGGCAGCCATGCAGGCGGGCATCGACGCCGCCCGGGGCGACGTGATCGTCACCATGGACGGCGACCTTCAGAACGACCCCATCGACATTCCCCGCATGGCCGGGCGCCTGCTGCGGGAAGACCTCGACCTCGTCGCCGGCTGGCGCAAGAACCGCAAGGACGGCATGATCCTGCGCAAGATCCCGTCCAAGATCGCCAACCGCCTGATCGCCCGCATCACCGGCGTGCACCTGCAGGACTACGGCTGCTCCCTCAAGGCCTTCCGCGCCAGCGCCATCAAGAACGTGCGACTCTACGGCGAGATGCACCGCTTCATCCCCGCCTGGCTGGCCACCGTGACCACCCCGCGCAAGATCGCCCAGGAAGAAGTCACCCACCACGCCCGCATGTTTGGCGAGTCCAAGTACGGCATCTCCCGCACCTTCCGGGTAATCCTGGACCTGATCTTCGTCTACTTCTTCATGCGCTTCCGCACCCGTCCGGGCCACTTCTTCGGCGGCATCGGCATGGGCCTGGGGGCCCTCGGCGTGCTCATCCTCGGCTACCTGGGCCTGCTCAAGCTGTTCACCGGCGCCTCCATCGGCACCCGGCCCATGTTCTTCGGTGGCTTCTTCTTCGTGATCGCCGGCATCCAGATGGTCACCACAGGCGTTCTCGCCGAGCTCCTCACCCGGGTGTATTTCGAATCCGGCCAGAGCCAGGCCTATGTGGCCCGGGACACCCCCGCCCTCGCCAACGACGACGCCTGGCATACCGGAACGTAACCCGATACCTCCCCCCCATGTACGTTCATGCTTCTTCCGCTGCCGGCCCCGCCGGTACGGCCCTCGGCCGGCTGATCTTCTTCCTGCCCCTGGCAGCCTACCTGCTGTGCCTGGGTGGCGCCCCCCTGTTCGACGTGGACGAGGGCGCCTTTTCCGAGGCCACCCGGGAGATGTTCGAGCGGAACGACTTCCTGTTCACCTACCTCAACGGCGCCCCCCGCTTCGACAAGCCCATCTTCGTCTACTGGCTGCAGTCGCTGGGCTACCTGATCTTCGGCGTGAGCGAATGGGCCTTCCGCCTGCCCTCTGCCCTCGCGGCCATCGCCTGGAGCTATGCCACCTACTTCTTTGCCCGCAAGCGGGTGGGAGAAGACGCCGCCCTGATCGCCCTCGCCGTAGCCGCCACCGCCCTCGGGCCCTTCGCCATCGGCCGGGCGGCCACCGCCGACGGCCTCCTCAACTGCCTGCTGGCGCTGACCCTGTTCGACGTGTGGCGCCATCTGGAGAGCGGCGCCCGCGCCCCTCTGCTGCGGGCCTTCCTGTGGATCGGTCTGGGCGCCCTGACCAAGGGTCCGGTGGCCCTGGTGGTGCCTGGTACCGTCAGCCTGCTCTACTGCGCCAGCCGGGGCGAATGGGCGCGCTGGGCAAAGATGGTCTTCAACCCCCTTGGGCTGCTGCTCCTGGTGGCCATCGTCGCCCCCTGGTACGCCTACGCCTACGTCCTGCACGGCCAGGACTTCATCGACGGTTTCATCCTGCGCCACAACGTCCAGCGCTTCTCCGGATCCCTGGAGGGCCACGGCGGCAGCGCCTTCTACTACCTGATCGCCGTGCCCCTGCTGCTGCTGCCCTGGAGCGGCCTGTTTTTCGCCGCCCTGGGCAAGCTCAAGGCCGGCCTGGGCGTCCCCCTGCAGCGCTTCCTGTGGATCTGGTTCGGCTTCGTGCTGGTGTTCTTCTCCCTCTCGGGCACCAAGCTGCCCCACTACGTGCTCTACGGCTGCACCCCCCTGTTCATCCTGATCGGACTGGCCGCCCGTGACCTGCGCCGGGTCTGGCCCCACCTGCTGGCCCCGGGGCTGCTGTTCCTGCTGTTCCCGCTCCTGCCCAAGCTGTTCGACGCCCTGTCCCGCAGCCAGCTGGGCGACGGCTTCTACCGGGCCCAGCTCAGCCGGGCCCTCGAAACTGCAGACACCCTCTACATCGGCGCCACCGTGGGCGGGCTGACCCTCTGGCTGGCGGTGATGTTCTTCTGCCGCCTCCGCCCTTCCACACGACTGGTCTTGACCGCTGCCCTGCAAGTGGTGCTGCTGGCCGGTGTGGTGGTCCCCTATGCCGGCAACCTGGCCCAGGGCCCCGTCAAGGCCGCTGGCCTGAAGGCCCGGGAACTGGGGGAGGACGTGGTCTTCTGGCGCTTCACCACCGCGCCCAGCTTCAGCGTGTACCGGCAGGCCGTCACCGTGAAGGCCGATCCCAAACCCGGCCAGCTGGCACTCACCCGCATCGACCGCCTGCCCCCCGACCGCCCCGTGGAGACCGTGTTCCAGCAAGGGGGCGTCGCCCTCGTCCGGATCAAGCCATGAGCCCGTCGCGGAGCTGCCTGGGGCCCCTCGCCCTGATCGCCGCCGTCCTCACGGCCTACCGCCTGTGGGTCATTCCCCATCTGGGCATCGACCTGTACGTGGATGAAGCCTACTACTGGGGCTGGTCCCAGGACCTGGCCTGGGGCTACTACTCCAAGCCGCCGGTGATCGCCGCGCTGATCGCTGCCAGCACCACCGTCCTGGGCAACGGCCTGATCGCCATCAAGCTGCCCTCCCTGCTGCTCTACCCGGCCACCGCTTTCGTGCTCTACGCCCTGGGCACCCGCATGTACACCGAGCGGGTAGGCTTCTGGGCTGGGGTCGCCTTCCTCTCCATGCCCCTGGTAGCGGCGCTCGGGCTCTTCGTGTCCACCGACGCGCCCCTGCTCCTGTGCTGGTCCCTCGCCCTGCTCTTCCTGCTGCGGGCGCTGGAGCGGGAAGGCTGGGGCAACTGGCTGGCCTGCGGCGCGGTCATCGGCGTAGGGCTCATGTCCAAGTACACCATGGCAGCCTTCCTGCCCTCGGCGCTGCTCCTGCTGGCCCTCGACCCGTGGCACCGGCGCTGGCTGGCCCGCCCCCAGCCCTGGATTGCCGTGCTGCTGGCCTTCGCCCTCCTGGCACCCAACCTGTACTGGAACTGGAGCCTGGATTTCCCCACCTTCCGCCACACCGCCGAGATCACCCGGGTCGGTCATGGGGAGCGGGGCCTCCACCCGGGGCAGTTGGGCGAGTTCATCGGCGCCCAGTGGCTCTCCATCGGCCCCATCCTCGGCCTGCTGCTGGGCTGGGCCCTGCTGCGGAGCCGGCGCCTGTGGGCCGAGCGTGCCCATCGCACCCTGCTGACCTTCATCCTGCCCCTGCTGGGGCTGGTCAGCCTGCAGGCCCTCACCGGACGCGCCAACGGCAACTGGGCCGCCCCCGTCTTCGTGGCCGCCTGCCTGCTGCTCCCGGCGGTCTTCCTGGCCGAACGGCGCCGCTGGCTGCTGGCAGGGATCGCCTTCAACCTGGTGGCAGCCATGGCCGTCTATCACTGGCCCGACATCGCCCGGGCCACCGGCACCGCCCTCACCGCCAAGAACGATCCCTACAAGCGTGCCCGCGGCTGGACCCGCCTGGCCGACGCCCTCAAGCCCATGATCGACGCCCATCCAGGCTACGTGGTCGTCACCGAGGACCGGGAGCTGATGGCCCACCTGCGCTATCGCCTGCCCATCCCCGAGTACGCCACCTGGCACCCCGCCGGCACGCCGGTCAGCCACTACGATCTGGTCACCACCCTGCGGGACAAGCGCGGGCGCAACGTGCTCTACATCGGACGCCGGCCCGACATCACCCCCATCGCCGAACGCTTCGAGGGCAGCACGCCCCTGGGCAAGGTGGTCGTCCCCATCCACAAGGATTTCCAGCGGGAGGTGCATGTCTTCGCGCTGGAGGGATTCAAAGGGTACTGAAGGCCCCACAGGCCACAGTGCGGCACGGATGTTGCAGGCCTGCAATCACCAGGTGAGCGCGCGCCGGCTCCTGTGGGCCGCCCACTCGTTGTCAGCGGAAGACGAGTTCGAGCAGCTTAAACTGCTGAAATACGCCCTCATGGACGACCTCCTCACTGGCCGCGTGCGTATCACGCCCTTGCTTACCGCCGAACATTCCCAAGCGAGCGCCTGATCATGCGGCGGCTCCACTCCCTCGAAATCGAGAACTTCAAGCGCTTTGGCGACAAGCAGCACATCAAGCTGGATCACCCCGCGGTACTGATCGGCCCCAACAACTGTGGCAAGACCAGCGCTATCCAGGCGCTGGCCCTGTGGTCCCAGGCGGTACGCACCTGGTACGACGTGCGCAAGGACTCCTCGGCCAAGGAGCGTACGGCCACGTCTTTGAACCACCTGAGCATCGTGGCTGTGCCCGTAAGCCGCACGCGCTATTTCTGGCACAACACCCGCGTACAGAAGGCACCGCTGACGATTACGGTGGGGGTAGAGTTCAGGGGCAAGGTGGAGCCCCTGAAAATGAAGTTCACCCACCGGGGTGACGAGCTGGTGTTGAGGTTTGCCGGCAACCAGGTGGGGTTCGGACGGATCCTGGCGGGCGTGGCCACGGGACGGGGCAAACCCCGCTGCGCCTGAGCTTCCGGGGTACGGGCGGGATCAGGCCCCTGGCAGGGACTCGGGCAGTTCGTCCAGGCGGGCCGCCTCGATGCGGGCAAAGTGGGCGCTGATCTTGCGGGACGAGGTCTGCACCTCGGCCACGTCCTCACCGGCCTGGCGGATGTGGGTGGCCAGCTTCTGCATCCGCTCGTCAAAGCGGGCAAAATCCTTGGCCAGCTTGCCCAGGGCATCCTTGATGACATGGATCTGCTTGCGGGTCTCCACGTCCTTGAGTACCGCCCGGGCGGTGTTGAGCACCGCCATCAGGGTGGTGGGCGAAACGATCCACACCCGGCGGGTCATGGCATGGGCCACCACCTCCGGATGGTAAGCGTGGATCTCGGCGAACACGGCCTCGGCGGGGATGAACATCACCGCGCCATCGCTGGTCACGTCAGGCAGGATGTACTTGGCGGCAATGGCCTCCACGTGCCGCCGGACATCGTTACGGAAAGCGTTCTGGGCAGCGCGGCGCTCCAGATCCCCCACCTCCCCGGCAAACATGCGGTGATAGTTCTCCAGCGGGAACTTGGAATCCACGACGACCATGCCCGTGGGCTCGGGCAGGCGCAGCACGCAGTCAGCCCGGGTGCCGTTGGGCAGCACATGCTGGAAATCGAAGGCCTCGGGCGGCAGGGCATTGCGCACCAGGGCCTCCAGCTGGACCTCACCGAAGGCGCCGCGGGCGCGCTTGTCCCCCAACAGCTCCTGCAGGCTGACCACGTTGGTAGTGAGGTCACCGATCTTCTTCTGAGCCTCGTCGATGGTGGCGAGGCGGGCCATTACGCTGGCGAAGGTCTCGTTGGTCTTGCGGAAGCCCTCGTCGAGCCGCTGATTGACATGCCCGGTGATGGCCTCCAGGCGCTCCCCCACCGTCCGCTGCAGGGCCTCGACGCTGCCGCTGAGCTGTCCGGAGGCGGCCTTGAGGCCATTCTGCAGAAGTTCCCGGTCGGCACGGGCGTGTTCGGACAGGGTGCGAAGGGTTTCCGCCATCATCTCGCTGCGGAGCTTTTCCTGGCCGGCGCCGATGGCGCTGGCCAGTTCGCTGAGGCGCAGGGCGGACTGCTCCTGGTGCTTGCCGAACTGGGCGATGAAGGCCAGGTGAAACTGCTGAAGGGCATGGCGGGAAGCGGCCTCACCGGCCTCCAGCCTTTCCCGCAGGCGGTCGGTCTCGCCGGCCACCAGGTCCATCAGGCGGTCACCGCTGCGGGTGTTGGAGGCCTGGAGCTCCCGCACGAAGTGGAGCTGCTGCTGGCCGAAGAGGCTTTCCAGGCGGCTGCCGATGTCTCCGGCCAGATCGTCGTTCAAACGCTCGAGCTTGCGCATGCGGATGATCAGGGCCCCGAGGCCGGCCAGGGTGAAGGCCAGCCCGGCGAGCAGCCAGGGCAACAGGGCGGAGGCGGTGTCGGCGTGCATCTGCCGAGTATACCGCCTCACCTGTAAATTAGTTCAGGGCACGCAGACTGGCGAGGGGCGGCTGGGAGAGCAGGTGGCGGGTACCGAACCCGCCCGCCAGCGTCACGATGAGCACGCCGGACAACGCCCCGACACCCAGGGGCAGCAGGCTCGGTGCATAGGGGAGCTTGAACACGAAATGGCCCACCGCCCACCCGATCCCGGTGGCCCCCACCCCCGCCAGCCCCCCTGCAATCAGGCCCAGCACCGCGAACTCGGCCAACAGCGCAGCACGCAGCTGGGCATTGCGGGCGCCGAGGGTGCGCAGGACCGCCAGCTCCTTCTCCCGTTCGTCGTGGGTCGCCTGCAAGGCACCGAAAAGGACGATCACCCCGGCCACCACCGCAAAGCTGAACACGAACTGTACCGCCGTGATGAGCTGCTCCACCATGCCCTGAACCTGGGCCATGACCGCGGCCACGTCGATCACCGTCAGGTTGGGGAAGGCCGTCACCAGGCGGTTGGCCAGGGCCCGCTGATCCGCTGGGAGGTGAAAGCTGGTGATGTAGCCAGCCGGGAAATTCTCGAGCATGCCGGGTGCAGCGATCACGAAGAAATTCACCCGCATGGAGTCCCAGTCCAGCTTGCGCAGGCTGGTGATGGGCGCCTCGGTACGGACGCCGGCAATCTCGAAGCTCAGGGTGTCGCCCATCTTCAGGCCCAGGGTGTCGGCCAGCCCCTGCTCCACCGAGAACTGGGGCTGCCGGTCCTCCCCATGCCAGCGCCCTGCCTGAATGCTGTTGCCCGCAGGGAGGCGCTGATCGAAGGAGAGGTTGAAGTCCCGCTCGACCAGGCGGCGGGCCCGGTCTTCGCTGTAATCATCGGGTCCCACCGGGCGGCCATTCACCTGTACCAGCCTCCCGCGGATCATCGGCTGGAACACCGGAACCGGCGTTTTCTCGGTGGCAAAGAAGGCTTCAAGGGCGGACAGCTGGTCCGGCTGGATGTTGATCACGAAACGGTTGGGCGCATCGGGCGGCGTGGCAGCCCGCCAGTTGCCCAGGAGATCGCCCCGGACCACGGTCAGGAGCAGCAGCGCCGTAAGGCCGGTACCCAGGGCCAGGATCTGGACCAGACTCGCCAGCGGCCGGCGCTTGAGGGAGGCGATGCCATAACGCCAGCCGCTGCTCGCCACCGAACGTACCCGGCTCAGCACTCCCAGCGCCAGCCAGCCCACCAGCCCGAACACCAGGAAAGCCAGGGCAAAGCCCAGCACCACGGCACTCCCGAGCTGCCAGTCCCGGGCAATGATCATCAGCAGCCCTGCCAGCACCAGCGCACCCACGGCCCAGGCCACCCCTTCCCGTACAGCCACCCCGTCCCATTCCCGGCGCAGGACACGCAGGGTAGGTACCCGTCCCAGGCGGATCAGCGGCGGCAGGGCAAAGCCGAGCAGGAGCAGCAGGGACACCGCCAGCCCATGGAGCACCGGCCATCCACCCGGCGCCGGCAGCGGAAAACCCACCAGATCTCCCAGCAGGTGATTGAGGACGAACTGCACTGCAAAGCCCAAGGCCGTGCCCGCCAGGCCCGCGGCCAGCCCAAGCAGGGCAAACTCCCCCAGGAAATAGCCCATCAGCTGGTTCTGGGTCGCCCCCATGCAGCGCATCACCGCGCAGCCATCCAGGTGCCGCTCGACAAAACGCCGGGTGGCCAGGCCCACGGCCACGGCAGCCAGCACCACGGCCAGCATCGCCGCGAAACGCAGGAACCGCTCGGTGCGGTCGAGCAGGGTGCGCACCTCGGGGCGGGCGTTGTCCACGGTCTCCAGTCGCTCACCCCGCTGGAGCCGGGGGGTGGCCCAGCCTTGGAAGCGGGTCACGACTTCCGGCGCGCCGGCCAGGTGCAGACGGTAGAAGGCCCGGCTGCCAGGCTGGATCAGCTGGCTGGCGGGCAGGTCGCGG
>NZ_JAQUVG010000155.1 GCF_028693495.1 Zoogloea sp. | reverse complement strand
GGAGGTATACAGCATCACCGAGACATCCTCAGGGCTGCCCTTGTCGATCTCGTTGAGGAGGAAGTCAGGGTGGTTCTGGTCGTGAATCCGCCCCATCTCCAGGACTTCATCCAGACCATGCAGAAAGGTCTGGTTGTAATGGCGCAGGCCGCGGGGGTCGTCGTAGATCACGTGCTCGAGCAAGGGCAGGTCGCCCTTGATCTCGAGCATCTTGTCCACCTGCTCCTGATCTTCGACGCAGGCGAAGCGGATCTCCGCATCCTGCATCACATAGGACATTTCCTGGGCAACGGCGTCCTGGTACATCATCACCGGAATGCCTCCCAGACACTGGCAGGCCGCCACTGACCAGTACAGCCGCGGCCGGTTGTCACCCACCACGGCCAGGCGGTCGCCACGCTTGAAACCCAGCTCGGCCAGCCCGCTGGCAATGGCCCGTACCCGCTCCGCCACCTGCGCCCACGTGTAGGTTTGCCAGATCCCGTACTCCTTCTCGCGCATCGCAGCCTGATCGGGCCGTTGCCGTGCATGGTGCATCAGCAGACGCGGAAAGGTGTCCAGGCCCGCGCTGTCCGCGGCTGTCGCTCGGGTATTGGACATCCCCATCCTCCTCCGGTTGTGTCTCGGTCTCGTCCTCGCCACTGCGTCCGGAGCGCTCCCGGGGGAGCCTGTCCAGCGGTGACGGATTGTCTTTTTTGCTGAATCCGAGTCTCGCAAACCATGTTTGCTCAACTGTTTTTCAAATGTACGAAATTGTGAAAGATCGCCGACGGCACCCGCGGCAGATCCCCGGCTCCAGAGCCCTCGCCATCCATCCCCCCCTGCGCACCAAAAAAGCGCACACAGGACAAGAAATCCACAGTACGCACCAAAAAAGGACGGAACACTGCAGAAAACCGGATCCATGCACTAAAATGGGCCTGTTTATTTGGAGATGACGAGATCAGCCCATGAAATACAAGTCCCTTGAAGAGTTTCTGTCCTACGTTGAGCAACGCAACCCGGGGCAGCCCGAATTCCTGCAGGCCGTAGGCGAGGTGATGTCGAGCCTGTGGCCTTTCATCTCAGCCAATCCCCGTTACGCCGAACATTCCCTGCTCGACCGGCTGGTGGAGCCCGAGCGGGTCATCATGTTCCGAGTCTCCTGGGTGGACGACAGGGGCGAGGTCAACGTCAATCGCGGCTACCGGATCCAGCACAATGCCGCGATTGGCCCGTACAAGGGCGGCCTGCGCTTTCACCCCTCGGTCAACCTCTCCATCCTCAAGTTCCTGGCCTTTGAACAGACCTTCAAGAACGCCCTGACCACCCTGCCCATGGGCGGCGGCAAGGGTGGCTCCGATTTTGATCCCAAAGGCCGGAGCCCCGGCGAGGTCATGCGCTTCTGCCAGGCCTTCATGACCGAACTCTATCGCCACGTCGGCCCCAACACCGACGTCCCGGCAGGTGACATCGGCGTGGGCGGGCGCGAAGTAGGCTACATGGCAGGCATGATGAAGAAGCTCTCCAACGAAGCCAGCTGCGTCTTCACCGGCAAGGGCCTGACCTTCGGCGGCTCCCTGATCCGCCCCGAGTCCACCGGTTACGGTACGGTTTACTTCGCCGAGGCCATGCTCAAGCAGGCCGGCCGCAGCCTGGAAGGCATGAAAGTGTCCGTCTCCGGTTCCGGCAACGTGGCTCAGTACGCCATCGAGAAGCTGCTGCAGATGGGGGCAAAACCGATCACCTGTTCGGACTCCAGCGGCACGGTGATCGACGAGGACGGCTTCACCGCCGAAAAACTGGCGGTGTTGATGGAAGTGAAGAACCATTACTACGGCCGCGTTTCCGACTACGCCGCCAAGGTGGGGGCCCGCTTCGAGCCCGGCGTGAGGCCGTGGCACATCCCGGCGGACGTAGCCCTGCCGTGCGCTACCCAGAATGAACTCGATGCGACCGACGCCGCCACCCTCATCAAGAACGGCGTCATCGCCGTGGCCGAAGGTGCCAACATGCCCACCACCGTGGAGGCCATCAAGCTGTTCGAACACAGTGGCGTCCTGTACGCCCCAGGCAAGGCCAGCAATGCCGGCGGGGTCTCGACCTCAGGTCTGGAAATGAGTCAGAACGCCATGCGTCTCTCGTGGACCCGCGAAGAAGTGGACGCTCGCCTCAAAGAAATCATGACCGGCATCCACGCCGCCTGCCTGAAGCATGGCAAGCGCCCTGACGGGAGCGTCAGCTACGCTGATGGAGCCAACATTGCAGGCTTCGTGAAGGTTGCCGAGGCGATGCTGGCCCAGGGCGTGATCTGATCCCGCTTTACAAGAAGAGGGGCTGTCCGCTCAGGAACGGGCACCTTCCCCTCCCCCCCATGACAGCGGGCAATCCTTTTCCTGCAAGCGGCGCTTCGCCAATCGAAAACGCCGGGGAAAGATGACCACCCACCCATGACAAAAACGGCGCCCTCGGGCGCCGTTTTTGTCACGCCCCTCCTTTCAGAGGGGCGGTCTTGCTTGTTGGCGTTACATGCTCCGGCGGTACTGGCCACCCACGTCGTACAGGGCCGTGGTGATCTGACCGAGGGAGCAGTACTTCACTGCATCCACCAGCACCGCAAACACGTTACCGTTCTCGATCACCGTCTGCTTGAGCAGGGCCAGCCACTTGGGTGCCTGGTCGGCGTTGCGGGCCTGGAAATCGGCCAGACGAGTGAGCTGGCTCTGCTTCTCGTCCTCGGAGGAACGGGCCAGCTCGATATCCTGCTGAGCCATTCCCTTCGGGTTGAGGAAGGTATTGACGCCGATGATCGGGTAGGAGCCGTCGTGCTTCTTGTGCTCGTAGTACAGCGACTCCTCCTGGATCTTGCCGCGCTGGAAGCCGGTTTCCATGGCGCCCAGCACGCCACCGCGGGAACTGATGGCCTCGAACTCCTTGAGCACCGCTTCTTCCACCAGATCAGTGAGCTCGTCGATGATGAAGGCGCCCTGGTTGGGGTTCTCGTTCTTGGCCAGACCCCATTCCCGATTGATGATCAGCTGGATCGCCATGGCCCGGCGCACGGACTCCTCGGTCGGCGTGGTGATCGCTTCGTCGTAGGCGTTGGTGTGCAGGGAGTTGCAGTTGTCGTAGATGGCGATCAGGGCCTGCAGCGTGGTGCGGATGTCGTTGAAATCCATCTCCTGGGCGTGCAGCGAGCGGCCGGAGGTCTGGATGTGATACTTCAGCTTCTGGCTGCGCTCGTTGGCGCCGTACTTGTTCTTCATCGCCACGGCCCAGATGCGGCGGGCAACACGACCGATCACCGAGTATTCCGGGTCCATGCCGTTGCTGAAGAAGAAGGACAGGTTGGGGGCGAAGTCATCGATCTGCATGCCCCGGGCCAGGTAGCTTTCCACATAAGTGAAGCCGTTGGACAGGGTGAAGGCGAGCTGGCTGATCGGGTTCGCGCCGGCTTCGGCGATGTGGTAGCCGGAGATCGACACCGAGTAGAAGTTCTGCACCTGGTTATGGACGAAGAACTCCTGGATGTCGCCCATCATCTTGAGGGCAAATTCGGTGCTGAAGATGCAGGTGTTCTGGCCCTGGTCTTCCTTCAGGATGTCGGCCTGCACGGTGCCACGCACGCTGGACAGGGTCCAGGCACGGATCTTCTGGACTTCGTCGTCAGTGGCATCGCGGCCGTTCTGGGCCTTGAACTTGGCCAGCTGCTGCTCCAGCGCGGTGTTGAAGAACATCGCCAGGATGATGGGCGCCGGGCCGTTGATGGTCATCGACACGGAAGTGGTCGGGTTCACCAGGTCGAAGCCGTCGTAGAGCACCTTCATGTCGTCCAGGGTGGCAATGGAGACACCCGAGTTACCGATCTTGCCGTAGATGTCCGGACGCGGATCCGGGTCGCAGCCGTAGAGGGTGACCGAGTCGAAGGCGGTGGAGAGGCGGTGCGCCGGCATGCCTTCGGACACACGCTTGAAGCGGCGGTTGGTGCGGAAGGCATCACCTTCGCCGGCGAACATCCGGGTGGGATCCTCACCTTCACGCTTGAAGGCGAACACGCCGGCAGTGTAGGGGAAAGAGCCGGGGACGTTCTCCTTCATCAGGAACTTGAGGGTCTCGCCGTCGTCCTCGTAGGTGGGCAGGGCAACCTTGCGGATCTTGCTGCCGGACAGGGACTCGGAGGTGAGGACCGTGCGAATCTCCTTGTCGCGGATCTTCACCACGTACTCGTCGGCCGCGTACAGCTCGACGGTCTTCGGCCACATGTCGAGGAGCTTCCTGGCGGTGCCGGTGAGCTCGCCGTCCTTCCATTCAATCAGCTCGTCGAAGGAGCCGGCATCCTTGCTGCAGCCCTCGAAGAGCTTCTTGGAAATGCGCAGGGCCTGACGTTCGCGGGCGATGCGGGCCTGCTCGGCGGTGTGCTTGTGGTAGCCACGCACCGAGTCGGCGATTTCTGCCAGGTAGCGGGCACGCTCGGCGGGGACGATGGCCCGGCCGCGGCTGGAGGCCTTGACACTGACGATGGGCAGCTTGGCCTTGCCGAGCTTGAGGCCCTTGGCGGCCAGCGCCGGAGCGATGGCCTGGAACAGGGCGGTCACGCCGTCGTCATTGAAGCGGGCGGCCATGGTGCCGAACACCGGCATCTGTTCGGTGGGGGTGGTGAACAATTCGCGGTTGCGCTGGTACTGCTTGCGCACATCGCGCAGGGCATCTTCGGCGCCCTTGCGGTCGAACTTGTTGA
>NZ_JAQUVG010000056.1 GCF_028693495.1 Zoogloea sp. | reverse complement strand
CCCCCAGCGCTCAACAGCGACTGGGGGTTGTTTCGTCTACGTTCAAAAAATATCCCTCGCGCCTCTTGTCTCCCACCTGTCCACAAGCACAAACCACGTCAGAACAAAAACCTCTGCTCAGATGTTCGTCGCGCAGGACGGGGAGCTCACCTGGCGCCAGGCCAAGATCGACCAACTCACGTCATTCCGCCAAGCGTGCTTGCCGCTGGATTGTCGAGGTCACCCACAGTTGGGTTAACCTCTTGCAAAAGTTCTTGGTCTGCTACGCAAGGCTTGAACGGAGCTGCGTTGCACTCAACCACCTCGCGGCCGCTATTATCACATTTCGGAAGATGTTTCTGGAGGGCATACAATTCACTGATAGGTTCTATGTATCCGTCTTCTCTGTCGCGATGATTGCCGTCTTGCGGCAGAATTTGCCGTACAATGAAAGCTGTTTGCTGAGGAGATGACCATGCGTTCCAGTGACATGCGTGAAGAGATCCGGGAGCTCAACCTGGCGTATTTGATGCTTGCGCAGCAGATGCTTAGGGAGGATCGCCCCGCGGCTATGTTCCGGTTGGGAGTGGGGGAGGAGCTGGCGGGGGTGCTGGAGAGCCTCAGTTCGGCGCAGGTCCTTCGCATGGCCAGTTCTAACATGCTGCTCTGCCAGTTTCGATTCAGCGACGTGATGTTGGTGGATCTGCTTTCGTCGCACGGCAGAAGCAAGGGTGCTGCGCACTTGCATGCCGCCATTCTGGCTGCGGGGCGTCCGGTGGAAACTCTGACCTGAACGTTTCTTCCCTTCGGAAGCGTTTCCATGCGCAACAAGAGCGTGCTGCAGGAGGCTCAGGATATCCAGAGGGCCGTTGAGCTCATACAGTTGGGCGCACGCATGCAGATGCTTGAGGCGGAAACGTCCCTGAGTCGTGAACGCCTGCTTAAACTGTACAAGGAAGTAAAAGGCGTTTCTCCTCCCAAGGGGATGCTGCCGTTTTCTACCGACTGGTTCATGTCCTGGCAGCCGAACATCCATGCCTCGCTCTTTCTCGCGTTGTATCAATTTATTCGCAAAAATGCAGGACTGGCTGATCTTGAGGCCATCACGCAGGCATTCAAACTCTACAATGAGCATGTCCAGTCCTTTGAAATGGAGCAGGTGTTGAGCCTGACCAGGGCGTGGACGCTTATACGTTTCATTGACGCGAGATTGCTGCAGACCGCACGATGCACGTCGTGCGGTGGTGAATTTGTGGTCCATGCCTTTGATCCGACCCGTGATTATGTCTGTGGGCTCTGCCATGTGCCGTCCCGGGCGGGCAAGACCAGAAAGGTGATGGAAGGTCTGCCTGAAGGTGGATTGTCCTGAACTCTTGCAGATCTCCTGCGGGTGTAAGTCCCGCTGTAAGTTGACCACAGCGAACGAAGTGAAACGCAACTGCGTGAGGGTGACTGAGCGTGTCGTACTCTGCGGCCCGATGAACAAGAACCGGATAAAACGCATTGCCAGGCAGGGTGTAGCGGGTCAGAGATCGTGATCATTCTTGGGTGTCCTGACTCCTGCGGGTTTTTCTGACCTGTCTTGCCATCAATTCCTGATCGCCTGTGCAATCGGTGGTGGTGACTCCTACTACGGTTGGCGACTGTCTCGAGTTTGTACGGCTCAGTCAGTGCCTGTCTGAACGGCTCAAGCTCACGGTCAATGAGGGCAAGAATGCGCTCGTACGACCGTGGGTGCGGAAGTTTCTGAGCTATAGCCTGACCTGACACAAGGCCCCGAAGCTGCGGATTGCACCTGTCAGTCTGAAAGGGGGCACGAGCGTTTTGCTCCGCGTCCAACCCGCGCGGGCCGTGGCGAAACAGTGGCGCCAGCTACATGAAAACGGCCCTTCCGCAAGCCTTCTTTAATCGGCTGAGGCTGGAGGTCCTTGCTCGATAGGGTGGGATGGCTCCAGTGTCTTTCATGAGCCACAGTATGCGGAAGTCGCACGTACGGTGGTGTGAAGGGGCGACGGGGGTGACCCTGTCCCCTACTCGATGGCCATGCCGTGTGCCCCCATGGGAGCTGGACTCAAGTTTGCGCGAGCGAAGCCGATATTTGGATTGAAAAAATAACGCGGCAGGTGCGGCGCAAGTGCCGTCTACGTGCAGAAAGAGGTTTCGGCGATGTTTTTGATCATCGGCTACGTCATTATCCTGGCATCGTCCTTGGGTACTTATGCAGTACACGGTAGTCTGGCCGCGCTGTGGGTGCCGACTGAGTACATTGCAATTGTAGGTCTCACCATTGGGGGCTTTGTTGCTGGCAACGGACCTCGTGCAATCAAGAGCACGATTGCTGCGTTACCCACCGTATTCAAAGGGTCTCCTTACAGCAAGGCATACTATGTAGATGTGCTGTGCATGCTCTATGAAATCCTTGCGAAAGTACGCAAGGAGGGCTTGATGTCTATTGAGGGGGATATCGAAAATCCGGAAAGTAGCCCCATCTTCGCCAAGTACCCAGGCTTCACGGCGGATCATCATGCGGTAGATTTTTTATGCGACTACCTTCGCATGATGGTTGGTGGCAACCTCAATGCGTTCGAAATCGAAAACCTGATGGATGTGGAGATGGAGACGCACCACCAGGAGGCACATGCCCCTGCGCACATCGTTTCCAAAGTCGGAGATGCAACCCCCGCCTTCGGTATTGTGGTGGCGGTGATGGGGGTGGTTAACGTCATGGGCTCCGTGGGGCAACCACCGGCAGTCCTTGGGAAAATGATTGGTGGTGCGCTGGTGGGCACGTTTTTGGGGATTCTTGTTGCTTACGGTTTTGTGTCGCCGATTGCGGGTCAATTGGAGCAAAAGGTTGAGGAAGGTGGCAAGATTTATCAGTGCATGAAGGCCGTGCTTTTGGCAAGCATGAATGGTTACGCCCCTCAGGTAGCGGTGGAGTTTGGTCGCAAGGTCCTTTTCTCCACGGACCGTCCCAGCTTTGCCGAGCTGGAAGAAGCTATCAAGAGCCGTAAGTGATACTGGCGATGACGTCTGTGGTCAGGCCTGGGAGGTTTCATGAGTGACGATACCCAGCAGCCGATTGTCGTCAAGAAAATCAAGAAAGGCGGCGGCGGGGCTCATGGCGGTGCATGGAAGATCGCGTACGCCGACTTTGTGACAGCCATGATGGCATTCTTTCTCTTGATGTGGTTGCTAGGTTCGACGGCTCAGGGTGATTTGAAGGGTATCTCGGACTTTTTCAACTCTCCGCTCAAGGTGGCCATGAGCGGGGGCTCTGGTGCGGGAGATGCAACCAGTCCGATCGCAGGGGGGGGGCAGGATCTGACCCGCTCGGTGGGCCAGGTCAAGCGGGGGGACGTGGACGGCAAGCGCTCTGTGAACGTCGAGGCCGCAAAAGGCTCACCCAAGGAAGCCGGTGATGATGGCGATGCTAACAAAAAGGCTGAGGAGCGCAAGGAGCGTGCTCGCCTGGAAGACGTCAAGGGGCAGATTGAAGCGATCATCGAGGCCAGCCCCAGCCTGAGGCCTTTCAAGAATCAGTTGTTGCTCGATATTACTGCCGAGGGCTTGCGAATCCAGATCGTAGACGAGCAGAACCGTCCGATGTTTGATTCCTCCAGTGCGACGCTCCGGCCCTACACGCAGGAGCTTCTGCGTGCCATCGGTGCGACCTTGAATGGCGTGGAGAACAAGGTGAGTGTCTCGGGGCACACTGACAGCACTCGCTATGCGGGCGGAGAGCGCGGTTTCTCCAACTGGGAGCTGTCTGCCAATCGGGCCAATGCTTCCAGGCGGGAGTTGGTGACTGGGGGACTTGCTGAGGGCAAGATGGTCAGGGTGGTGGGTTTGGCGGATACGGTTCCCCTTGACCCCCTTCATCCGGATCTTCCACTCAATCGGCGCATCAGCATCATTGTATTGACCAAGAAGGCAGAGGCGATGTTGCGTGGAGGCGAAGCGCGCTTGCTGGACGTCGGCGAGGAGAGCTCGGTGGAAGCCGGAGACATCAGGGCTGGCATGGCAGGGTCGGCACGCTCGGGATCCCGTTGAGGATTCCGTGCCATTGAGAATGAAGGGATCTGCTTTTGGAAACCGATAGGACCATGAATACCTCTGCACGAACAAAGCGGATGCTGATCGGTCTCGTGTGGTCGACGCTTGTGGCTGTGGTTGCGCTTTACCTGGAGGCTGGCGGATGGTCAGGAGTGGCGACGATCGGTCTGGTGACGCTGGGTTGGGTTCTGTTGCTGCTCATGCCTTTCCGCAGCGGTTCTCCGATAGCCTCCGGGAAACAGCCACATGCTTTGGATGCTGCGACGATGGAAACGGTAAATGGTGCCCTTGGTACTGCATCGGTCTGCATCCGGCAGCAACATGAATCCATCCGGAGTGAGGTTGCCCAAATACAGAAAATGCTGTCAGAGGCGATCACAATCCTCACCGCGAGTTTCCAAGGGATTCTGTCCGCGACGCGCGCTCAGCAGTCCATTGCGGTCAGCTTGGCATCGAATGATGCTTCCGAGGGTGGTACGGTTAATTTTGATGAATTCGTCGAGCACACTTCGGGTGTGATGCAAAGCGTTGTAGACAGTGTGATCATGAACAGCAAGCTGGGCATGGAACTGGTCGAAATGACGGAGCGGATCTCCCGTAGGGCAAGCGATGTTGAATCCATCCTTGGCGAGATTTCCGCGATTGCCAAGCAAACAAACCTGCTTGCGCTCAACGCCGCCATCGAGGCTGCCCGTGCGGGTGAGGCAGGACGGGGTTTTGCGGTAGTTGCCGACGAGGTTCGCGATCTTTCAACCCGAACCAGCCAGTTCAGCCAGCAGATTGGTCAGGTGATGAAGGGCATGAGGGAAGGAGTCAAGGATACTGAGAGGGCGATCGAGAAGCTGGCTTCTACGGACATGAACTTCGCGCTTGAATCCAAGCAGCAAGTGGAGAGTGTACTCACCGCGATGGAGTCCCTGAATCAGCAGAGGGGCAGTGCCATTCAGAATCTGGGGCAGCATGCCCAGCAGATGGATGGGGAGGTCGGGCGGGCGATCACCGCCCTGCAGTTCCAGGATCTGGTGTCGCAGTTGATCGATCATGTGGATCGTCGAGTGGATGGGCTGGATCAACTGACTGGCAAGTTTTCGGCACTGGCCGCCAGCGTGCAGGTTGCCGTGGTGACCGGGAGGTACGATGCCGTGAGCCTTGCTGTGAACGAACTCGGTGCTCAGGTCGCCGTTCTCGAGCAAAATGCGAGGGTCAAGCCGGACTCTCAGGAGTCTGGCTCCCACGGAGAGATCGATCTGTTTTAAGTTTCAAGAACCAAGGATACATACAAGATGGCCAAGACCGTACTGACTGTTGATGATTCTGCCTCCATTCGGCAGATGGTGTCTTTCACCCTTAAAAGTGCCGGCTACGAGGTTGCAGAGGCGGTGGACGGCATGGATGGCCTGGAAAAAGCGAAGTCTAAGGCCTTCAATCTGGTGCTTACTGACCAGAACATGCCCCGGATGGATGGTCTTTCACTCATCAAGTCCCTGCGGACCATGCCCAACTACCGCAGTGTGCCGATCCTGATGTTGACCACCGAATCATCCGATACGATGAAGTCCCAGGGGCGTGCAGCTGGCGCGACTGGCTGGCTGGTCAAGCCTTTTGATCCCCAGAAGTTGATCGAGGTTGTCAGGAAAGTGATCGGCTGAGTCTTTGCTGTCAGAGGGTTCATCAGGAGAGTCAGGCATGGCCATAGACATGAGCCAGTTCTACCAGGTGTTTTTCGAGGAGGCAGCCGAGCACCTGGCGAGCATGGAGGCATTGCTCCTGGCGATCGATCCGGCATCTCCGGATCCGGAAGAGGTGAATGCCCTCTTTCGGGCTGCCCATTCCATAAAAGGATCCAGTGGTACCTTCGGATTTCAGGACATGATGGAGGTGACTCACATCCTGGAAACCATGCTGGACCGTGTCCGCAAGGGAGAGGCTGCCCTGACCGACGACATGGTCGATGCTTCCCTGGTGGCAGGGGATATCCTCAAAAACCTGCTTGCCGCGCACAGGGGAGAAGAGGACGCCGATCGTGCAGCGGCGGAGGCCATCTGCCATAGACTGGACGCCCTGTGCCGTGCTCTGGAGGACGGTGGTCCCGGTCAGCCGGGAGAGACGGTGAATGCCCCAGTGACAGGGCCAGTCTTGCGGAGTCTCGATTTGCGCTTCCGACTGGCCTGTGAGCCCCCGGATAATTCCGCAGTTTTTGAACATCTTCTGGCGGAGCTGAAACAGTTCGGGGATGTCGATTCTGTCTCCGCGCCGGCTCCGGGGGGCAGGGAGTGTCATCTGCGCATGCACACGGGAGCCTGTGTAGAGGATCTGCGCAGCATTCTTGATTTTGTCGTCGATGCGGACAGTCTTCGGATCGAACCGGATGCCGATGGTGAGGGTGACGCTTATGGTTTCTTCGAAGAGCTCACCCCGCTGGATGACAGTGCCACCGAGAGTGCTTACGGGTTCTTTGCACCCTTGCCAGAACAGACGCCGGCTTCTGACCCACAGGCGCAGGCTTACGGTTTCTTCAATGAGCTCGAGGTCGCTGATCTGTTGAATCGCCAGCAGGCAGTAGAGCCCTACGGTTTCTTTGCTGAGCTTCCTCCGCCCGAGCCGGTATCTTCAGGTGAGTCATCACAGGATGAAGCTGCGTACGGCCTGTTTGATTTTTCGCCGTCCTTGGCTGGAGCTGAGACTCTCCCTCCCGCGCTTGAACCCGCAGAGGTCGTTGCCGCTCAGTCTCCTGCCCCGTCCGTAACGCTGGCTCCTGCTGTGATGTCCCGCAAGCCTGTGGCTCGTAGTACTGCTGCCGGCGAAACGGGCTCCATCCGGGTTAGTGTTGAAAAGGTGGACCAGATGATCAACCTGGTTGGCGAACTGGTCATTACCCAGGCCATGCTGACCCAGGCTGCCAGCACTGTCGATCCCGTGATTTTCGAGCGCCTGATCAACGGTCTGGCCCAGCTGGAGCGCAATACACGCGATCTCCAGGAGTCCGTGATGTCCATACGGATGATGCCGATCTCCGTGGTGTTCAGCCGTTTTCCCCGGGTGGTGCGGGATTTGTCCCAAAAACTGGGCAAGCAAGTTGAGCTGAAAACCATTGGCGAAACGACGGAGATGGACAAGAGCCTGGTCGAGCGGATCACAGACCCGTTGACCCATCTCGTCCGCAACAGTCTGGATCATGGTCTCGAGACGCCGGAGAAGCGTCGGGCCGCGGGAAAGTCGGAAACCGGAACGATCACTTTGAGCGCTTATCATCAAAGCGGCAATATCGTGATCGAAGTAGGTGATGATGGTGCCGGTCTCAATCGGGCCCGTATTCTCTCCAAGGCTCGGGAGCGTGGCATGGCCGTGAGTGATGCCATGACCGATCAGGAGGTGTGGCAGCTGATCATGGAACCAGGCTTCTCTACCGCTGATCAGGTGACGGAGGTTTCCGGTCGTGGTGTCGGGATGGATGTGGTCAAGAAAAACATTTCCGCCATGGGGGGGCGTATCGAACTGGATTCCATGTCTGGAGTGGGCACCCGGATCACGGTTCGCTTACCCCTGACGCTTGCCATTCTGGATGGCATGAGCGTCGGCGTGGGACCGGAAACCTACATCATTCCCCTGGGGTATGTGATGGAGTCCATGCAGCCCGAGCGTAGCATGCTGAAGAGTGTATCCGGGGTGGAGCGCTTGATTCAGGTGAGGGGAGAGTATCTTCCGGTCATCTGCCTTCACGAGGTCTTCCGGATTCAGGGTGCCATCACTGACTGGTCAAAAGGCATCATGATGGTGCTGGAGGCTGACGGCCAGAGCGCGGCCCTGTTCATCGACCAGCTGGTTGGACAGCATCAGGTGGTCATCAAGAGCCTGGAGGCCAATTATCGCCGGGTGCCTGGCATTACGGGCGCCACCATCATGGGGGACGGCAGGGTGGCACTGATCCTGGATGTGCCGATGCTGGTCAACATGGCGCGACGGGTGGTGCCTGCCGCCGCTTGACATGATTGACCGTCCAGAGAAAATCCTGAGGCCGCCCGCGGGCGGCCTTTGTCATCGGTGCGCAGCCCGTCAGCCGTGTTCCGGACTTCAGAAAACAGTCCTTCTGCCGTAAAGGCAGTCAGAACATTGAGGAGTTTCGCCATGCTGCAGGCTGCCCAGATCGCCACCACAACGGAATCCGAAGAGTCCGCTTTTGCTCAGGAGCTGCTGACGTTTACCCTGGGAGCGGAGGAGTATGCCATTGATATTCTCAAGGTGCAGGAAATCCGTGGCTACGACGCGGTGACGACCATCGCCAATGCTCCGAGCTTCATCAAGGGCGTGATCAATCTGCGCGGCACCATTGTGCCGATCGTGGATTTACGCATCAAGTTCAAGGTCGGGGTAGTCGAGTACACCCCTTTCACCGTGGTGATCATCCTGAACATCCGTGGTCGTGTCGTCGGTATGGTGGTCGATGCGGTATCCGATGTCATCGCTCTCAAGCCCGAGCAGATTCGACCGGCTCCGGATTTCGCATCATCCGTTGATACGGCCTACATCATGGGCCTGGGGGCTCTGGGTGAAAGGATGCTGATCGTTGTCGATATCGAGCGCTTGATGCTTTCCAGCGAAATGGCGCTGGTGGATGAAGTGGCTCAGTAGGTTTTCGGGATCCTGTATTTTCAGTCGTGACGGTACAGAACTGTCGAGAAACTGTTTCAGGGGAGCAACAGATGAAGATAAACATGCCGGTCACCCAGCGCGAGGTTGAACTGGGCGAAAATACCCTGATCGTCTCCAGGACCGATCTCAAGGGGCTGATCACTTACATCAACAAGGATTTCATCGAGATCAGCGGCTTCTCTGAAGACGAATTGATCGGTCGTCCCCATAACATCGTGCGTCATCCTGATATGCCGGAAGAGGCCTTCGAGGATATGTGGCGTGCGCTGAAGGAGGCGCGACCCTGGGTGGGTCTGGTCAAGAATCGCTGCAAGAACGGTGATCATTACTGGGTCGAGGCTCACGCCACTCCGATCATGGACAATGGTGTGGTGATCGGCTTCATGTCTGTGCGGCAAAAGGCGCGCTACGATGAGATCAAGGCCGCAGATGCCGCTTACGCCCTTTTCCGGGAAGGCAAGGCCGGCGGTCTTTCGATACGGGATGGCAAGGTCGTCAAGGGCGGAATGCTGGCTCCCCTGCATAGCTGGGTTTCCGGTTTGAAGGTCAGTACGGTCATCCAATTATCCATGCTCGCTCTGGTGGCAATCATCATCGCCCAGGCGGCGCTTGGCCTGTCCAAGCTATGGGACGCCACCGATCACCTGGACGCCTTTTTTGAGCACCGCCTGAAGCCCGCCGTTGAGGTTGCCAGCATCGAAACCCAGCTTGGCGAGGCCCGCTCCCAGGCGCTGCTTGCCCTGATGCATGATCCGGCTAATCCGGCACACAAGCTCCATGACCACCCGGTGGGTACGCACCTGGAAGCGCTTGACAAGGCTGTTCAGGAGGTCCGGGATCTGCGTGCCAGCTATCTGGCCCAGGTCGGGGAAGGGGGGGAAGAAGTTCAAGCGCTTCTCAAGGCGTTCTCCGCGGCGCAGGAGAGTCTGGTTGCCCAGGGGCTGAAGCCTGTCCGTGATGCCTTGGCGGGAGGACGTTTTGAAGAGGCAACTCAGGGCATCCTGAACGACGTGAATCCCCTGACCCGCAAGGCGGTGGAAACTAGCCGCACCCTGCAGGACTTCCATCTGCGTCAGGCAGAGGCGTTGCGTAGCGAGGAGATGGCCGCCTACGCCCAGACCCGTAACCTGACTGTGGCTGGTCTGGTCCTGGCCGTGCTGCTCTCCCTGGGGCTTGCAGCCTGGTTGGTGAGAAGGATTGTGGGCCCCCTGAGCGAGGCTGTGGCGGTTTTCGGTGCAATGGCCCAGGGTAATTTCCGGAGCCGCGTGGAGGTGGGGCGCAAGGATGAAATCGGGCTCGTCATGAACGGGCTGGAAGCCATGCAGACGCGCCTAGGCTATGACGTGGCGGCAGCCAAGATTGCAGCGGACGAGATGGCCCAGATCAAGGTGGGTCTCGATGCTGTGGACACCAATGTCCGCATCGCCGATGTCACTGGTCGGGTGATCTACGCCAATCCTGCGTTGTTGAAGACCATTCAGGGCATAGAGGGCGAAATTGCCAAGACCACTCCAGGCTTTACCGCAGCCTCCTTTGTCGGGTCCAGTATTGGCCGCCTGTATGCGGACCCGGAGGCTGCCCTGCAGCGTCTGGCTGCACTGACCCAGCCCACCCGGACGCAAATGGTCATTGGTGGCCGCACCTTCGAGGTGATGACGACCCCCGTCATCAGCCCTGCAGGGGAAAGGCTGGGTTCGGTGGGTGAATGGCGTGATCGTACTGATGAGCTGGCGGCCGAAAAGGAAATTCAGGCAATTGTGGCTGCCGCAGCCGAGGGAGATTTCTCCGCGCGTCTCAGCACGGCGGGGAAGACGGGATTCTTTGCCGATCTCAGCGTGGGTATCAACCGTCTGATGGAAGGGGTGGCCGGTAGCCTGGGGGATCTCGCACGAGTGCTCAATGCCATTGCCCGAGGAGATTTGACCGAGAAGATTGGCGCTGATTACACCGGAACGTTTGGGCAGCTTAAGGACGATACCAATACGACGGTGGAGCGCCTCCGAGAGGTCGTAGGCCAGATCAAGGAGGCGTCCGAGGCGATCAATGTGGCGGCTCAGGAAATTGCTGCCGGCAACTCTGATCTGTCCGCTCGTACCGAAGAGCAGGCCAGCAGTCTTGAGGAAACAGCCAGCTCAATGGAAGAGCTGAACGCCACGGTCAAGCAGAATGCCGACAACGCGCGCCAGGCACGCGAGCTGGCCAATGCCAGTAACGAGGTGGCCGAGCAGGGAGGCGCGATGGTGGGACGAGTGGTTCAGACCATGGGCTCGATCCAGGAGAGCTCCAAGAAGATTGCCGACATCATTGGTGTCATTGATTCGATTGCTTTCCAGACCAACATCCTCGCCCTCAATGCCGCAGTTGAGGCGGCCCGGGCGGGCGAGCAGGGGCGTGGGTTTGCCGTGGTTGCCAGCGAAGTGCGTAGCCTGGCTCAGCGTAGTGCCCAAGCGGCCCGTGAAATCAAGGCTCTGATCGCCGACAGCGTGGATCAGGTGGAAGACGGTGCCAAGCTCGTCAACGAAGCAGGTCAGACCATGGAGGAGGTTGTCTCCAACTTCCAGCGTCTGTCCGCCCTGGTGTCGGAGATCTCCGATGCCAGTCAGGAGCAGAGCGGCGGCATTGAGCAGGTCACCCAGGCCGTTGGGCAGATGGACGAAGTCACCCAGCAGAACGCCGCGCTGGTGGAGCAGGCGGCCGCGGCGGCGGAGAGTCTGGAGGATCAGTCGCGCAGCCTGGTGCGCGCCGTGTCGATGTTCCGGTTGAGTGATGCAGGTGCTCCTGTCCGTTCGTCCCATGCGGATTCTGACGGAGCCCTGGAGCGTCGCCTGTCCGGATCGGGTGGCAGCACCCAGGCCTATTCCGAGGTGCCGGGCAATGTGTCCCGTCTGCCAGAGCGGAGTAGTGCCCGGGCGGCGGCCTCCAGGACAGCTGCGCCGCTTCCCAAGGTGCGCAGGATGAGCGCCAGCGTGCCCAGTGACATCGAAGATGAATGGGAAGAGTTTTAGAAAGACCGCCATGTCCGACAAGCCAACTACCCGCCATCCCGTCAATCCACTCGGGCTCCCGCCTCTGGCGGCACGCAAGCCCCATGAGACCCGGCCCGCCGCAGTCAGTCCATCCCTGAGTGCAGCGGGGCTCTCCCGAAATACCACGACGATTTCTCCGGAGCGGGAGTTTGCCTTTTCCGGGGCTGACTTCGAGCGTGTTCGGGAGTTGATCCACAAACATGCGGGTATCTCCCTGTCGCCCATCAAGCAGGATATGGTCTATAGCCGCCTGGCCCGGCGACTCCGGGCCAGGGGAGATAAAACCTTTGCGGAATACCTGGACAGGGCGCAGCGGGAGCCGGAGGAGTGGGAAACCTTCGTCAATAGCCTGACGACCAATCTCACCTCCTTCTTCCGGGAGGCGCACCACTTCGAGATTCTTGCCGAGCGTCTCAAAAGGCACGCTACCCGTAGCCCTTTCCGGATCTGGTGCAGTGCGGCCTCAACTGGAGAAGAGCCTTACAGCCTGGCGATTACTGCCTGTGAGGCTTTCAACACCCTGAGCCCGCCGGTGCAGATTCTGGCCACTGATATCGACACCAACGTGCTTGCTACGGCCAGTCGCGGTGTGTATGGCATGGACCGGGTTGAGCGTTTGTCCCGGGAGCGCATGCAGAAATTTTTTTTGAAGGGTACGGGGAGCCAGGCCGGGCATGCCCGGATACGGTCGGAGTTGCAGAGGCTGATCGAATTCAAGCGCATCAACCTGCTTGACAACCACTGGGCGGTGCAGGGGCCGTTCGATGCTTTGTTCTGCCGCAATGTAATGATCTATTTTGACAAGCCCACCCAGTACATGATCCTGCAGCGCTTTGCTCCCCTCCTGAAGCCGGATGGGGCCCTTTTTGCCGGCCACTCCGAAAGCTTCCTGCATGCGGCCGATCTGTTCCGTTCCATGGGGCGGACCGTCTATGAAAGGACGGACGCCCGTGCACGCTGATCCCGGCTATGTGGAGCACCTGGCGACCAATCGTTATTTCGATCGAACCTTCGACTGCGATGCCGTCAAGGTTCTGCCCGGTGAGTACTTCGTCACCACATCCGACATCGTGCTCGTCACGGTCCTCGGCTCCTGCGTGACAGCCTGTGTTCGCGATCGGGACAAGGGGCTGGGCGGAATGAACCACTTCATGCTGCCCGCCAGCAGTGCTGACGAGTCGAGTGTCTTGTCGTCTTCTGCACGCTACGGTGCCTACGCCATGGAGGTTTTACTCAATCATCTGCTCAAGCTGGGGGCCCGGCGCAGTAGTCTTGAGGCCAAGGTCTTTGGTGGTGGTAAAGTTCTGCCCAGCTTGACGCAGGCCCAGGTGGGTGAAAAGAACGCCAGCTTTGTCCTTGATTACTTGGCAGTGGAGCGCATACCTGTGGTTGCTCAGGACCTGCTGGATATTTATCCACGCAAGGTGTACTTCTTTCCGGCCAGTGGTCGAGTCATGATGAAAAAGCTGGTGCGTGTGAAAAACGACACGCTCATTGCCCGCGAACGCGAATACGAAGCCCGGCTTCGACGTGACAATGTCGAAGGTGACATTGAGCTTTTTGGCTGATACGTTCCGATTGGCCTGTTACCGATCGAAAGAAAATCATGGTAATCAAGGTTCTGGTCGTCGACGATTCTGCTTTGATGCGGAGCGTGCTGACCGGTGTCATCGAGTCGGATCCCGGACTCAAGGTGGTGGGTGCTGCACCGGATCCCATCGCAGCACGGGAGATGATCAAGACCCTCAACCCGGATGTCCTGACGCTGGATATCGAGATGCCCAAGATGGACGGGCTGGACTTCCTCGCGCGTCTGATGCGTCTGCGCCCCATGCCGGTGGTGATGATTTCCAGCCTGACCCAGAGAGGGTCGGAAGTCACCCTTCAGGCTCTGGCGCTGGGGGCTGTGGACTTCGTGCCGAAGCCGCGACTTGATTCGCCTGCGCTCATAGATGCCTACCGCATGGAGATTTGTGAAAAAATCCACGAGGCGCATGGTGCGCGCCCGAGAGCGCCTTCAAGTGCTCCAGCGCTGTCTAAAACCCTGCAGCGGGAAGTGCCCGCTTCAGGCAGTATGCGTGCTTCAGTAGCTTTTGCGGAGCGGGTCTTGAGTGACAGGCTGGTGCTGATCGGGGCCTCCACGGGAGGTACGGAAGCGATCAAGGATGTATTGAGTGGGTTGCCCGAACAGATGCCTGGCATCCTGATGGTGCAGCACATGCCCGAGATGTTCACGGCCTCTTTTGCCAAGCGCCTGGATGGTCTGTGTCGCATCAAGTTCAAGGAAGCGGAGCACGGAGAACGCGTGATGCCTGGAACTGCTTACCTCGCGCCGGGGCACTCCCATCTTTCCGTCCGCAGGAGTGGTGCGGGCTACATTTGCGAGCTTGCGCAGAGCGCACCGGTTAACCGTCATCGGCCGGCAGTGGACGTGCTCTTTCATTCAGCTGCGAGCCAGGTGGGCCCCAGTGCCATCGGCGTGCTCCTGACGGGTATGGGTAAGGATGGTGCGCAGGGGCTTCTGGCCATGCGCCAGGCTGGCGCATGGACCATCGGACAGGATCAGGAGTCCTGTGTGGTTTATGGCATGCCCAGGGAAGCCGCCCATGTCGGGGCCCTGGATGAGGTGGCGCCCTTGAAGGACATTGGACAGCGCGTACTGGCCCGCTTGCGGGCGGGTATGAAAACGGCCTGAGGCCGTAAGTGGCGGCGGGCGCTGGCTCCAGCCGCCCACGTGAGAAAAGAATCAGTCACACAAGAGGCAAGCAATGGAAACCAATGTAAGCACCCAGCAGAGTCAGGTCAGGATCCAGCTCTCCGGGCGTTTCGATTTCAATTCCCACCGCGAATTCCGGGAAGCGGTCGATCGGGCTCTGGGTACCCCTGATACTACCGAGGTGGCAGTGGATCTGGGCAAGGTCGCCTATCTTGACAGTTCTGCGTTGGGCATGCTGCTGATGCTCCGGGACAAGGCGAAGGGGGTTGGCAAAGCCGTCAGCCTGGTCAACGCGACCGGTAGTGTTCGGCAGGTCCTCGATATTGCCAACTTCGGTAAGCTCTTCCCCATTGTCTGACGGTTTGAGTGGGCTCATCTTCAGGGATGGGGACTTCTGACTTGCGCTAACCGGACGGCTCCCAATGATGGCCGGCGCCCATTTGACAATGGCAGCGCCGGCTTTTCTTTTGATCTCGTGGCATGGGGAGAGGCTGCGTGAATGTCCCGCCTGTATCGGAACGCGACAGATCCGCGAGCCTTTTAAAGTTCGAATTTCCTCCGCCGATATCCAACGCCAGTGAATGCCTGCTTCTGGAAAATGCAAAGGCATTCGCAAGCCGTGCCGGGGTCCAGGGATCCAGGCTGTCCTCGCGAATCGGTGGTTCCGCCGTTCGTTCCTGACTGTCAAGGTGGGTCAAAAATGCAAGTTGCCCTTCTTCCCCTGGTGACAGGGGGTATTGCCGCGGCGGGGGCTGCGGGGGTCGGTGTCGTCTTTGGCGCGCCTCTTTCGCTGGCCTTTGTCACTGCCTGCCTCGTAGTCGGGGGAGGGGTCGCCGGGCTATGCTTCACCCTGCTTCGCGCAGCCTTCGTCACTCCCCTTGAAAGACTGAGGGATACCATGTCCGCGATGCACCGGGATGGAGATCTGTCCCGGCGTGTTCAGGTTTCCCGAGGGCATGTGGGCGAGCTCGACCTGGCCTTTAATGAACTGATCGGCAGTTTTCAGGGGATTATTGGCAAGGTGATCTTCGATGCCCAGCGGGTGTTCGAGGCAGCGGATGTGTTGGCTGGGCATGCCAGTCAGGTGGCTGATGGCTCAAGCCATCAGCAGACCGCTGCTGAGCGCATGGTTGTTGCGATCGAGCAGATGACGGCCGGGGTCGGCGCTGTTGCAGACCATGCCAGTCAGACGGCAGCCAATGCCCAGATGGCTCGGGAACTGTCGCTCAAGGGAGCGGAGGTCGTGACCAGCGCTTCTCAGGAAATTGAACAGATCGCTCTTTCCGTGGAGGAGTCCGCCCGGGTAATTGCAGTGCTGGGTGAGCGTTCCGAGGCGATCAGCGGTATCGTCAAGGTCATTCGAGAGATTGCCGATCAGACCAATCTCCTCGCCCTCAATGCGGCCATTGAGGCCGCACGGGCCGGTGAGCAGGGCCGGGGTTTTGCGGTCGTGGCCGATGAGGTGCGCAAACTGGCTGAGCGGACGTCCACTGCAACCACGGAAATCGGCACGATGATTACTGCGATCCAGAGCGAAACCCGCAGTGCGATCGCCGCGATTGATGCCGGCAGTGGCCAAGCCCGGGCTGGAGCCGAGCTGGCCCGGAAGGCTGCTGGCTCACTGGAGCGGATTAATGATGGTGCAGCGGAAACCATGGAGAAGGTGGATGCCATTGCCGAAGCAATCAATGCCCATAGTCGTGAAGCCGATCTGATCGTGGGTCATGTGCGGCAGATCATGGATATGGTCGGACGGAACTCTACTGGGGCCCGGGAGACCCTGGATGAGGCGACGAGCCTGAGCGGGCTGGCTGTGAATCTGAAAGAGGTCAGCAATGTATTCAGGCTCGGGCCTGCGGGAGAGCAGGCCATGCGCACTCACAAGAAGATACCGGACATCGCCCGGGATGCAGCCTGTCAGATTGGCCAGCTTCTGGAGCAGGCCATTGAGTCAGGCCAGATCAGTGAGGCGGATGTTTTTGATGAAGCCTACAAGCCTGTTCCTGATACCCGGCCTCAGAAGTTCACTACCCGTTTCGATCGCCTGACCGACCGCATCTTTCCTGCCTTGCAAGAGCGCTTGCTGGATGCCAGCGGTGAAATGGTTTATGCCATAGGAACCGATCGCAACGGCTATGTACCTACCCACAACAAGCGTTTTTCACTGCCATTGACCGGTGATTACGACAAGGATATGGCGGGTAACCGCACCAAGCGGATCTTTGATGATCCCGTGGGCAAGCAGTGCGGCAGGCATGAAATGCCCTTCCTGATTCAGACCTATCGCAGGGACACTGGTGAGATCATGCATGATGTTTCTGCCCCTGTTTATGTGCGCGGCCGACATTGGGGTGGCTTCCGGATCGGTTACAAGGCTTGAGTCTGCATGGTGGGTGCCACGCAGTGGCTCCCGGCTGCCATTGGTTCCGGTTCGCGGTTATCCGCGCTAAGCTAGAGGCGAGCCTCAAGATTGTTTGTCCTCAGCCGATATTGTCCTCAGGTCGGGACCCGCTCCAACGGGATGGTGGGTCGTCTGCGACGGAGATTTGAGCATGTCCGAACTTCTCAAGAACATTGATGCACGAACCAGGCTGGCGGGTACCAACAAGCTGGAGATCCTGCTTTTTACCCTCGGTCTGGATCCGCGAACCGGTCGTCGTGAAACCTTCGGGATCAATGTTTTCAAGGTGCGTGAAGTGATGCGTACCCCGCCCATTACGGCTGCTCCGGAGATGCCTTCCTCGGTGGAAGGGATGGTCAGTCTGCGCGGCGTGCTGGTGCCGGTGGTGGATCTGGCAAAGTATGCGGGTATGAGCACCGATAGCCCGCGGGACATCATGATCGTCACGGAATACAATGGCCACACCCAGGGTTTTCTGGTGGAGGCCGTCGACACGATCCTGCGCCTCGACTGGTCGCAGATGCGTGTCCCTCCCGATATGCTCACGGCCAACCTGGGCGGCCTTGTTACTGCGGTGACCGAGCTCCCAGGCCCGAAGCTGGTGATGCTTCTGGATGTGGAGAAGGTACTGTCCGAAACCACCCGCTACGATGACGAATTCCTCTTCAAGGGGATTGAGCCGATTGCTGCCGATGAGCCGGTCACCGTTTACTTTGCTGACGATTCGTCGGTCGCCCGCAAGCAGATCGAGCGGACCCTTGATGTTCTCGGCGTTCGTTACGTGGGGACCGTGAATGGTCGGGCGGCCTGGGATGAACTGGAAAAACTCGCGAGCTATGCGTCAAGCTCGGGCAAGAAGGTCAAGAACATGCTTGCTCTGGTGCTGACCGACGTGGAAATGCCCGAGATGGACGGCTATATCCTGACCAAGAAGATCAAGTCGGACCCCCGTTTCGAAGGGGTGCCCGTCATCATGCATTCATCCCTGTCGGGTATGTCCAACCAGCAGTTGGGGCGTTCGGTCGGAGTGGATGAATATGTGGCCAAATTCGAACCCCAGCGTCTCGCTGAGGTGCTGCGCCGCCTGATTGCCCGGCGGGCATCCGAGCAGGCCAGCTGATCCCGGAGAAGAACATGAACATGGACCGAGTCGATCGCGGGCTCCTGGAGGCTGTCGATGCCCGTACCAAGCTGGCGGGCTCCAACCGGATGGAGATCCTGCTGTTCTCCCTGGGGACCCAGGAGATTTTCGGGATCAACGTATTCAAGGTGCGGGAGGTCTCCCGGACTCCCTTCATCACCAAGGCGCCCAACATGCCGGTCGGGGTGGAAGGGCTGATCTCCCTGCGTGGTAACGTCATCCCTGTCCTTGCGCTGGCCAAGATCATGGACATCGCCGTTCACGGGGAGCCCCTTGGCGCCTCCATGATGGTCACGGAGTACAGCAAGCGAACCCTTGGATTCCTGGTTCATGAGGTTGATCGCATCATTCGTGTGGAGTGGGACAAGGTCCGGGCCCCTGATAATGTGACGACCGGCGGACATCACTTCATCACCGCCATTACCGAACTGCAGGATGGCAAGCTGGTTTCCATCCTTGACGTGGAGACCATCCTGGCAAGTACTTTCGGTGAGGCTGTCGTCGGCCAGATCCAGCCCCTTGATGGAGGGCATGAGGCATCGGTGTTCTTTGTGGACGACTCTGCCGTGGCGCGCAAGAAAATTGCCGAGACCCTCGACAAGCTGGGTGTTCGCCACAAGCATGCCCTCAATGGACTTGAAGCCTGGACCCGTCTTGAGAGTATGGCTACCCATGCCCAGCAGCGTGGGCTGAGCCTGCGTGATGAACTGAACCTCATCCTGGTGGACGCGGAAATGCCCGAGATGGATGGTTACGTCCTCACCCGGAACATCAAGGCGGATAGCCGTTTCGAGGGGATTCCGGTGGTCATGCACTCGTCCCTGTCTTCGGAGGCCAACCGTGCCATGGGCAAGAGTGTTGGCGTAGATTCCTATGTTGCCAAGTTCGATGCCGAAGTCTTGGCGGATACCCTGCGCCCTTTGCTGATGCGGGCCTACCGGGACTGAACGGAGATCAACAATATGTCGGACCCCAAAATGAAATTTCTCGTCGTCGATGACTTTTCGACCATGCGTCGGATTGTCCGCAACCTGCTCAAGGAGCTGGGTTTCACCAATGTCGATGAAGCGGAGGATGGGCAGATTGCGCTTCAGAAGCTCAACAGCCTCCCCTTCGACTTTGTCGTCACGGACTGGAACATGCCTAATATGGATGGTCTGACGCTGCTGCAGAGCATCAGGGCGAATCCTGCTCTCAAGCATCTGCCGGTTTTGATGATCACTGCCGAGGCCAAGAAGGAAAACATCATCGCTGCAGCCCAGGCGGGTGCCAGTGGTTATATCGTCAAGCCTTTTACAGCGGCGACCCTGTCCGAAAAGCTTGAGAAGATTTTCGAGAAGATGGGCAAGAAAGCAGCCTGAGGCCGCCGACCAGACGGAGTTTCGAGATGGTAAAGCGTCTAAAATTTGACGAGTCGGGCGACAGTGACGACCTGCAGGCCCTGTTTGACAGTATCGCTGCGTCGCCAGAAGAGGTTGTTCCGGAAGTGCCGCCGGCCACCCGTATCGGGCTTGTTCCTCCGGCTCCGGCAGCTGCCGCGGTTCCGTCCATTGACGAGAGCGCCGACAACGACGATTTGCAGGCCCTCTTCGACAGCGTTGCCAGTGAGTTCCATGTGGAGGCGCCCCCGGTAACCGAGGTCGTGCCTGCGCAGAGCAATACTGCGGTTTTCAACCGGATTGGTGTGATGACGCGGCAACTCCACAACACACTGCGGGAGTTGGGATACGACCGTAGTCTGCAGGAAGTCGCGCATGCGATTCCCGATGCCCGTCAGCGCCTGACCTATATCGCCGAGATGACCGAGCAGGCGGCCAGCAAGGTGCTGAACGCCACGGATATCGCCAAGCCCATTCAGGACAAGACGGAAGCGGAGGCCAAGGCCTTGCAGGTCCGGTGGGACCGTTTGTACGCCAATCAGCTGAATCCTGACGAGTTTCGCATGCTCGCTGGCGAAACCCGGGATTTTCTCGGCCATGTCGTCACCGGTAGCCGGGCCACCAGTGCCCAGCTGATGGAGATCATGATGGCCCAGGATTTTCAGGATCTGACGGGGCAGGTGATCAAGAAAGTGGTGGACCTGGCCCAGAGCCTCGAGCAGCAACTGTTGCAGGTCCTTATTGAAGCAATGCCACCAGAGCGCAAGGCCGGGACATCCGACGGGCTGATGAATGGCCCTGTCATCAATGCGGTGGGTCGTGACGATGTGGTGTCCAACCAGGAGCAGGTGGACGACCTGCTCGAAAGCCTGGGTTTCTGACCGGGGCGGTCGCGGGTGAGCCCGCAAGGAGCGAATGTAATGAGCGATTTTGCCGGGATGGAAGACCTGCTGCAGGATTTTCTCGTGGAGGCGGGAGACCTGTTGTCCGGCGTGGACAACAAGTTGGTGGACCTGGAGCGGGCCCCTAACGACAAGGGCCTGCTCAACGATATTTTCCGGGGCTTTCACACGATCAAGGGGGGTGCCGGTTTCCTGAATGCGGCCGAACTGGTCACCCTCTGTCACCTCACGGAGAACCTCTTCGACAAGCTTCGCAACGGCGAACTGCAGGTGACGCCCGAGAGCATGGATGTGATCCTGGCATCCACCGCATCGGTTCGTGACATGTTTGGTTACCTGGAGCAGGGTGTTCAGCCCCATGCCGCCGATCCTCAGCTGATCGAGAAGCTCCGTTACGCGATCGCCGGACAATTGTCAGCGCAGGCTTCTGTTGCTGTGCCTGAGTCCTCCGTGGCGGCGCCGGTCACGGTTCCCGCCGTGGCGTCCCCTCCGGGCGGGCCCGACTGGAACGCCTTGTTCGAAGTCGTCACGGGCGTGGCGTCGCCGGTCGCTGCTCCTCCTGAAGTGGCTCCTGTCGAGGTGCTGGCGCCTCCTCCGGTGCTGATGCATCAGAGTGATTCGGATCTTGCCGCGAAGAGCCCGGAGCAAATCATCAAGGCCGCAGTTGGCCGCAGAGCCTCCGACAAGCCTGGCACTTCCAGCCCGGCAGGGCGTCGCGACAGTGAGAAGACCCGCGACAATTCGATCCGGGTCGATACCTCCCGGCTCGATCAGGTGCTGAACCTGTCGGGTGAGATCGGTTTGACCAAGAACCGGCTCAACGCCCTGCGCAGTGACATTCTCAACGGTCGTAACGATACGGAGACCCTGCATGCGCTTGACCTTGCGGTGAGTCAGCTGGATCTGCTGGTTTCCGATCTGCAGAACGCGGTGATGAAGACCCGCATGCAACCCATCGGCCGCCTGTTCCAGAAGTACCCGCGGATCGCCCGTGATCTGGCCCGCAACCTGGGCAAGGACGTCGAGCTGGTCCTCTCCGGTGAGGAGACCGAGATCGACAAGACGATGATCGAGGATCTGTCCGATCCCATCATCCACCTGATCCGGAACGCTGTGGACCACGGTGTTGAGGAAACCCAGGAGCGTCTCGCCAACGGCAAGCCCGAAAAATCCAACGTTCGCCTGGAGGCACGTCAGGAAGGGGATCACATCGTGATCCTGGTGGCTGATGACGGTCGTGGCATGAATGCCGAGCGTCTGCGTGCCAAGGCTGTCGAGAAAGGCCTCATCACCGATGAGGAAGCCAACACCATGGACGAGCGTCAGAGCTACAACCTGGTGTTCCTCCCCGGATTCTCCATGGCCGGCCAGATCTCCGATGTGTCCGGTCGGGGGGTGGGCATGGATGTGGTGCGAACGAACATCCAGAAGCTCAATGGCTCCATCGAAATCCGCTCCAGCCTCGGGAAGGGCACCACCTTCGTCATCAGTCTGCCCCTGACACTGGCAATCCTGCCGGTCTTGCTGGTTCGCCTTGGAGAGCAGCCCTTTGCCGTGCCGCTCTCCATGGTCCGTGAGATTCTCCCGATTGAACCAGCGGAGGTCCAGGAGGTGGGTGGCCGGGCGACCATGGTGGTGCGCGGGGAAGTCCTCCCCATCATGCCCCTCACCACCCTGCTCGGGTGGGAGCCGGTGCAGACGCCGGAGTACGGTGTGCTGATGCAGAGCGCAGAGCAGAGCTTCATTCTGGCCATAGACAGCTTTGCCGGACGGGAAGATGCGGTGATCAAGTCTCTGGATGACTTCCGTCCGAAAGGCGTGGCAGGGGTGACAACCCTGTCCAATGGGCAGATCGTCCTGATTCTCGACATGAAGGAATTGCTGGGTGCCCTGGGAGATGCCCGCGGTGTCTCCCGTCGCGCCCTTCTGGCGCGCTTGGATGCGCCGGCGCTGGCGGCCTGACCGGTTCCCTGTGCCGATTTCCGTGGCCCGTTCCTGGCAGGAGCGGGCCACGTGTGTTTTGGTTCGGTTATCAACATTTCATGCCTGGCTCTGCTCACGGACTTGGCGCGGCGACCCGGTCCGGTTTAGTCTTGCCAACTCTCATACACCAGCGAGGCGCCCGTGGCCGAGGACAGTGACCTCGAGAAGTCAGAACCAGCCTCAGGGCGAAGGCTCGAGCAGGCCCGGGAGGAGGGGCAGGTTCCCCAGTCCAGGGAACTGGCGACCTTCATGTCCCTCATGGCGGCAGTCGCAGTGCTGTACATGCTGGGTGCGTGGGGTGGGCAGCGTCTCCTTGGTGTGATGCGGGAGGCGTTGAGCTTCCCCAGAGACATGGCCTTCGATACCCGGGGCATGGGAGGCACCTTGCTTGAGCTGGCCATCGACGGCCTGCTGACGGCGGGGCCCCTGATGCTGGTTGTTGTGCTGGCTGCTTTTGCGCCTCCTTTCCTTATGGGGGGGTGGGTGTTTAGCACCAAGAGCCTGCAGTTCAATCCCTCTCGGCTGAACCCTCTGGCCG
>NZ_JAQUVG010000055.1 GCF_028693495.1 Zoogloea sp. | reverse complement strand
TATTGACTAAAACCCTGTTTTGTCCTATTATTGTCCTATCGGCATCGGGTGATGCCGAGGCCTCGGGAGCCGCGGCGGCAACCGCGCCCGGGGCGGTTCAAATGACAGAGCAGGAGGTTTTTATGGTCGATACCAACCAGTCCCCAACAGCGGTGCTGTTTCCCTATGTGCGCGCTGAGAAATCGGAACTCATGCGCTGGATCACCGCGCTGCCGGAGGTTGGCGGCCTGCTGCCGAAGAAGCGCGAGGCGATCATCGAGCTGGTCGCCGAAGCGGAACGTCTGGAGGCGGCAGCGCTCGAGCGGCGCGCCGAGGCTTACCGCGCCTCGCTGGAGTTGGAGGCCTCGGCCCGGGGTAACTGGTCCGCTGACGAGATCGAGCGGGCAAAGCAGAACACGCGCTAAGCACGTGTCCCGCGGTTGTGAAAACAGCCGTGGGTTTTGCCCTTCTCGACACCAGGACCGCGACACATGGCCACCGACACTTACAACGGGCTCGACCCGCATCAACGCGCCTTCATCAAACTGGTGAAGGAGAACGCCCACCGGCACCGCTGCTATGAAGTTTTCCGGGACTTCTGCGAGCTCGCCGCTCTTTCCTTCAGCAACGCCGTCGACCGGCAGCAGTTCGAGGCGCGCGAAGCGCGCTATCTGGAGATCGTCAAAGGGTACAGCGAGGACGAAGTGAACCGCTTTCCGGCGATGCTTGCCGAGTTGACGGCCTCGCTTACCGGTCACTTTCACGATGCGCTCGGAGAGATTTTCATGGCGCTCGATCTCGGGAGCCACTGGCACGGCCAGTATTTCACGCCCTACTCGGTCGCCTCGCTCATGGCTCGTATGACGATGCACGATGTAGGCGAGCGCATCGAGCGCGAGGGCTTCATTACCCTGTGCGAGCCGGCGGCCGGCGCTGGTGCGATGGTGATCGCCGCGGCTGAGGCAGTCACCGCCAGCGGGAACAACCACCAGCGGCAGATGCACGTTACCGCGGTCGACGTCGACCCTACGGCCGTGCATATGGCCTATATCCAGTTGTCGCTACTTCATATCCCGGCGATCGTGGTGCATGGCAACTCGCTGACCTTGAAGCAGTGGGGGTATTGGGTGACGCCCGCGCATGTCATGGGGTTTTGGGATCAACGGCTGCGCCGCCGCGATGAGGCAGCGCAGCGGCCCACATTTAGCGCCGCGCCCGATCCGGCGCCGGCGGGGTCAGAGTCCGTCGCCGATGCGGTCGCGGTAGTGCGGGCGGCCGTGCTCGAGCACCGCGGCCAGCTCGCAGAGCAGCTTGCGCTGTTCGGGTAAGACTTGGCGCCTTTGGCGCGAGGTGGAGGCGGCCTCTTCCCCCCCCCTTCCCCGCTGAGCGGGGAAGGGGGCCGAACGATCGCGTTCGATCCTCGGGAGCAGGGGTGGAGAACCTTCCCCCTGCCCCTCTCGGTGAGCGTGGGGTCGCTTCAACCAGGTCAAGGGTGCGGCTTCGCCCCTGCCCTCGCCCGTTCGGTGCTCGGGCCTGCGGCCCTGCGCTCCGCGTGCGGCCTGCGGTCAGGCCCTTGAGCTGGCTTCAGCTCGATTGTCTTCAAGGGTCAAAAACATATTGACCTCTATTGACTAAACCTCTGTTTTGTCCTATTATTGTCCTATCGGCATCGGGTGATGCCGAGGCCTCGGGAGCCGCGGCGGCAACCGCGCCCGGGGCGGTTCAAATGACAGAGCAGGAGGTTTTTATGGACGTCACTCACCTTTCCCTGGCCTCTTCGGCTGCTTCGCGCCCCGCCCGCATCCCCACCGGCCCCGGCCTGCGTGACCTGGCGCTGCGCTGGCTGCGTCCGGATGCCGGTGCTCCGCTGCGCGTGGTACGCCGCGGTCGCCTCGCCGAAAGCCGCCGTCGCTATGTCGAGATCGAGACGATGAGCGGGGGGCGGCGTATCGCCCTCTTCTTCTTCGTCTCGGCGGTGCGCCCGGGCGGCTGGTCCGTTGTTCCGGATGCAGCGCCCTAAATTCTATTGACCGCTATTGACTTGGTCCTAAAAACGTCCTATTATTGTCCTGTCGGTGTCGCACTTTACGCCGATCGCCTCGGGCAAGCGGCGGCAACCGCCCCCGAGGTGCTTCCAGACCTAGCAGGAGTTGATCAGATGACCATCAGTACCCAGACCCTCGTTATCGGAACCCGTGTTTATTGCGCGTTGCACTACTGCGGCGCCGGCATCGTGTATGCGATCCACGGTGAGCAGCGCCCCGATACCGTGCAGACCTTCATGGGAGGCGCTGGCGTGTCGGGCGGCTCGGCGCGTGTTGATGTCGTGTTCGCGAACGGTCACCAATCGCGCGCGCTGCCCGAATCCATCGTGCGCGGCATTCAGTGGCGGATTTTGGATGAGGTGGCGAGTGCCAGCGAGATTGCCGCAGCCCTGGCGCACGCGGTCTGCGTACAGGCGCAAAAGCGTGCGGTCGAGGATGAGGTCAAAGCTGTCCATGTTGCCGAGGTGGCGCGCCTGCAGGGGGCGCCGGAGTTCGCAAGTCTGACCCAAGGCGATGACCGCTATAGCGGCAAGCTCGCCGCGTCCAACATCCGAACGGAACTGCGCCGCGCCTTTCCCGGCGTGAAGTTCTCTGTTCGCAAGTCGAGCCACGGCGCGGTGAACGTGCGCTGGACCGACGGCCCGACCGCGACCGAGGTTCAGGAACTCGTCGGCAAGTATAAGCGCGGCCACTTCAACGGGATGGAGGACATCTACGAGGATGAGCGCTCGGCATGGTGCGAAGTCTTCGGCGGTGCCCAATACGTGTTCTGCGATCGCGACCAATCGGATGCGTTGATTGTCCAGGCGATCGAGCAGGTATGCACCGAGTACGCCGGCAATCTCAGCGGGATCGAACCCCCGACCGTCGAGGCCTTCCGCGCAGGGCGCCTCTCCTATGCCTACGTGCCAGGCCTGAATGACGACCTGCAGGCGCTGATCCGCAGCACTGCGGTCGAGCTCCGCGGCTGACGTTGCCGCTGGTGGGCCGACATTCGGCCCACTGTTCCCAACTTATCCGCGAGGCTGACATGAACAAAGGGAAGGAATTGCAGGAACTGGCGCGCTGCGAGCAGCACTTGCAGGGTGAATTGGGGCGCGAGCAGGCGCGGGGCCTGCCGGCATCAGCTCCAAGTCCGACGCGCGCGGCGCGCCGGCTCAATGACCACCACCTACGCACTTGGGCCGGCTTCTACGCGAGCAACGCCGCGGCTGGTAGAGGGCGCTACTTCGGCGCGCGTGTGCGCGCAGGAAAACTCGAGGTCACCCCCGATTTCGGCGAGACGTGGAAGACCGTCGAGGACCTGGCCAGCGCTGCTTTTCATGACCATAACGGGCGATCCATCCACTTGTAGGCGGGCAGGCCTGCCCGCCTGCCCTTCATTGTCCTCTTGCCTCACTCCCCTGGCGCAGATCCGCGAGCATCGGCGCATGCAGTTCGAGCTCGCCCGCCGGCGGGTGACGTCTACCTACGATCATTTGTATTGTTTTTGTATGTTGTATGTTGTATCGTACAACATACAACATACAAACGGAGCCCGAGCATGGCAATTACGAAGCAGGACATCCTGGCTGTAGCCGACGCCCTCGACGCCGAGGGCGTCAAGCCCACCCTGGCCGCAGTGCGGAAGAAGCTCGGCGGAGGTAGCTTTTCTACGATCTCCGAAGCCATGAAAGAGTGGAAGGCGGATCACGCTAGCGCCGCCGCCCCGCTTCGCGAGCCGGCGCCGCCAGCCGTGGTTGAACGTTCGGCCGACTTGGCTGCTGAGTTGTGGGCGGCATGCATGGAGCTGGCCAATGCACGGCTTGCTGGTGAACGGGAGGCCTTGGAGGTGGCTCGCGAAGAAATGGAGGCTTCTCAGCGCGAGGCTGCTGAGCTGGCCGACCAGATGGCGGGCGACATAGAGGCGCTTCAGGCACAGGTGAGCAGCCTGCAGGTGCGCGCTGAGTCGGCTGAGTCTGAAATTGACGACATGCGCGCTGAGCTTGCCGCCGCACTTGAGCGTGCGGGGCGTGCTGAGGCGAGGGCTGCCGAGATCGAGAAGCGCGCCGACGATGCTAAGACGGAGCTCGGGCGCATGCATGAGCTACTGAGCGAGGAACGCAAACAACATGCTGCCGAGTTGGAGCGTCAGGCCGTCGCCCTGCAGGCGGCACAGGAGGCAGCGCGTGCCCAAGGCGAAGAGATCGCCGCGCTGCGCGCGCAGGTGGTCTCGGTTCATAGCGAGCGCGACCAGGCTCGCGCAGAGGCCTCAGGCCTGCGCACCGAGCTGGCCACCCTCACGGCTCGGGCTGCTGCTGAGAGCGAACAGCACCAGGAACAGCGCAAGCGTGCGGCCGAAGAGGCCCACCGCTGCGCTGAAAAACTTACCAAGGCCACGGCTGATCGGGACGAGGCGCGCACCGAGGCGGCGCACTTGCGCGGCCAGCTCGAGGCGCTGGCCGGGCGAAAGAAGGAAGGGGGGTAATTCGTGAGCGGAGCGCTTCGTTATGCCCTTGCCCTTCTCGCGGCCATCGCGATCGGTGGGGCGCCGGCTGTCGCGCGAGCTGCACTACTCGCACCGGCAACCGCCGATGTGGTGCTTGTCACGCGCATCGTGCGGGTGAGTGACGGCGACACGGTGCATGCCATGATCAACGGCCGGGCCGTGCGCGTGCGACTGTCGGCGATCGACGCGCCCGAGGCAGGCCAGGCCTTCGGCGAGAAGGCGCGTCGGGCGCTAGCCGACATGGTGACGGGGCGTGATGTCGAGCTGCATCGAGTCGGCGTCGACGTCCACCAGCGCCCTTTGGTCGTGCTGTCGGTGGAAGGAGTCAGTGTGAATGCTGAACTGGTGCGCTTGGGGTGGGCGTGGGTCTTTCGCCAGTACAGCAGCGACGTCGAGCTAATCGCGCTTGAAGATGTGGCGCGGCGCAACCGTTGGGGGCTATGGGGCGATCCACATCCAATTCCGCCGTGGGAGTTCCGGCGGAACGCTCGCGGTCGCTGATGATGCTGATCGATGCCCTCGAATGGGCTGGCTCCCTTTTGGGGTTGCTCGGCGCTTTCCTGCTTGCCACCCATACGCGGGTTTCCCGGTATGGGTGGCTGGCCTTCCTTGCTGCGAACCTGGCGATGATCGGCTTCGCAATCGGGATTGGCCGCTATGGCCTTTTGCTACAGCAGACGGGCTTTATGTTCACCAGCTTGCTCGGGATCTACCGCGCCGGGTTCTTGCGGGTGGAGAGGAGCAAACCCTGATGGGCCATTCCCGGCCTGTGGCCGGGAACCGGGTGCTGCCATGGTTTCGCTTACGCTCATCCCTTGCGCTTCGCTCCAGGGACCGCTGCGCGGCCCCTCTGCCCCCTTGTCCTTGCACCGTCCCGGCGCCCGGCCGATGGCCGGCATTCCGAGTTCGCCTGTGGCGAACTGAGGGCGGGCCAAGGCCCGCCGCCGGGGGGTAGTGGGTGAAAACGCGTCACTGCCGCCTCCACGCTTCCTTTCGTTGCCACTGCCCTTCGGGTCGCCTTTACCGCTGCAACCGTAGCCGGGCGCGGTCGGCCGTCAAGGCAACCCCCTTCGGGGGCGCGCTTCGCGCGACCTTGACGTCCGCCCTTGTGCGCCCGACTCCGGAAGCAGCAAGGCGACCCGAAGGGCAGAAACCACGACGAAAGGAGTCTCAACTATGGCAGCAGCGACCATCACCCACTACCCCCCGGCCGAGGCTGCGGCCCCTTCGGCCGCCTCCCGCAAGGCTCACCGCCAGGCAGGGGTGCAGCTTGAGTTCGCGTTGAAGGTGGTGATGACCGATGACGAAATTCTCGAGCGCGCACGCGAAATCCTCGTTGCGCGGATGCGTGAAGAGACGTGGATATTCGATTCGCCGAACCGGGTGCGTGAGTACCTGAAAATGCAATTTGCCGAGCTGCAGCATGAGGTTTTCGGGGTGCTTTGGCTCGATGCGCGCCATGCATTCATCAGGGACGAGCAGATGTTTCGCGGCACGCTGACGCAGACGAGCGTCTACCCGCGCGAAGTCGTGAAATCGGCGCTTCTGACGAACGCCGCCGCGTGCGTCGTCTATCACAACCACCCGAGCGGCGCGGCCGAGCCGAGCACGGCCGACGAATTGCTGACCCGAACGCTAAAGGATGCGCTGGCCCTCGTCGACGTGCGGGTGCTCGATCACCTGATCGTCGCCGGCGCTGGCACTCCTACGAGCTTTGCCGAGCGCGGCCTGCTCTGACCGGCGCGGGCCGGGCGCTCCCGCGCCCGGCCTTGTCCTCCCCGACCGGAGATCCTCGATGTATCACCGCTTCGCCATTCATCGCCCGAGTGGCGGTTTCTTCGATTACGTGTGGGCCGACTCGATCCGCCAAGCAAAAGCCGAGATCCGCCGGCGCTATCCGCACACACGCTATGCGCTGCTCGATCAAACCGCGTGCCCGGGTCTTGTTGCCCGTGGCCCGTCTTATCTGACGCCGGAATTTTGGGAGAAGCGGAGCGGATGAGGCCCCGCAAGTCGGCCCGGCCTTGCGGCCGGGGAGCGACTTCGCTGCGGTGCTGGCCGTGGCCAGGCGCTTGTTGCCCCCGCTATCGCGGGCGCGCGCCCTCGGGCACGGCTGCGCCCTGCCCGCCACGACCAGCACCTACGCTGCGCGCTTTGCTTGCCTCTTGGGGTCGGCTTCGCCCACCCCGCCGCGCTCCGCTTGGCATCCCCAGTGTGGGGCCGGCAGCTTTCGCTCCCGGCTCGCGCAGCCCGACCGCCCGTGGATTATCCGCCGCGTTGCCCACCGCCCCGCCGCTACGCGGCGCCTGATGGAAAACTGGCCTAATGCGATGCGTAGGCTCGCTGGCCGGTTTCCCACAGGTAAAAGGCCGTGGACAAACGTTCCCGGTTGCGGCGTTTTGGAGGTGCGGCCAAGGCTAAAGAACTCTAGTTGCCCTTTGCGACACGTATCGTAAGTGGCATGACTGCTTCAACACCCGTTCCTGTACGTACAACCTTTCCCGTTGCCCCTTGGATAGTTGCAGCCCACAAGAGGGCATCTGTATTGTTAGCGCGGCACTCGAACAAACCAAATGCCCCATTTCTTGAGGCTTTTGCAGCACCATAGCCTGGTGCCTGGGATAGACGCATGCTGTCAAACGAGAGTTGTGCGTTTCCAGCGCTTCTTGGATCACTAAAGCTTTCCGGTGCAACCTCGCTCCAACTGGACTGATGCCCTGGGATCCGTCCGAGGTTTCCATTGTTGTTCGCACAGTATGCAGAGAGCAACTCACGAGGTTTTTCTAGCTCTGATCTTGAATAATAATCAAAGCTGGCTTGAATTTGCACTGAAATAACTTCGTTTGCTTGCTGCAAATAGTGACGGGCAAGAAAGCGCCCTAAGCTCAGATTGGAAATAGGCTTTATTGTTTCCTGAAGCATACTAAAGCGCTCTTCAGGGGTACGGGTTGCACATCCGGCCAATAGCGTGCAAGTAAGCGCCACGGCAACATAAACAACCTTCTTCATTTGGCTGGCCATCTGTATGACTCCAGAGTTTTTTTATCAAGGGCTACGTAGCCACTTGGATTATGCCATGAAGCTTGATGCGCCTTGATGGCGCAGCTTGGGAGGGTGTCCCTGAAGTGCGATCTTGGTCGTTGTCTAGGGTTGCAGCTTTCAGAATGCGTACGGGTACGTATTCATTATCCCAGGCGTTGTGATCTGGTTCCGCTGCGGCTGCGTTTGGCGGGGCTGACGGGCGACCCGTCATTCGATGGCCTCGAGTTCAGCCGCCGCGCACTTCTCGCCACCACACAGCAGGCGGAGACCAGGTTTGGCCCAAGCTTGGGCCCCGCACCTAGGGCAGCGATACTTCAGCCGGTTCGACCGATTAACCGGGGCCGGTGGCGGTGGCGTCACGAGCGCCCCCCATGTTGGCGTCGCCAGCGCCGGGCCGGTCGCGTCTTCCTGTCCGCTCGCCTCGGTAGGAGTCGCCGTTGGGCAGTACGGGGGGAAGCGGTCGCACCATGACAACGTGAAGGGGAGGGTCAGCAGTTGCGCGCAGGCGCGCGCGAACGGGCCGCCGTCGATGATGTAGTGCGTCATCTGCTCGCCTACCTTCCGGCCACCGGGTTGCCCAGTATTCGAAGGCATCAATCCGATCGCCTCCATCCGCTGTGCCCATTCCTTGTTGTGGTAGCCCCGCCGGCCTGGCTTGCCTCGGTGATACTGCCATTGGTGCACCATTTCATGGGCCAGCGTGGAGAGCGTCGCCGAGATCGGACGCACGCCGAAATAGGCCGGGTTCATCGCGATCTCGTCGGTGTACTCGCCGCTTTGGTGCACGAAGCGCTGGGATGAGAAATAGCCGTATGTGCGCCGTTCGCGCTGCAGAGTGATGAGGCAGGGTGGCAAGGTGCTGCCGAACAGCGTCAGGTTGAAGTGGCTGAAGGCGTCCTGCAGCTCAGCATAGACTTCGCGGGTTGGCTCGGTCATAGTTCGTTCTCTTGTTATGGATTGCGCAATCCACATTCAAAGTACAAGAAACGGCGCCGCGAGGGCGCCGTCGAGTGCTTAGAGCAGGGCGCTTGAGAGCGCCCAGCCGGCTAGGGCGCCCCCGATGATGCCACCTGCCAAACCTACGGCGAGGGCGAGGGTCGCGAAGCGGCGGGCAGATCGGTGTACGACCGTAGCCGCAGCGGTTGCTTCTTGCGTCACCTTTTCGACGCGCGCCAGCAGTCGGTCGCCGGCGTGATCGAGCTCGGCTTTGAGCTTGGCCGCCGCTGCGGCTGTCACTTGGTGGATCTGTTCGGCTGAGCGCTCTCCGGCCCGGCCCGCGTGCTCTGACGCTTCGGTGAGTCGCTCGGAAACCGCCTCGATGCGGCCGACCAGCTCTGAAACTTCGCCCAGCACTTCTTGATAGATGATGTCGAGCTTCGTGCGCGGATCGGCCATCGCTGTTCCCCTGGCGTAGCTTAGGCGAAGAGCGCCGCAAACACGCCGTCGAGCTGTCGATTCACCCCGCGTGCGAGGCCCTTGATCGCGTGCATGTCCGCATAGTGCGCAGCCTTCTTTTTGTCAGCGTCTTTGTCGAGCCCCTTGAGCAGCGCCTTGTAGTCTGTTTCATCCTGTACGACAGCCGCGATCGTGGTTTTTTTCGCCGAGAGCAGGTTGAACACTTCGTTCTCATAGATCGCTGCGTCTGGGTTCGCGATGCAGGTCTTGGCGGTTTTCGCGTAACCCAGGATCGGCGCGAACTCGTCAGCTACGTCGGTATCGACGCGATTGAAGACGACGCGGATCTTGTTCGGTGCGACTCCGACCCCGGCCAGCGCCTGAATCGTCTTGAGGGTTTCTTTCTGCTCCTTACCCCCACTCGTGACGGGCACCACGAAGTAATCGAACTCTAGGTGCGATTCCTCGAACTTGATCATGCGATCGATGAACTCTTCCACATTGGAGGCGCCCACATCGACGATTGCGTTATCTGACATCAGCAGCTCCTTGTAGAGCTTGCCGAACTTATCGCCCTTCATCTTTTCGATGTCTAGCCCAAGGTCGCCCGCCGTTTCGTTTATCGTTTCTACCGCGTAAATACGTGCCTCCCCCATTCTGGGCGCGAGCAAGTGCGCAGCGATGGTCGTTTTACCTACAGTTCCGCAGTAATTGATCACAGCTACTTTCATCGTTTACTCCTTGTTCTTGGCAGCCTCTGCCAACTGTTCAAGATCGAAATCCACTTCCCGCGCTTTTGCCAGCTCACCCTTGTTACTGATCGGGCGGACTGTCGGAATTTCCGGCTTGCCGACCGGGTTTGTCGCAGTCGTGGTTCTGGTAGTGGCGCCCTGCTTCTCTACGGGTGCCGATGCTGCTGCATCGCCCTTCGTCTTCTTGCGGTAGCGATACAGATACTTTCGGAATGTCTCGAGCTTCACGTCTAGGCCGTGCTGGTTCAGCGTCTCTACGATCTCTTCATGACCGACGCCCTCCCTAACTCGGCGGTCGATGTCGGGCATCAACTGTCGCAACTTCGCAGCCAGTGTCTTGCCCGGCAAACTCAAGATCGCGGTCTTGAGGTCTTCCGGCTGGGTCACGTTTTACTCCTTTTCTGCTTGTTTGTCCTACAGAGGTCCGAAGGTTGCCCGCTTTCTGTCCTAACTGTCAATGATTTCGTCCTTTTTTTGTCCTATGGTTGTCCGTCTTGTGTCCTGTATCTATCCATGACTGTAGTTCGATGACCTTTCGGTCATCGGGAAGGGCTGGACACTCTTGCCCGTGGTCCTTAAAGGGTGGGGTGCTAACTGGGATTTCTGGTCCTTAACCCTTAAAGTAGGGGCATACACCATACGCACCTTGTCGGTGCGCGCAATCCGTTGTAAAACAACGTCTTGCAAACTCGAAAGAATATTGTTCGTAGTCGCAAGCAACTACGAACAAGCCTACAAGCCTTGTATTTGATAAGATTTAGACACTACAACGGCACTACAGAGGATGAAATGGCACTAGGTGCGCCTGTACAGCTCCGGTTGGAGCCCGAAAAGCAGCTCATCTACGAGGCCGAGGCCGCTGCGCGCGGGCTGCCCCTCGTGGGCTACCTACGGCAGCGCTTGGAAGAGCGCGACATGCTGCACAGCGAGTTGATCACGCTGCAGAACCAGGTGGTCGGGCTGCGTCAGTTGGTCGAGCGGCTGGTCGGCCGCCAGGGTGACGCGTCGGCGCGACCGCCCGCGTCGGCGCCCGATGCGATGCTTACTGAGCTTGTTCTACTGCTCAGAAACTTGAGCAAGCCGGCAAATATGCAGGTTGTTCATAGCGAAATGAGACGCCTTGGAATTCCGATTTGGAACGGAGAAAGCGGAGGGCATGATGACGCCTGAAGATCGACGTAAGTTGGGGCTTTTGATCTTCATTCTACTTCCTGTGCTTTTCTGGTTTGAGGTGGTGCGAAGAACAGAAGTCTTGCCGCCTAAGAAGGGACCGGCGCTATGGGAGCTCATGAAGCAGACCCCGGATAAACCCATCCTTATCATGGCGCTCGTCGGTGGAATAGTTGTGGCGATTCTGCTGATCTGGCTCATGAACGAACTTGGGAAGTCGGACTTCGGAGGCGCCCCTTTTAAGCGGTTTCTACGGGGCACGAAGCTGGTAAGCAAGGACAAGTTGAAGCGGATGACACGGGAGAAGAAGGTCGAGCAGGTTACGGTCGGCGGCATCCCAATCCCCACGAAGGTCGAGAATCTTCATATCGCCATTCAGGGTTCTACGGGTGGCGGGAAGTCGGTTGCGATCCGAGAGCTCCTTTTCTCCGCGCTGCTACGCGGTGATCGCGTAATCGTGGTGGACCCCAATGGGGATCTGTACTCGAAGTTCGGGCGGGACGGCGATGTCGTGCTCAACCCCTACGATGCGCGAACCCAGGGCTGGAGCTTCTTCAACGAGATCCGCAACGACTATGACTTCAAGCGGTACGCGCTTTCGGTGGTGCAGCGAGGCAAGACGCACGACGAGGAAGAGTGGCGAGGGTATGGTCGCCTGCTGCTGACCGAAACCGCCCGTAAACTCACCCTCATGGGCAAGCCGTCGGTGCAGGACTTGTTTCGCTGGACCACGATCGCAGCCCCGAAGGATCTCAAGCTGTTCCTTGAGGGCACGCTTGCGGAGTCGCTGTTTGTGGGAGCAGAGAAGGCTCTGGCGAGCGCGCGGTTCGTGTTGTCCACGACTCTTCCCGAGCACGTCACCATGCCGCCCGGAGATTTCTCCCTTCGCCGCTGGCTGGAAGATCCGAAGGGGGGGAACCTGTACATCACCTGGCGCGAGGATATGGTCGAGGCGCTGCGACCGCTCGTTTCTGCCTGGGTAGACGTACTCTGCACCTCGATACTTTCGCTTCCCGAGGATCGGAACCGCCGCCTTTGGGCGTTCCTTGACGAGTTGCCGAGCCTGGAAAAATTGCCCAGCTTGATTGACGCCGCTACGAAGGGCCGCAAGATGGGGTTACGCCTGGTGACCGCTTTCCAGTCGACCGCCCAGCTCGACGATATCTATGGGAAGGACGAGGCGCAGATCCTGCGTAGCTGCTTCCGGTCGCTCGTGGTGCTCGGCGGTGCCAAGACAGACCCGAAAACATGCGAGGACATGAGCCAAGCGCTTGGAGAGCATGAGGTCGAGCGCGACAAGTACAGCCGCAATAGCAGCTCGAAGGGCTCGAGTACCAATCGTTCGCCCGAGCGTAACCGCGAGCGGGTGGTGATGCCGTCTGAGATCGCCTCGCTTCCCGAGCTGACTGGCTATGTGGCTCTCGCCGGCAGTTTCCCGATTTCGCGTATCAAGCTTGAGTGGGTGGACTTTACCAACCGCTTGCCAGCCTTCGAGGAACGGAGGTTCGGCCATGCTTAGCCACAAGGTGCTGACGCGCCAAGATGTCGGCGACGCAGCCGGGTACTACGAGGACGGCGCCGATGACTACTACGCGCAGGAAGGCGAGGCCTCGGCGTGGCAAGGTAAGGGGGCGGAATCGCTAGGGCTGAATGGCGCTGTCGACTCCAAGCGCTTCCGTGAATTGCTTTCCGGTGAGGTGCAGCCGGGTGTGGCGATTACGCGCGATGGCACCCGCAAGGATAGCAAAAGCCGATTGGGCATCGATCTCACCTTCTCAGCACCTAAATCGGTGTCTTTGCAGGCCTTGGTAGGTGGTGATGCGCAGATCATCAAGGCCCACGATCGGGCCGTGGCGCGTGCGCTCGAGATTGCGGAAGAGCGCGCACAAGCGCGAAAGAAGATCGATGGTCGCAGCCAGGTCGAGACGACCGGCAATCTGGTGGTCGCCAAGTTCCGCCACGAGACGAGCCGCGAACAGGACCCGCAGCTCCATACGCATGCTGTCGTGATGAACTTGACGCAGCGCGCAGACGGGCAATGGCGAGCCCTCAAGAACGATGAGCTCGTGAAAATGAACAAGTACCTCGGGGCGGTCTACCGCGCCGAGTTGGCAACCGAGCTGCAGCGGCTGGGGTACAACATCCGGCACGATCGTGATGGCCTGTTTGAGCTGGCTCACATCGACCGTAAGCAGCTCGAAGGCTTTAGCCAGCGGGGCGCGCAGATCGAGGCGCGGCTGTCGGCCGCTGGGCTCGATCGGGATACAGCTACGCCCGGTCAGAAGCAGCAGGCCACGATGCAAAGTCGAGCGCGGAAGGTTTCGGTGGAGCGTGAGTCTCTGCATGCAGAATGGCGCGGTCGAGCCAAAGAGTTGCGCATCGACTTCGACCGCCGAGGCTGGGCCGGGCAGGGTGCGAAGGGTGAGGGGGGGCGCACTGTCGCCCGAGAGATGGCGCCGGAGTCCTTCCCTGCTGCCTTGGCCGCCCGTAACGCTGTGCGCTACGCGGTTGATCACCTTACCGAACGTCAGTCGGTGATGTCCGAGCGGGTATTGCTCGATACGGCGATGAAGCAAGCGGTGGGTGCGGCGAAGCTCAACCACATTCAGGCCGAGATCCGGCAGCAAGTAGAGAAGGGCTATCTCATCCAGGAGGCGCCGAAGTACCGGCCAGCCGATCAGATTGGCCAGGGAGAGGGGCAAACCCGAGCAGCATGGGTGGCCGAGTTGGTCGCTAAGGGGCAGGACAAGCGAGCCGCGGGCGAGCGGGTGGATAGCGCGATCGCACGAGGCGGGCTTGTGCCAGTCGAGCCGCGCTACACGACGCAGACCGCGCGCGAGCGCGAGAAGCTGATCATGCAGATCGAGCGCGACGGGCGAGAGAAGCTGCCTGCGATCATGACGCGAGAGGCTGTCGCCGATCGCCTGGCCGGCGCCTCTCTCAACGCTGGTCAGCGTTCGGCGGTTGAGCTGATTTTGACGACGCAGAATCGGGTGGTCGCGGTGCAGGGTTTCGCCGGCACCGGTAAGAGCCACATGCTGAACGAGGCTAAAGCCGAGATCGAAGGGGCGGGCTACCAGGTGCGTGCCCTCGCGCCGTACGGTAGCCAGGTGAAGGCACTGCGCGAGTTGGGGGTCGAGTCCAATACGCTCGCCTCGTTCCTAAAGGCAAAGGACAAGGCCATCGGCGCGAAAACGGTCCTCGTGGTCGACGAGGCTGGTGTGGTGCCTGCTCGTCTCATGCAGCAGGTTCTGCAGGTGGCCGAGAAGGCCGGCGCGCGTGTTGTGCTGGTGGGTGACACGGCGCAGACGAAGGCCGTTGAGGCGGGGCGCCCGTTCGATCAACTCCAGGTCGCAGGCATGGCTACGGCGCGCATGGATGAGATTCAGCGCCAGAAAGATCCAGTGTTGAAGGAGGCTGTAGAGCTGGCAGCCAAGGGGGCGACTACGGCCTCGCTCGATCGCATCAAGAGCATCAACCAGATCGAGAATGACCAGGAGCGGCGGGCGGCCGTTGCAAAGGATTTCATCCAGCTCCCGGCAGGCGAACGTGATCGCACTCTGATCGTTTCAGGCACGAACGAAGCCAGGCGGGAGATCAATCGCATGGTGCGCGAAGACCTAGGGACGGCGGGGAAGGGCGTGGAGTTCGATACCCTCATCCGACGTGATACGACCCAAGCCGAGCGTCGGTTCTCGAAAAATTACCGGGTAGGCGACATCATTCAGCCAGAGAAGGACTTTCCCCGGAGCGGGCTCAAGCGCGGCGAGCTCTATAAGGTCGAGGACACCGGCCCGGGAAACCGCCTCACAGTGCGCGCAGAGAGTGGTGTGAGCATCACCTTCAGCCCGATGACCCATCGGCAGCTCTCGGTCTATCAGCCTGAGCGGGCCGAGCTCGCCCGTGGCGACGTGGTGCGGATCACCCGTAACGACGCGCAGCTCGATGTGGCCAACGGCGATCGGTTCAAGGTGGCTGACGTGGCAGCCGGCAAGCTGACGTTGAGCGACGGGAAGCGTACCGTCGAGCTTAAGGCCGACAAACCGCTTCACCTTGACCATGCTTACGCGACCACGGTGCATAGCGCCCAGGGCCTCACCTCGGATCGCGTGCTGATCGACGCGCACAGCAAGAGCCTGACAACGGCAAAGGATGTCTATTACGTGGCGATCTCACGCGCTCGGCATGAGGCGCGGATCTACACGGACAACGTAAAGGAGCTACCGGCAGCGATCGCGCGCGAGAGCGTGAAGCTAGCGGCGCTCGACATCGAGAGGGGCACAGCTCAACGGCGTGGCCGGGCTGAAACGGGCAAGGCTGAGGCAGGGAAGGGCGAGGCTGAGAAGGGTAGGCGCCATGAGCCTGCACCGCACTCTAAGACCATGCCGCGTGTGCGCGAGGATCACTCCCGTGATTGGGCCGCCGGTGGTCGCTCGCGATGAGCTTGGCCGGTGTTGCGCACTTGGCTTGCTGAAGTGCCGCTCAGGTTTGCGCTGGCCGTAGTGCTCAACAGTGTGCCTGAGCCGGCCAGTCGAATGCTGTTGCAGCCGTTGTGGCCGGTGCCGGCGGATCTCGATCGGTAAGATGTAAATAAAAAGCCCCTGAGGTTTAAGGGGCTTTTTGCTAACTTTCAACTTAGAGCTTCGTCCAGTCGAGATCTATGTCGGAGCCAAGCGGCTTGGGGCTAATCCGCTCCGGTGGTTCCCACCCGGCAACATCCCGGAAAGCAGCGCCTTCGGAGCGGTGCTGATAGTTTTTGAAAAACAATCTCAACAGCCAAATCAGCGCGAGCATTGCAAGGACTACTACGGCGAAGAGGACAACAATTGTCGTCTCCATGATGCCCTCCTGATCTTTTCTGAGCGCGAGGTGCGCTCCAGCGGTTTCAACTTATCACCTTTGTCATAGGAGGTGAAGAATAAAGCCCGCGCTGCGGGCTCTTGATGCTGCTGTACTTCGTACTGTGACACTCGGTCGCTGTCAGGGTTGGAGCTTGGCGCTTGCTACGGCATGTAGCCGGCGCGAGCGAGTAGATCGGAGGGGTTCGAGGTGTTAGTGCCTTCGTCGAAGATCATGGAGTGTCGTGTGCGAGTTGCGGGGTCAGATCCTTCATTTGCTCATACGTCACTGACTGGATTCGACCCACACCCGCCGGTCGGGTCGCAAGAGGTTCAGCGGCAGGTATCAAAGTCAAGCTGTCCTTGGTGCCCTTGATTGGCGCCGCCCCCCGCGTTTCAACGTGACCCCTGCTAGTGCGGAGGTACGGATGCGGGCGGATGAGTTTCTCCCCGGTCCACCCTCATCCATCCGTCGAAGGACGAGAACTTCGCACGCTGCTGCACCGTGAAGGGTGCTTCCGCCTCGACGACACCGCGCGCAAGCGCGCCGGCCTCTGCGGCCGGCACGTCGGCATCGATCAAAACCTTCGGATCCTTCAGGCCGTCACCGCTGCAAGCCGCGATCCGCCAAGTGCCGTGATGGCGGCCAAGTAGCGCCCGACCGCCGCGTTCGCCCTGGATCCAGCCGGCTATCGCGTGGTCGCCTACGACCACTACCGGCTCGACCTGCAGTCGCGACGCGGCCTTGGCGAAGGTCGATGTCAGCAGTTGGCGGATCGTCACCTGGTCGGGCGAATCGCCAGCGCATGTGCCGGTCGATGCCAGCCAAGCAATCATGCCGAGCAGCGCTGCGGTTCTGCGTGTTTGGACAGCCATCGCCAGAGTTCTCCTATCGATCGAACGGTGCTCGCTCAGAACTGGAATCTCGCACCGACGTACAGCGAACGCGGTTCGCCGGGGTACAGCACGGCGGCGTCCGGCGCGGCGACATCGACCACCCGGGTGTAGGCAATGTGGTCCTTGTCGGTGAGGTTGCGAAGTTCGCCGAACACCTCCCAACTCTTGCGGGTGAGGCCGGCGCGCAGGCCCCACAGGGTGTAGGCGTCGAGCTTGTAGCTGTTGTTGAAGTCGACGTAGCGCCGGCCAACCATATCCAGGGTCGGCCCGGCAAAGAATCCGCTCGCCGAACGGTAGAGCAGTTCGCCCTTGAGGGCATAACTCGGAGCCGCGGGAAGGTCGTTGTCGCCATAGACCCGATCATCGACGAACTTGAAGCGGTTCACCATCAGGCTCACCAGTGGTTCGATGCGGTGGCTGCCGCTGGCATCCAGCGGGAGACTCGCTGCAACCAGGGCTTCGATGCCCGCGTGGACGGTCTTGTCCACGTTGGTCGACAGGCTAGTGCCCGGGGCCGCCGGATCATCGACCGACAGGATTTCGTCGCGCAGCCGCGCGTAGTAGGCGGCCAGATCCCAGCGCCAGCGCACCTTGCCGACCGTCCGGGTGCCCCGGGTACCGATCTCGAAAACGGTGCCGTGCATGGCATCGAGCGTCTGGTTGTTGCCGCGCACGTCGTCTTCGAGTTCAAAGTTGGTGGGCGCTTCGTATAGGCGGCTGAGGTTGGCGAACAGTTCGACATCGGGCACCGGCTGGTGGATAAGGCCCACGCGCGGGTTGATGCTGTTGTAGTCGGCCTTGGGGTTGCGCACCGTGTTGCTCGAGACGGTCGTCGTGCGCACGTCGCGGCTGGCGTCCACCGCTTGGGCGCCATACACGACGGTCCAACGCGGTGCGATCTTCCAGCGATCCATCAGGAACAGTTCGAGGCCGTCGGCGTCGTTGTCGACGCGCTGCGTGAGGCCGTTGCGGTGGCCGCCGTCGTTGCGATAGTTGCCGCCATTGACCTTGGTTTGGCCATAGTTCAGGCCGGCCAGAAGGTCATGATCGGCAACGCGCAGGTCGTAGCGCAGCGACGTGCCCAGATTGCGTTGCTTGGTGTTGATGAGGAGGCTGAACACTTCGACCGGTGACAGCGGGCCTGGGCCGTCGAAATCAACCATCACCTTGTCGACGATGGGATGGAAGAGCCGCTGCTCTTCGTAGGAGATGCCGGCCGTTAGCCGGCTGTCCGGGTTGATCTCCCAGGTCGTCTTGTTGGCGACGCGCCAGGTTTCGACATTGACCTGGTAATTGCCGGAGACCGCCGCGGCCTCGGCCTGGTCGGGGTCGTCGCGCCATTGCGCCCGGGTGAGCACGCCCGGCAGTTCTTCTTTGTTGTTGACGTAGGTGGCATAGAAGCGCGTGCGCACCGCATCGCTCAATTGCAAGCCGGCATTGGCATACAACCCTTCACGCTCCTGCTGGCTGTGGTCGCGATAACCGTCCCAGCGTTTCGTCTCGACGGTGACCAGGCCATCGACGGGGCCGCTCACGCCGCCGGCGCTGAACCGCCCTTGCAACTGGCCATGGCTGCCACCGCTCACGAACGCGTCCCTCGGTGCCGTATCGCGGGCGGTGGGCGTAATGAAGTCGATGGCGCCACCCAACGTACTGGCGCCGTAGGTAAGGGCGTTCGCGCCGCGCGCCACGACGGCGTAGCGGGCGGCCAACGGATCGACGACCCGGTTGTGGTTGTTGCCGTCGGCAGTCGTCACCGGCAGGCCGTCCTGCAGCAGCTTGATGCCGTTCATGTCGTAGTTGGTGGCATCCAGGTTGGAGCCGCGGATGGAGAAGAACATGGCGTCCGCTCCCGACAGGCTGGCGGCCCACACCCCTGGAACGTAGCGCAAGGAGTCGGCGAGGCTGGAAATGTTGCGCTGGTAAAGCTCGTCACTGTCCACCAAGGTCACGCCGCCGGGCGTGAGTGCCTGCTCGGCGCGCAACTCCTGCTTGAGTTCCTGGGATGCCGTCGGTGCGGTGATCGTTACAGCGGGCAGCTCGGGTTCCGGGGTTTGGGCCACGGCTACGGCAGCCGGGACGAGTTGAAAGGTGGCAATCAATGCGACGGGGTATCGAGTCATTATTGTTGGCTCCGGGATTTGGCGGCTGAGCCGCGGTGTCGGTTAGGGGTTCGAGTTTTGGGCAGCGGCGCGCAGGGGATGCGCGCACGGCTGTGCACCGGATGGCCAGCAGCGGGACACCGGAGGCGCGTGCGACTGGGGCATGGCCCCCACACCGCCGATCGCAGTCTGGGGCAAGCGATTCTTCATGTGATTTCGCCAAGGCAATCAAGGGGTTCCTGAAGTGGGCCTAAAGGCCAAAGCGCTCGTGCCAGCGTGAGGGCACGGCGGTGTCGACGAGCAGCGCGAGCAGCATCGACGCGCCAAGCAAGGGGTAAATGAGTCCGAGCAACACGGCCGCGGCAATAGCGCTCCAAGCGGCCCGATCGCCCGCCCGCCGGGGTGGCGCGGCCAGACGGCCCCGCGGGCGGCGCTTCCACCACATCACCGCGGCGGATACGGCCAGGGCGACGATGGCAAGGCAGCCCGCCAGCATCACTAGTTGGTTGCCCCACCCAAACTGGCGCCCGGTGTGCAGGTTGACGCCCCACTCGGTTAGGCGCCCGGCAACGCCGTACTGGGGATAGCCCACGTCGGCGATTACCGCTCCGGAATAGCGGTCGAGGTGGACGACGCGCTGTGCCCTCGCGTCATCAGGAAAGAGCATCGCGGTATACGCGCCGCGCGGGCCATCGGGAAGACTCACCGGCGTCCCCGCCGGCAAACCCAGCCGTGCGTAGATGCGCTGGGCTTCGTTGAGCCCGATCGCCGGCGCGGTTACCTCCGCCTCCGCAGTCTCGGCCGGGGGCGTCACGGTCGCGTGATCGGCATGGGGCGCCGACAACGGCAGCCGTGCCTGGGTGAGCGCCCAGGGCACCTCGCCCAGGCTCGCCAGTGGCAGCGACGACTGCGGCGCCGGGCCGAAGAGGTATCGCGGCAGGCCGACGCCCCATTCGTTGGTGAGCCGGCCGAATTGCGCGCCCCAGAACGCTGACCATGGCATGCCGGTGACGGCCAGGAAGAGGATTGCGGCAGCGGCGGCAATGCCGGTAACGGCGTGCAGGTCGCGCCACCAGGTCCGTTGCGCGGGCCGGCCGCGCAGGCTGCAGACACCGCCGGATTGGCCGCGCGGCCACCACAGGAAGGTGCCCGAGACAACCAGCACGATCGCCCAGCCGGCCACCACTTCGATCCAATGGTTGGCCACCGTGCCGGCGATTGCCAGCGAGTGGACTTGCTTGATGACTTCCATCAACTTGAGGTCATCGCGCAGACGGCCGAGCACCTGCCCGCTGGCGGGGTCGAGATACACAGAAATCGCGCCCTCGGCGGTGCGGATTCCCACCTCGGCGCTGTGGCCGGCCTGTGGCGGCGCGACGAACCGGACCACCTTGCCGGGCTCGGCCTCGCGCGCCCTGGCCACCAGCGATTCGGCGTCCAGCGCGGACGCCTGCGTCGGCGGAACAAACAGGAGCCGGGAATAGACGAGGGACTCGATCGGTACCTTGTACAGGTACAGGGCACCGGTCAGCGCCATCGTCGCGAGGAATGGCAGGCAGATCAGACCGGCGTAGAAGTGCCAGCGCCAGACCCGGCGATACAGCGCGGATTCCGTTGTGGATGCGCGGGTCGCCGGAAAAGCTGAAGGGTTCCCGTCGCCCCCGTCGGGATCGGAGGAAAGGACTCCGGCTTTCCGGTCGCAACGGCCCGCCAAGTGTGGCGCGCTGCCCGACGGCCATCGTCCCCTAGCATCCACGGTGCGCTCCAAATTTAGAAGGGCGCGCAAGTTCGGGTGGGGTCGCCGCAGGCGACGTGTCAGGCTGCGGCAGGATGGCGGGCAGGACATTGCCCCCCGCAAACGCGGCGACGTGTCGTGGAGGCCGACAAGCCGGTGAAGTTTGGGCAAGCGCTAGGTCGAGTCTTTGCATGGTGATTTTTTCTTAGGTGGACGGATCGAATCCGGAATCAGGCGACGCCCTGCCCAGCGGTGGGGCACAGCAAGACCACGTCGCGCTTGAGGCGATCGATCTCGCCTTGCTGCCGCAGCTTCGCCATGGCGCGGCTGATCGTTTCCATGGTCAGGCAGGTGATTTCAGCGGTGTCGCGCAATGCCGGGAGGCTTACCGTTGCGCCGGCAAGGTGCTTGGCCGGCGAAGCCAGCAAACGGAGAAGGCGCCGGACCCTGTCGATCGAAGAGCCGTGGCGCAGCGCCAGGGTTTCGGCCGTGCGCTGTTCCGTGCGCAGCAGGGTCTTGAGCAAGCTTTCCGAGGCCGGCGTTTCACAGCCCTCCGGCCAGGGTGCCAGGATGCACGGCACCAGCGCGTAGGCCGCGAAACTGTAGCGGGCGAACATCAGTGTTTCCGCGCCGATGATGTCGCCTGGAATGGCGAGTCCGCCGAAGCCGTTTCCCGAGGCGTTAGGGCAGTCCAGCCGGACGGTGCCCGACACGATGCGCCAGGCGTGCCCCTCCTCCGCGACGCGATAAATCCATTCACTGCGGGACACGCACTTTTGGCTTGGACGGCCGGAATCCGTGGGACGTGCGTCGGGGGGCATCGCAGGCCCTGCAATGGGGGTTGTCATGAGTCACTTTCCTAAAATCTGTTGCGCCGAGAGTTCGCGCACGGGTGATGGGGCGCCCCGGGCATTTCCGGTATGAGCGCGGCCATGGCCCGCCGAGGGGTGGCCGTCACCACACGCACTGTGCTCAGTGCATGGAGTGGGTCTTATCGTCCCTGCCGGTTCCAGCCTGGGTAAGGGGGCGCACGGGCGCGTTGATCGCCTGGGTGTGCTTCGTGCCGTCGGGGTCCTCAAGGAGGAGGGTCAGAGGCACGCTATCGCCTTCCCTCACCTGCGCCTTCAGGCCCATGAGCATGATGTGGTAGCCCCCGGGCTGAAGTGCGACCTGCTTGCCCGCGGGCAAGTCGATCCCCGCCACCGGCGACATCTTCATGACCTTGTCGTCAAGCTTTATTTCGTGGAGTTCGACGGTGTCAGCGACGGGTGAGCGGGCACCCACCAAGCGTACTGAACGATCGGCGGTGAGTTGAATGAAGGCGCCGGTAGCCTTTTGCGCAGGCACCGTCGCCCGGACCCAGGGGTCGGTAACGGCAACATCGGCAAAGGCGGTCGCGGCCATCAGCAGCGCGGCGAGCGAAGCCAGAAAATGCTTCTTCATGGAAATGTCTTTCCTCTGCAACAAGGGGCAACGCCGAACGGCGCCATGTCACACGCAGCAGCCACGCGGGGCCGCCGGAGTGCGAGCGGTTCAGGCAATGGTCACAAGACCAGACGGTGCGGGACAGGGTCGTGTCGGCACGGCCTTGTCACGCGCAACGCGACCCGAAGCGGGTCAGATGTGCAGAGGTGGGGCCCTGGGCTGGGCCGACGACCAGACGAAAAGCGGTCGCGGTGAGACCAGGAAAAGCGTCGGGACTTGGTCGGAAGCGAGCGGCAAGGCCGGCAGAGACGCTTCTGCGGAGGGAATGCAAGCGTGACCGGCATGGCCACAGCACAGCGGGCAGTGCCCAGCGCCAGCGGTCGAGGGATTGGGCGCCTTTTTCTGGCTTTCGGACCCTGGTTGATCGGGCGCCCCTGAGTCGCGGTCGCTCAGGCTCGACGGAATCAAGCGCGTCCCGGACGCGGTGCAGACTTCCACCCAGGCTTGGCCGTCAGCACTTGTTGCCATCATGGCGCGGCTGATTGTTGGCATGCATGCCCCTGCCAGCATGAGAAATGCTGTCAGCCATGCGGAGAAGCGGTTGCGGAAACGTTGCACCGGTAAAGAAACGACCCAGTCGAACGAGGGAGCGGGCAGGATTGTATCCAACAAATGGCGGCAGTGTTCGATGAATTTCTTCACTCCGATCGAATGGACACCTGATTTGCCCATGAGCCGTAGTTCCTCGCCCAGGACACGATCTGTCGACGAGCGCACCGGCGATTCGGCAGATTGGTGCCAGGACACCGACCGGCAGGTTTCAGACCAGATGAGCCCTTTGATCGGCAGATTTTGAACTCACTTGTAAGTCCGCTCCTGGCCGTAGTGAGCCATTCGCCTCTAGGTCGAGATCCGTACGTCGCCTTCAGCCTCGCAGCTTTGATACAGCAGCTCGGACTCGGCCGCGGCCACCTGTCCATCGTTCCATTCCTGTACCGCCGGC
>NZ_JAQUVG010000154.1 GCF_028693495.1 Zoogloea sp. | reverse complement strand
GGCGCTCCAGGCTGTCACGCACGGACACCGTGCAGCGGGCCTGGGGATCCGCCAGCATCGCATCAAAACCATAGCGGCAGGCCTGGAACTTGTTGTAGCGGGCAACCAGGGCCTGCATGGGAGGGTGGATGGGCGGACGCGCCCTCAACAACCAGCGGCACAGACTCTGGGCGAGTGCAGCCAGTTCGGTGGCCCGATCCACCGTCAGCGGGGTATCGCAGACCCGGATCTCCACCGTACCGTACTCGGGCTTCGGTCGCACATCCCAGTACAGATCCTTGATGCTCTCGGCCACGCCACAGGACTGCAGCAGGGCCATGTGATCCAGGAAGGCTGACCAGCTTCTCACATCAGGCGCCTGACCCGACAGTGGAAAGGCCGACACGGCATTCAGGCGGGCGGAGGCAAAGGCCGTGTCGGTGCCATCCAGAAAGGGAGATGAGGCGGAGAGCACCACGAAGTGCGGAACATAGGTGTTGAGGGCGTGGGTCAGCCAGATCGCGTCGTCCCCTGAGGGCACCCCCACGTGAATATGCTGGCCGAACACGGTGAACTGCTTGCTGAGATAACCATAGCGCTCATTGAGAAACGCAAAGCGTTCCCCGGGGCAGATCCGCCGTTCAGGCCAGTGGTGGAACGGATGAGTCCCCCCGCCACAAATTTCCACGTGGTTCCGCTGGCAATGCGTGACCAGCAGGGCTCGCAGCCCATCCAGATCGGTCGCGATGGCCTCCACGTCTTCGCGGGGGCACGTGTTTATCTCGATCATGCTTTCAGTGATCTCGAGCTTCACATCCCCGCACCTGCCGTCATGATGCAGCCCCCCCAGCAGATCGGTGGCCGCCCGGGTAAGGTCATAGTCCCGGGGAGAGACCAGTTGCAACTCCAGCTCAACCCCCAGAGTTAGCGGGAGACTCGGGGTAAAGGCAAGTCCTGAAAGGTCACTCATAGTTTCAACTCCTGAGGGGCAGGCGTAGTCTCGCCCGCCCGGCGAAAGGCAGCCTTGCACAGTTGTGGTCCGGCCAGTTCCATCATGGCGGCGGCCATCAGAGGCAGCAGCAAGGCCTGGGTGCTGACTTCCGGGTAGATCAGGGCGAGTTCTGCCCCCATGAAAATAGCGGTGGCAGACAAGGGCTGAATACCCAGTCCCACCAGACAGCGCCGGGCCAGGGGCAGGTCGTGACGCCCGCTGGCCAGCACACCTGCAAATTTGGCCAAACCCCTGACCAGGATCAGGCCCAGGGCCTGCAGACCCACCAGCCAGGTAAGCTCGGCCAGGGGCAACATGGCTCCGGTGACCACGAAGAGCACGATGGCCAGGACCCAATGCCCCTGAGGCAAGCCCGTGTAGGCAAGCACCCGGCCCGTATCCAGAAGCGCCAGGAAACCACCCATCAGGAACAGGGTGAGGAAGACCGGGATGGCCAGCATTCGGGCAAGGCCGATGGCCAGCACGGCCACCGCCACCAGGATGAAAACCTGGGCTAACGAGCGTTTTGCCTGGCGCACCGCCAGCACCAGGGCCAGCCAGGCACCGAGCGACCCGATCAGCACTCCACCGATCACCACCCACAGGGGATGGGCCAGCATGTTGAGCCAGTCACCGGACTGCTCACCGTGGATCAGCCCGAGTGCCAGTGCAAATCCAATGAAGGACAGGGCGCTGGAGAGGGCTGTCAACAACAGGGTGCGCTGGGTCACCTGACCCTGAGCGCGGCTCTCCTCAGCCGTCAGCAGCACCACAGCCGGTGCCGAGGCCATCGTGATCGCCGCAGTCGCGGCACTCCAGGCTGGAGTGAGATCCACCACCAGAGAGGCAAACAGAAAGATCGCCGCAAAGGCCAGCCCGGACTCCAGCAATGCCGTCCGCAGCAGGGCAGGATTGTGGCGCAGCCAACCCAGATCCAGGTTTCGCCCGGTTTCGAGGAGCAGCAGCCCCAGCGCGGCATCGGCCACGGGCCGGGCCAGCGCGAGGGTTTCCTGGCTCAGCCAGCCCAACATGCCCGGCCCGGCAATCGCCCCGGCCAGAACATATCCGACAATCCGGGACAGACCCAGGCGTCGGTGCAGCGCCTCTCCTGCCAGCAGGCCACCGATCAGCAATAAGGCAAACAGCGCCAAGGGATCCATCTGATCAGGAAAGGACGGCAGAAAGAACAGCCGGGCCTGCAGAAATTCCCAGACGTCACGAAAAATGCTCATAACACCGTTTTCTCCTGAGCTGCGCAGCCACGACGACAGGCCCCACTGCACAAGCAGGGACACTTCGTGATCGCCGAATTGGTAAAGGATGAAAGGCAGCAGACCTTGGAGGCGCCGCAGGAAAGATATATATTCAAACCAATATACTTACCGTCAAACGATAACGCAAACATCCGCAAGGAGCTCCCATGGCCAAAGCCAAGACCATCCGCATCGGACTGTCCGCCCGCCTGTTTCATCCCCGGGAAGGCGCCACCGGCATCGAGTCCAAGAGCCTGCAGGTTCTGGAGCAATCCATCGCCCAGTGGGTCATGTCCCGGGATGTCCTGGTGCTGATGGTGCCCTCCATCCTCAAGGATGGCTGCATCCACCGCAGCAACATCCGCCTGCGGGACTACGCGGAGTATCTGGATGGACTGGTCCTCCAGGGAGGCACCGACGTAAGCCCGGAAGCCTACGGTGAGCAGCCCCTGAAACCGGAATGGTCCGGCGACCGGGTGCGGGATGCCTACGAGATGGAGCTTCTCCACGAATTCGTCGAGGCAGGGAAACCGGTCCTGGGCATCTGCCGCGGCATGCAACTGATCAATGTCGCCTTCGGGGGCTCCCTGTACCAGGATATTCCCAGCCAGTATGCTGCCCCAGCCCGTCACCAGGCCGAGGCCTACGACCAGCACAGCCATGGCATCCGGTTCACGGAACGGGGACGCTTTGCCCACTGGTTCGGGCACACCGAAGGCGGCAACGTGGTATCGATTCACCACCAGTGCGTCCGAACCCTGGGCAAGGATCTGCTGGTTGAAGCCAGCTCGGCAGACGACGGCATGATCGAGGCCATTCGCCATACCGGTCATGGTTTCCTCGTCGGTGTGCAGTGGCATCCCGAATTTCACACGCCCGGTCGTAGCGACCTGCTCGATTGCACACCGCTCCTTGAGGCCTTCCTGAACTGCGCCCGGGCCAGCCGCTGATCCGGACGGCAAGCCTAAACGCAGGACCTGCCCCACCGCCGGCTTGAGGTCAGCGCCCGGCGAACCTTTCCATTACCCACAATTTCTGATCCCCCGGATCGGCAGCCACCACGGCGCGGGATTGCCCGGCCCGGCGCAAGTCGGGCAATCCCCCAAAAATTCAAATAACAGCAAAACGTGAAAAACTCACGCCTTACCCGGCGTGCCCGCCAATGCTCTGTGAATTACTCGACAGGCGCCCCCGCACGTATCGGTCAAAATCCGCAGCAGTAAGAAAACACAACGATGTCAGCCCGCAGCCGATGACTGGATCATGTTTTCAGTTGCATGCGCCGCGGATAGACACCCACCGTTCGATACGCTGCTTAGATTGGGAAAATCAGAAAAATGAAGACACTTGCTCTGGCTCTCGCCACCATCGGTCTGTTCGCCACCAGCACCGCCCAGGCTTCGCTTGCCGATCTGAGCAGCTGGACCACCGTTGGCAATGCATCCGCCTCCACGGAGCAGGCCAACCTGACCGCCTATGGCACCATCTCGAGCAAGGTCTCGAACGTGACCTCCTTCGACTGGTTCTTCCAGGCCAAAGACTACATGCCCTTCAATGACTACGGCTGGTACCGGCTGGACAGCGGCGCCATCAACGTGCTGTCGAACGTCAGCGCGGTTGGCGACTACGGCAATTCCGGCTGGCAGACCTTCATCTTCGATACGGCCTTCACCGGCACCTTGACCTTTGGCGTGAATAACGAGATGGATACGGGCCTGTCCAGCGAGTTGTACATCAAGAACGTCGAATCCGCCTCCAAGGTGCCGGAACCCGTGTCCCTGTCCCTCGTCGCGATGGGCCTCGCCGGCCTCGGCCTCAGCCGCCGCAAGGCCAGGCAAGCCGCCTGAGCCGCTGCAAGCCCCCGGCAAACCTTTCAATTGACGGAGCTGCTCGGGAGGCCTGGCCGGTGACGGCACGCACAGCATCGCGGATGAGATGCTTGAAGCATTCGAGAGAGATTGCTCCCTGCTCAAAACAGCAGCTCGATGAAAAGCCCCTGCCGGTTTCCCGACAGGGGCTTTTAAATTTCCTGCAGCCGACCGGCAAAACCGGCCGGTTTTCGCAACTTACATCTCGACGGTATCCGCCACTTCAACGAAGGCGGGGATCTGGTCGAAGTTCATGTAGCGGTAGATCTCGGCGGCCTTGGCATTCACCACCTGGATCTGCTCCATGTACTCTTCCTTGGTCACGATCCGGCCGGCCAGGGCGCACATGGCGGCCAGTTCGGCGGAGCCCAGGTAGACACGGGTGTCGATGCCCAGACGGTTCGGGAAGTTGCGGGTCGAGGTGGAGATGGCGGTGGAACCCTTGCGGATCTGCGCCTGGTTGCCCATGCACAGGGAGCAGCCGGGCATTTCCATGCGGGCACCGGACTTGCCGAGAACGCCGTAGTAGCCTTCCTCGGTCAGGTTCAGCGCATCCATCTTGGTCGGCGGAGCAATCCACAGACGGGTCGGGATGTCGGACTTGCCTTCCAGGACCTTGCCGGCAGCACGGAAGTGGCCGATGTTGGTCATGCAGGAGCCGATGAACACTT
>NZ_JAQUVG010000153.1 GCF_028693495.1 Zoogloea sp. | reverse complement strand
CGCGCAAATGCCTCGACTTTGAAACACCAGCGGAGGTCTTTGCGAGGGAAATCATGAACTTTCAACCCAGTGTTGCACTTCAGACTTGAAACCGCCCAGCTCATCCCGCCAATGCTGCCCCGGAGCTAATCCTGCGGACGGATCGAGGTCGAGAAAAACGTCGGCCCAACCCTGCTCTCCCAGCCAGTCCCGCATGGCCTTCGCCAACTCGTTGTCACGGCTGGAATGGCTGATGAAGATCATGCTCATGAGGCTCCTCTCCACGCGCTGTAGTCGAGATATACCGGCCTTGTGATCCTAAATCACCCTTCAAAGGCGAACCATGCAACGCGCCGCCTGTGGCACCACCATCGGCATTGACTAAGCATATCAACAAGCTGCAGGTGCTGCGTTATCTCGTCTCGTTCCGCCTGGCGCCGGACGTCTCACAGCCAAGGGCCCCACATCTGCAAGTCGAGCCGATCTCGTGCTGCTATTAATCCCCTGCGAGCGAAGCTTGCAGGGCCGCCCCCGAAGGTGGTCAAGCCCGGCGCAGGTCCCTTGATCCTGCGCCGGGCTTGGGGAAGAGGTGGAGTTGGTGGTACTGAAGGTGACCGAGTTGGAGGGGGCATGGGCTCCAACTTTCGCGGCTATACACCCCTACGGCGGGAGTTGGAGGACGGTCAGACCATGTCGCTCATCCTGCGTTTCCCCATGGCACTCGCTCTGATTGGGTCACGTATTTCGCCGTCAATCGACTGGTATAGGTGTCGTTGTAGCCGCACAAGGCCAGCACAGACAACTCCAGGTACCACAGGCTCAACTTCCATCCGTCAATGAAGCAATCGGAAACCTGCTTCTTGCTGGCCGGATGAACCAGTTCGTTACGGATGTCCGTCAGGGCATGGGGCGCATCCACCCACTTGCAGCTCGGTGCAGCCTTCTGAATGTCTAGCGTTGCGGCACTAATCCCGACAGGAAGATTCAAGCTGGAAAAAAGCAGCCGCAAGCGGTCAGACGCCTTCAGTCGATCGAGCCCTTCGAGGGAGATCATCTTCCTGTCAACGACCAAATGGTGATGCGCCAATCGCTCCAAGGCGGATTGCGCCAGAATGATAGCCGCATCGATGCCTGGCGAGCTCCCATTCGTGTTGGCCTGCGCATACCAGTAGATAGCCGAACGCAGACAATCCTTCCATTCCTCCGACTGCTGCCAACGCTTCACGAACAGGGGAAACAGGACCTCGGCCTGGCTCGCCTTGAATGGGGTGAACCATGAATATGGCGGGTTGCTGACGTATGGGGAAGCAAAGGTCTCCCAGGTTTTTTTGCCCGCCGCATCGAATCCCACTTCACACGAGGTCGAGCACCGCCCACCCTTAGTGAATGAGAGGAAGTTAGCAAGGAGAAGGCGTTGCTCGCGGGCCTCTTCCCCGGAGAAAGGCTTGCCGTCCTTCCGCTCCAACTTCGCCACATGCGTCAGGTAACAGCCGCCTTCACTCCTTATTCGCTCCCATGCCTGACAGGTGGCGTCGTTCGGCAATGATTGGAGGGAAACGCGCCACTCCTCAGACTCCAGCACAAGCAACGCACACCCCGCAGGAGCCGCAGTGGCTTGATGCTGCCCACCCTGGAAGTCAGGGAAGTTAAAGATGTGAAGGATTGCCGCCACTGAAGTCTTGGACTGCATGTCACACAGCACCACAGGGTCGGATTTGGGGTGCCAATCCAATGCCAAGATATCGGAATTAGCGCTCCACTTTCCACGGAACCCTTCTATCTTGTATCCGTTGAATAAGAAGTACGAAGGCTCATCTGAGGTGTAGAAGAACAAGGGAAACCGTGACTCTCCCGCCCTTCCTTGGACACTCGCGTGAAAAACAACCCGCGGGCTGGGAAGAAATCTCAGCAGCAGATCAGCCGTCCCGGAAAAACTGTCATCACCAAAGCCCACTTCTGCTGTTCCCTCGAACAGGCGGACAGGTTCAGGTGCAGAAGAGAAGTCGTACGCTAGCTGCAAAGGTTCAGGTCGGTTCATGCCTTTTTTCCTTGAACTGCTCTTCTTCGCCGCTTCTTCAGTCATTTTCAAGCAAAGATGAACTCCAGAATGCTGTAGAGATGATTGTCCACAACGCCGCTGAGTAAAACGTCGAGCACAAGGGATCGAGAGAGCAATCTCCTGAGCCCTCTGCTTTCAGTCTCATAGTAAAGGCTCCCGCTCGAAGGAAACACGATGCGGGCGCTTGCGCTACCATCCGTGATGCCTGTGGATGTTGAATCCATAAACACCCTACCATCATCCGTATTCGTTATGCCCATCCCCGACTATCAAACCTTGATGCTTCCGCTCTTGAGGCTGGCCACTGACGGCAACGAGCATCGTTTCCGCGATGCAGTCGAGCAGCTGGCGGCTAAGTTCGAGTTGTCCGATGAAGAGCGCGCCACGATGCTTCCCAGTGGTACGGCTCCGATGTTTGACAACAGGGTCGGGTGGGCAAAGACCTACCTTAAGCAAGCTGGTTTGATCGATGCAACTCGACGAGGCTACTTCCGGATCACGCTGCGGGGCTCCGAGCTTCTCGGAACAAACCCGATCCAGATCGACACCTCTACGCTTGAGAAGTATCAGGAATTCCGGGCATTCAGGTCACGCAGAAGTGAGGGTAACGGCGCACAGCAACCAGACATCCCAATAACCTTACCGTCTCCGTCCCAGATCACGTCATCGCCGGCACCAGAAGCCACACCAGAGGAGCTTTTCTCACAGGCTTATCAGCGCCTGCGCAGCAATCTGGAGGCCGAGGTGCTGGAGCAGGTCAAGGCCGCCACACCGGCCTTCTTCGAGCGCCTGGTCATCGATCTGCTGGTCGCCATGGGCTACGGCGGCTCGCGCCAGGACGCGGGCAAGGCGGTAGGCCGAAGCGGCGATGGCGGCATCGACGGGATCATCAAGGAGGACAAGCTGGGGCTCGACGTGATCTACGTGCAAGCCAAACGGTGGGAGGGGACCGTCGGACGTCCGGAGATACAGAAGTTTGCTGGAGCCCTTCAAGGACAGCGTGCGAACAAGGGGGTTTTCATCACCACATCAGGATTCTCGCGAGAGGCCCACGAATACGCGGGGATCATCCCATCGAAGATCATCCTTGTTGGAGGTGAGCAGTTGGCCGCCTTGATGGTCGATCACAACGTCGGGGTTTCACCCGTCAGCCGCTTTGAGATCAAGCGGGTTGACTCGGACTACTTCGAGGGGGACACCGTCTGAGTGGGACCGTCCCAGCAAAGCCAGCCATGCTATATTAAGTCATGGCTGATACGAAGATCATCGATGAGTCCCACAAGATTTCCGACAAGCGGGGCAACGGCAAGCTGCGCCGGGAGATCTGGGTCGATTCGATCACGGGCAAGGTCACCCGCTACAACCTTGCGTACATCAACCACCGGCTGTACGCGGGAGACAACGGACGCGTCGTGGGTTACGACAACGCCCACGATGGTCACCACCGCCATTACTTCGGGGTGGTGGAACCCATCGACTTCGTGAGCTTCGAAGACATCGAAGAGCGCTTCGCGCAGGACTGGATCATCTTGAAGGATTGCAAATGAGCAAGCTGACGATCAAAACGGGAACCGAAGGCGACTTCTTCCAGCGAGGCCGGCAACTGGCACGCGCAGCGGATCGCGGCGACGCGCTGCCCAGCGAGAGCACGATCAGTTTCGAGGACCCGGCGGATGTGGTGAAGCTGATCACCACCGCGCGGCTCGCCCTCTTTCGTTCCATCAAGGAGATGCCCGGCTCGATCACCCAGATCTCGGAACGCCTCCACCGGGATCGCAGCGCGGTCAAGCGGGATGTGGATGAGCTGGCGCGGGCGGGCCTGGTCACGGTCTCGGAGAAGATCCTGCCGGGCCACGGCCGGATGAAGGAAGTCCGGGCGACCGCGCAGCGCATCAGCCTGATGGCGGAAGTCGCCTGACGGGCATACCAGAGGACCGTCTGGTCACGTTCTGGTCACCGCTGCGTCAAGCTCAGGCAATCCAGATCCGAAACCAGAGCCCACGGAGCGACGCTCCGGATCTCGCCCCTTCTCGAAAAAGCCGTTGAAGATCAAGGGAAAACAGATTAATGTCTCGCCCCGGATGCCGGTCATCGGGCCTCGAAGCATGCTCTGCTCCACGTTTTCGATTCCCATCGCCCGCTCCAGATCGGATTCAGACAGGTCGTTGATCTGCAAGCAAAAAAGCCAACCTCACGGGGTTGGCTTTTTTGTTGTCTGGTCGATGTCTGATCGGAGGGAGATCAGGTCAGGGCAAGCAGCGTCAAGCAAGGTGTTAATCAAGCCCCTGACCTACCTGAACCTCACATGGCAGCAAACTGCAGAATCGACTCTTCATCGTTTGCAGCCACGACGGTGACGCCAGTAGCCTGCAGATCTTCGCGGATCTCCTCAAACGCCTGATACGGTTTTGTATCCCGAGCCGGAGCTTTCACCGGGAACAGGACTGCCTCTGGTAAGGCATCCCGCTTACGGAGACGCCTGACCTTGTCCACCCATTGACCACCATGGGTCAGCAGCTTGGTGGAGTCCTCCTGGGCCAGGTACAAAGGCTTGATGATGCGGTCAGCTCGCCCGTCATGGTGATGGACGAACGGAAAGTTGACCGTGAACTCCGGATTCCCCACCTTTTCAGCCCGATATGCAGCACCGAGTTGCCGGCCTACGAGCAGCTTGCGGACCATGCTATCGAGGAGACGCTCCTGATACTCCTTGGTCACGAAATTGCG
>NZ_JAQUVG010000152.1 GCF_028693495.1 Zoogloea sp. | reverse complement strand
GGTGATGCTGTATACCTCCGGGACCACGGGTAAGCCGAAGGGGGTCTGCCAGACCCACTCGGCATTCATTGCTGCGGCCAAGGGGGGCATCCTCTTCGACAAGCTCACCGACCAGGAAGACATCCTGTCCTACCTGCCGATGGCCTGGGTGGGGGATCATCTCTTTTCCTATGCCCAGGCCATGGTGGCCGGCTTCACCATCAACTGTCCGGAATCCGGAGAGACAGTGATGGGCGATCTGCGGGAGATTGGTCCCACTTACTATTTTGCGCCGCCTCGCGTTTTCGAGAACCTGCTCACCCAGGTGATGATCCGCATGGAGGATGCAGGCAGCTTCAAGCGCAAGGTCTTCCAGCACTTCATGAACGTGGCCAGGCGTTGTGGCGCGGACCTCCTGGACGGCAAGTCCGTGTCCGCCGGCGATCGCTTCCAGTACTGGCTGGGCAGCCTGCTGGTGTATGGACCACTGAAGAACGTGCTCGGCATGAGCCGCATCCGGGTGGCCTACACCGCCGGCGCGGCCATCGGGCCGGATCTGTTCCGTTTCTATCGCTCCATCGGCATCAACCTCAAGCAGCTTTACGGCCAGACCGAAACCTGTGCCTACGTGTGCCTGCAGCCGGATGGCCAGATCAAGCTCGACTCGGTCGGCACCCCCGCTCCCAGCGTTGAGGTCAAGCTGGCGGACAATGGTGAGATCCTGGTCAAGGGGCCGATGCTGCTGAAGGACTACTACAAGCGCCCCGAGGCCACGGCCGAGTCGATCAATGCCGGGGGCTATTTCATGACCGGCGATGCGGGTTTCTTCGACGAGGATGGTCACCTGAAGATCATCGACCGGGCCAAGGATGTGGGCAAGCTGACCAACGGCGGGATGTTTGCCCCCAACTACATCGAGAACAAGCTCAAGTTCTTCCAGCACATCAAGGAAGTGGTGTGCTTCGGCAACGGCCGGGATTTCGTCACCGCCTTCGTCAATATCGACCTGGAAGCCGTGGGCAACTGGGCCGAGCGCAAGGGCATGGCCTATGCCGGCTACACCGACCTGGCCAGTCAGGCCGCAGTGTATGAGCTGATCCGGGAGTGTGTGGAGCAGGTCAATGCCGACCTGGCCACCGACCCCAGGATGAGCGAGTCCCAGATCAAGCGCTTTCTGGTGCTGCACAAGGAGCTGGACGCCGACGATGGCGAACTGACCCGCACCCGCAAGGTGCGCCGCAACTTTGTGGCCGAGAAGTACGAGGTGCTGATCGACGCCCTCTACGCCGGCCGCAAGGAGCAGTTCATCGAAACCCAGGTGACCTACGAGGATGGCCGCACCAACCAGGTGGCTGCCAACCTGCGCATCGAGGACGCCCGGACCTTCCCGCCCCAGGCGCGGAAGGCCGCCTGAGGAGACTGACCCATGGCCAGACAGATTGGCGACGTGATCGTCGACCTCCAGAACATCTCCCTGCGCTTCGGCGGCGTGAAGGCGCTGACCGACATCAGCTTCAACGTCAGGGAGCACGAGATCCGCTCGATCATCGGCCCCAACGGCGCCGGCAAGAGCTCGATGCTCAACGTCATCAATGGGGTGTATCACCCGCAGGAAGGACAGATCTTCTTCAAGGGGGCCCTGCGCAAGAAGATGGAGCCCCACGAGGCCGCCGAGCAGGGCATCGCCCGCACCTTCCAGAACATCGCCCTGTTCAAGGGCATGACCGTGCTCGACAACATCATGACCGGGCGCAACCTCAAGATGAAGTGCAACTTCCTCCAGCATGCCCTCTATTGGGGGGCGGCCCAGAAGGAAGAGATCGCGCACCGCATCAAGGTCGAGGAGGTCATCGAGTTCCTCGAGATCCAGGACATCCGCAAGACACCGGTGGGGCGCCTGCCCTACGGCCTGCAGAAGCGGGTCGAGCTGGCCCGGGCGCTGGCCGCCGAGCCCCACATCCTGCTGCTGGACGAGCCGATGGCGGGCATGAACGTGGAAGAGAAACAGGACATGTGCCGCTTCATTCTCGACGTGAATGACCACTACGGCACCACCATCGTGCTGATCGAGCACGACATGGGGGTGGTGATGGACATCTCGGACCGGGTCGTGGTGCTCGACTACGGCAAGAAGATCGGCGACGGCGAGCCGGACGAGGTCAAGAACAATCCGGAGGTCATCAAGGCCTACCTGGGCACCTCGCACTAAGGGGAGACAGCGATGCAATTCTTCATCGAAGTACTGGTCGGCGGGCTGCTCTCGGGGGTGATGTATGCCCTCGTGGCCCTCGGCTTCGTGCTGATTTACAAGGCCTCGGGCGTTTTCAACTTTGCCCAGGGGGCGATGGTGTTCTTCGCCGCGCTGACCTTCGTCGGCTTCCAGGAGGTCCTGCCCGGCTGGTTGGGACTGGAGGCGGACAGCGGCGTGGTGTTCTGGCTGGCTTTCCTGCTGGCCTTCATCGCGATGATCGTGCTCGGGATTGCCACCGAGCGGATCGTGTTGCGCCCGCTGGTCAATCAGCCCCACATCACCCTGTTCATGGCCACCATCGGCCTGACCTATGTGGTGGAAGGGATTGCCCAGATGGCCTGGGGCGCCAACGTGCGCGGGCTGGACCTGGGCATCGTGGACGAGCCTATCGCCTGGCTGATGGACAACTACGAGATCGGCGTGTCCAAGTTCGACCTCTTCGCCGCGGGCATGGCCGCATCCCTGGTGGCCCTGCTGGCGATCCTGTTCCAGTACACCAAGGTCGGCCGTGCCCTGCGCGCGGTGGCGGATGACCACCAGGCGGCTCTCTCCATCGGCATCCCGCTGCAGACCATCTGGCGGGTGGTGTGGGCCGTGGCCGGTTTCGTGGCGCTGGTGGCCGGGATGATCTGGGGCGCCCGCAACGGCGTCCAGTTCGCCCTCACCTTCACGGCCCTGAAGGCCCTGCCGGTCCTGATTCTCGGTGGTTTCACCTCTGTGCCAGGGGCGATTGTCGGTGGTCTGATCATCGGTGCCTCCGAGAAGCTGGCCGAGGTGTATGTGGGCCCCTTTGTCGGTGGCGGCATCGAGGGCTGGTTCCCTTACATGCTGGCCCTGGCCTTCCTCCTCGTCCGCCCCGAAGGGCTGTTCGGCGAGAAGCACATCGACCGGGTCTGAGGTTTTTTTGGTGAGGCCTGAGGAGAGAGGTGGGAGGGGAGCTGCGCTGATCACCAGCGTCCTCCGGCCCCCTCACGCCTCACACCTCTCCGTGACGAAGGAGTAACAACGATGTTTTACCGTGAAGCCGGCCAGTTCAAGGCCAGTTACGCCGAAGATTCCCAGATTTTCCCGATCCGGCAGGACAAGATCGGGTTCTGGGTCCTCATGCTGGTGTTCGGCGTGGCCGTGCCCCTGTTGACCAATGAGTACTGGTTGAAGGCCATCCTGATTCCGGTGCTGATCTTTTCCCTGGCCGCGATCGGCCTCAACATCCTGACAGGCTATGCCGGCCAGCTTTCCCTCGGATCGGCTGCTTTCATGGCCGTCGGTGCCTTTGCCGCCTACAACTTCATCCTGCGCGTCGAGGGCATGCCCTTCCTGGTGGCGCTGGTGCTGGCGGGCGGTACGGCGGCGGCGGTGGGCATCCTGTTCGGCCTGCCCAGCCTTCGGATCAAGGGCTTTTACCTGGCGGTGGCCACGCTGGCGGCCCAGTTCTTCATCGTCTGGGCCTTGGTCAAGTTCCCCTGGTTCTCCAACTACTCCTCGTCCGGCGTGGTGACTGCCCAGGAAGTGACCATCCTCGGCTACACCTTCTCCAGCCCGGAAGCCAAGTATGTGCTGACCTTCCTGATCGTCGCCTTCATGGCGCTGCTGGCCAAGAATCTGGTGCGCTCCTCTACCGGCAGGGCCTGGATGGCCGTGCGGGACATGGATGTGGCGGCCCAGGTGATCGGCTTCCGCCTGATGCGCACCAAGCTGCTGGCCTTCGCGGTGAGTTCCTTCTACTGCGGGGTGGCGGGCGCCCTGTATGCCTACACCTACATCGGCACGGTCGAGCCGGAGGGCTTCAACCTGGACCTGTCTTTCAAGATCCTGTTCATGATCATCATCGGCGGGGTGGGTTCGATCATGGGCTCCTTCCTGGGGGCCGCTTTCATCGTGCTGCTGCCGATCTTCCTGGACAATGTGGTGCCGCTGGTCTTCGGGGATGCCCTGGGTGCGGGGTTCGTGTCCAACTTTCAGCTGATCGTCTTCGGCGGCCTGATCATCTTCTTCCTGATCGTCGAGCCCCACGGCCTGGCCCGTCTGTGGCAGATCGCCAAGGAGAAGCTGCGTCTCTGGCCTTTCCCCCACTAATTCTGAAGCGAACCGGGCGGCCCTGCCGCCTACGCGAGTTCCACCCAAACATATAACGAGGAGACAAAAACATGAAACTCAAGAAAACCGTCCTGCTCGGCGCTGTCATCGCCGGCCTCCTGGGTTCCTCCCTGGCCAGTGCCAGCGAGGAGCAGTTTGTCGGTCTGCCGAGTTATCGCGTGGGTCCCTATGCGGCCGGTGGCTCCGGCCTGTTCGGCGGCTGGATCGATTACATGCAGCTCATCAACGAGCGCGACGGCGGCGTCAATGGCGTCAAGCTGACCTGGGAAGAGTGCGAGACCGAGTACAACAACGCCCGCGGCGTGGAGTGCTATGAGCGCCTCAAGAAGAAGGGCAGCACCGGCAACAGCGTGTTCCAGCCGGTGTCCACCGGCATCACCTACTCGGTGCTCGACAAGGTCGCCCAGGACAAGATCCCGATGGTCACCATCGGCTACGGCC
>NZ_JAQUVG010000054.1 GCF_028693495.1 Zoogloea sp. | reverse complement strand
GAGGCAAAAACGGGACGAAAGGGCCGGCGATGGCGGTGGCTTGCCGAAGAAATAGAACCGGATTCGACCGGGATCATCGTTGTGCGATGGGGTTTGCTGAAAACGGCGGGTTATTCGAGGTGCCCAAGGGTAGAATGGCGGCATTTCATTGCAAGGATATCCCCCCCATGCTGATCATCTTCAAGTCCCCCGCCGACGGCGATGTCATCATGTTTGAAAAGAACGCCAAGGAAATGCTCCGCATCCTGGGCAAGGATCCCACCGAGCCGAAGGGGATTTTCACCGTGGAACAGCTCCCCGCCGCCATCGACGCGGTCAAGGCTGCCATTGCTGCCGACAAGGTCCGCCAGGCTGAACGCTCCCTGGACGAAGATGACCCCGATCAGGACGTGAAGCCGGAGGGGGCAGTCAGTTTCTTCCAGCGCGCCGTTCCTCTGCTGGAGATGCTTGAACGTGCCCTCAAGGACAGGGAACCCGTGACCTGGGGCGCCTGAAACAGGACAAGGCCGGGCTGGACCCCAGGTCCACCCGGCCTTGTGCTTCAATCAGTCCGCCGCCAGAGCTTGGCGGCTATGGCGCCCGCCCACTCAATCGGGAATGCCGGCGCCGTTGGCCACCACCACCGCAAACAGATCCCCCAAGGCCGCCAGAGCTGCCGATTGCAGGGCCTCCGCGCTCACCACGCTCCCATCCGGAGCGGGCAGCGGACGGGTCGCCGTCGCAGCAGCGGGCACGGTCACGGCGTAGCCCAGATTGAAAGCACCCCGGGCCGTGGAGTTGATGCACATGTGGGTCATGAAGCCTACCACCACCAGGTTCTTCACCCCGGCAGCCTTGAGGCGGGCATCCAGATCGGTATTCACGAAAGAGTTGGGGTAATTCTTGACCACCACAGCCTCACCGGCCGCCGGTGCCACCTTGTCGGCAATGGCGCCGATCTCGGCACTCACATCGTAGGGGCTGCCCGGGCCCGCATCGTGCTGGATGTGGATCACCGGAATATTCAGCGTCCGGGCCCGCGCCAGAAGGCCCGCACACTCGTCCAGGGCCGCCTCCACGCCGGTGAGTTGCATCACGCCACGGCGATAAGTGTTCTGGGCATCGACGATGATCAGGGCCGACTCGGACAGGCGGGCAGGCTCGGCAGACAGACCAGACAGTTGGCGCAGGGTGGTGGAAGCAGTGCTCATGAGGTGTCTCCTGGAATGATTGGAAGGAATGGTCCATAGGCTAGAGCCCGTTCAAACCTGCGTAAATAGACATTCCTGCCTTACACTCCTGCAAATTTGCGGCCCTCGCCATCACCATCCATGAACTGGGACGACCTGCGCTTTCTCGTCACCCTTGGCCGGGAGGGAACCCTGGTCGCTGCGGCACGCTGCCTCCAGGTGGACCAGACCACCGTGGCCCGCCGCCTGCGCGCCCTGGAAGACAACCTGGGCACACCGCTTTTCGAGCGCGGAGAAAGCCGCTGGCAGCCCACCCCCACAGGTCTGCGGGTCCTGGAGCGGGCCGGGCACATCGAGGAGAGCGTGGCCGGCCTCATGCGCCTGGCCGAAGCGGGCGCCAGCCTGGTCGGGGGCGTAGTACGCCTGACCGCTGTCGGCGCCATCCTCGGCGAGTGGCTGGTGCCCCGGCTGCCCGGGCTCTACGCCCGTCACCCGGACCTGTCCGTGGAGCTCATCGCCAGCAACGACAATCTCAACGTGGCCCGGCGGGAAGCCGACATTGCCATCCGCCTGGCCCGCCCAGCGCGGGGGGATTTCCTGATCCGCAAGCTGGCGGACGTGGGCTTTGCGATCTACGGCGCAGCCCGGGGCGACCTGCCGGTACCCCCGGGCGACTGGGTGGGCTACAACGCCGACCTGGCCCACACCCCCGAGATGCGGCACCTCCAGGCGATGCTCGGCACCGGACGCATCCGCCTGCGCACAAACAGCCTCCAGGGCCTGGCGCGCGCCGTGGGAGACGGGGTTGGATGCGGGATCCTGCCCTGCTTCCTGGCCGACCCGGATCCTGCCCTGGTGCGTCTTTCCGGCCCGGTCCCCATCCTCAGCCGGGAACTCTGGATGCTGATTCACCCGGACGCCCGCCCCCAGGCCAGAGTGGCAGCCACCGCCGACTGGCTGGTGGAACGCTTCGATGAGGAAGCCCGACGCTTCTCCGGAGGACCTTGTCCAGGATAGCGCTACCGCGCGGTCCAACCCCCATCGATGAGTTGCACCGAGCCGGTGACGGAGCGTGCCGCTTCGGAACACAGGAACGTCACAAAGGCAGCCACCTCATCCGCCTCGACGAACCGCTTGGAGGGCTGGGCCGCGAGAATCACCTCCCGGATCACGCGATCCTCGGGCAGGTTATGCACCCTGGCCTGATCGACCACCTGCTTTTCCACCAAAGGCGTGCGCACATAGCCCGGGCACACCGCATTGCAGGTGATCCCCTGCTCCGCCACTTCCAGGGCCACGGACTTGGTCAGCCCCACCACCGCGTGCTTGCTGGCGGTGTAGGGTGCCTTGAAAGGGGAAGCCACCACCCCATGGGCGGAAGCAATGTTGATGATGCGGCCCCACCCATTGGCCTTCATGCCCGGCAGGGCGGCCTTGGTGGTGTGAAAGACGGAAGACAAGTTGATGGCGATGAGCTGATCCCAGGTCTCGTCGGGAAAGGCATCCAGCGCCGCCACATGCTGGATACCGGCATTATTGACCAGGATGTCCAGGCCCCCGAAAGCCGCAATGGTTGCCTCCACCAACTGGCGAGCAGAACTGCCCAGGGCCAGATTCGCCGGGGTATAACCGATCCCGGCACCGGTTTCGGCCGCCAGCTGGGCACGCAGCGGCTCGGCCTCGGCCGCCGAGCGAGAACCATTCAGCATCACCTTCGCCCCAGCCAGCGCCAGCGCCCGGGCCACCGCCAGCCCGATCCCCGAGGTGGAACCCGTCACCAAAGCCGTTTTTCCTGCCAGTTGCATTTCAGTCTCCTTGATTCGCACCGAGCCCCTGCCCGGCCAGACAAGGGATGCTACCCGAAGCCAGGCAAAGAGCGACCAGCACGGAAAAGCGGGCCACGGGCCTCCCCCTCACACCCGTTAACCGGCATGGAAAACGACCAGAACAGGGCGCGGTGAGGGAGGCCCGGTCAGTTTCAATTTCGCGACTGATCCGGATCAGGTATCCACCCGGTTGCGTCCAGCGCGTTTGGCCCGGTAGAGGGCGTCGTCCGCGTGGTGGATGAGTGACTCGGCCGATGTGCCGTGGCCTGGATAGGCCGCCACTCCGATGGAGAGACTGGCCTGGAGACGGAAATCTCCGAAGGGAACCTCCAGCCCGCCAAAAGCCTGCCGCAGGCTCTCAGCTCGCTCCAGGGCCGCCTCCAGAGGCATGGCCGGCATCAGGAGCAGGAACTCTTCCCCACCGTAACGACAGACTACATCGCCGCTCCGGGCCATGCCACCCATCAGGTGTGCCAGGCGAATCAGGATCTCGTCACCGGCCGGATGGCCGTAGGTATCGTTGATGCGCTTGAAATGGTCGATGTCGATGAGCAGAACTGACAAGGAGTGGCCATCGCGCTTGCAGCGGGCCAATTCCCGCTCCAGAGTGCTGTCGAGATAGCGGCGGTTGTAGAGTCCGGTCAGGGGGTCCCGGTTGGCTTGCTCCCGCAGTTGCTCGTGAAGGTCATCAATCTCATGAAAGCGACGCTCCAGTTCCTCGTTGGCAGCCAGCAGGTCCCGCTCCCGCAGGCGCAGGGTTTCACGGGTCCGGCGCAACTGACGGATGCGGGTGTAGCCGACGTGGCCCAACACCACCAGATAGCCCGTCAGCCCGGTCATGCAGAACACCACCACCGCCATGTTCTCTGGAGGAGAAAGCTGGAATCCCCACAGCCAGCCTCCCACGGCCGCCCCAGCGGGAAACGCCAGTAACGTTTCTACAACGCCCTTCCAGCCTTTGTTGGCCGTATTGTTGGACAGCGTCCCGAGAAAGGCCGAGAAGGTGATCCATAAGGGGAAGCCCAGGGCTGCCAGGGCTGCGCCCAAGAGGACCGAATCCAGCCGGAGATTGGCCATTTCCACCCCATGCGGATCCATGGCTCGCCGGGCCCGCCGATACTGCAGATGGGGATAGACCACCAGAACCAGTGTCAATAGCCACCAGACCCCGCTGCGGGCAGGTATCTGCAGGTCATGCAGACAGGCCGCCACGAAGAGCATGGCAAAGGACACTGCCCGCATCCGGTAATGCATCCGCACCAGCCAGGAACTGTGACGGGGCATGGACGACGGCGGAGTCAGGGAGAGGCTTGGTTCAGCAGAGGGCACAGGCATTCAGGGAGACGGGGAACCCGGTCAGCCCCCTCCCGGCTGGGCAAAACCAGTTTCCACCCACGCCGCGGCACTGCGGCGATCGAGTTTGAAACCGGCTTCGACGCGGGTTTCAGCCAGCAGTTCATCAAAGGGGTCACGGGCAGACAGCGTGGCGTAGGGCTCATACTCGTCAGGCACGATATCCAGGAATACCGTCACCAGGCCAGTATCCGTGCTGACCGTGACACGCTTGTGATGGAGGGCGTGCAGGTGCTGCTCGTGGCGGCGCAGTACTTCCGAGGCAGTCTTGACCAGGGTCTGGAAGGCCGCTGCATCCAGGGGCTTGGGGTTCTTCTTGTCCCGCCCCATCGTCCATGGCCCCACCAGGGCTGGCTCCGCTTCCCCCGCCTTGATCATCGCCACGGCCCAACCGTCGTCATCCTCGTTCTTGATGACCTGCGCGGTCCAACCGTTGTCCCGCCACAGGCGGGCTTCATGGACAGACGTCCAAGCCTCGTCCTGCTCGTCCATCACGCCTCCACCCGACGGGTGAGCAACAGCCCGCACTCCAGGTGATGGGTGTAGGGAAACTGGTCGAACACCGCCGACGCTGCGATCTGGTGGGTGCAGGCCAGAGCGCCCACATTAGCCCGCAGGGTTTCCGGATTGCAGGAAATGTAGAGGATATGGGGGAAACGCCGCGCCAGCTCGACGGTGCTTTCGTCCAGACCTGCCCGGGGCGGGTCCACGAAGATCGTCGAAAAGTCGTAGCTCGCCAGATCCACCTCCTTCATCCGCCGATACTCCCGGCCACCGGCCAGGGCATCGCTGATCTCCTGACTGGCCATGCGCACCATGGTCACGTTGGTCACCCCGTTGGCTTCCAGATTGTAGTGAGCGGCCTGTACCGAAGGCTTGCTCATCTCGGTGGCCAGCACTCGCCCGAAGAGCGGCGCCAGGGCCATGGTGAAATTGCCATTGCCACAGTACAACTCCAGCAGGTCACCGCCCACGCTCGCCACCTGTGTCCGGGCCCAACTCAACATCTGGCGATTCACACCTCCATTGGGCTGGCTGAAGCTCCCTTCTATCTGCTGGTAACGGAGCTGGCGACCATCCATCTCGAACTCCTCCAGCAGCCAGTCCTGCCCCAGCACGATCTTCTGCTTGCGGCTTCGGCCAATAATCTGTGCGTTCATCTGCGTCGCCAACGCCCGGGCGGCCACCTCCCAGGCCTCATCCAGAGGGCGGTGATACACCAGGCTGATCATCAGCTGCCCGCTCAGGGTCGCCAGAAAATCCACCTGGAAAATTTTGTGCTTGAGGGGTTCGCTGGCCATCAAATGAGCACGAAGCACCGGCATGGCCTGGGCAATCGGTTCGGCCACAGCGGGAAACGCCTCCAGGATCACCGGCGTCTTGGGGTCGGCGGGATCGAACATGGCGTAATCCACCCGATCCCCGTCGTGCCACATGCGGAATTCGGCACGCAGGCGATAGTGCAGAGGCTCCGATCTGTGCACCGCAGGTTCGGGCAGGCCAAAGTCGGCAAATCCCGCCTTGAAGCGGGCCACCTTGGCCTCCAGCTGGGCGTCGTAATCGGCAGGGTCGATACAGGGAAAGGACATGGCGGAAAGATAGGGCCAGAGCAGCCCGATGTGGCAGGGTGAGGAGCCGGGAATATACGCCTCCCGGCTCCCCCGGGGAACCTGCAGCACCCCTGTCACCGGTCCATGCCAGAATGCGCCTGCCGGGAACCCCCCCAGGATCCTGTACTCGTATAAACATGACCATCCATTTTACCCCCCCACAATGACCGAACGCTCCCTGAAGATCCATAGCCACCCAGCTCCCAACCCCAACGGCGGCCCGCCCCTGCTGTTTGTCCACGGGGCCTATACCCACGCCCTGTGCTGGCAGGTGAACTTCATTCCCTGGTTTACTGCGCGGGGCTATGACTGTCACGCCCTTGACCTGTCGGGCCACGGGCAAAGTGAAGGACACGACCAGCTGCACGAATTTGGTTTGGCCGACTATGCCCAGGATCTGAAGCGGGCCGTGGACGCCCTGGGCACGTCGCCCGTCCTGGTGGGGCACTCCATGGGCACCCTGGTAGTCCAGCGCTATCTGTCAGAAGGTGCGGCAGCGGGTGTGGCCTTGCTCGCTCCCGTGCCACCCACGGGCACTGTTGGGTCTGCCGCCCGTCTGGCCCTGAGCGAACCCGATTTCTTTGCCGAGCTGCCCAACGTGATCGGACAGACTTTCACGCCCAAAACGCTGGATGTGATGGCCAGGGTGTACTTCTCACCGGAGATGCCCAGAGACAACGTGGAAGACTACCTGCCCATGATCCAGAACGAATCCGATCATGCAGTCGCCGAAATGGCTACTCTGGCTTTCCAGCCCACCCTGCGCCGTCAGCGTATTCCGGCCTTGGTCGTGAACGGTCGGGAGGACAGGGTGTTTCCGCCCGACATGCTCTTCTTCACCGCACTGCCCTGGCAGGCCCGCCAGAGCGTGATTGACGGAGCCGGCCACATGCTGATGCTGGACCCCCAATGGGAAGAGGTGGCCACCACCCTGGCGAACTGGCTGGAGCAGCATGTGGCGGGATGAATCCCGCCCTATTCACCCTGCGGCCGGTCGAGCATCACGTACCGTTTGGTCACCCGCTCGAGCACCTCGAAGGTACCCGCAAACCCCGCAGGGATGATGCCTGCGTCGCCGGGACCGAACTCCCGAGCCTGCCCCGCAGCGTCCACGATGCGCAGGCGGCCGCTGAGCACCTGAAAGAATTCGTGGCGTCCCTCGTGGAAGGCGATCCGCCAGGCCCCCGGCTCGCAGGCCCATTCCCCCACGGACAGGGCCCCGCCCTCGGCGCTGTAACGCTCGGCAGTCAGGCGCAGCGGCGGAGCGCCAATCGCGCGGCTGACTGCGGGGCGATCCTCCGTGGGCGCCGGAGCAGGGTCGGAAAAGTGGATCAAGGGCAACGGAGACGTCAAAACAGCTCCACGTCGTCGCCTTTATCCTTCATCTCGGCCTTGTAGTTCTCCAGGGCCTCCTTGACCGGCAGGCCCTGCATCACTGCATTGAACATTTCAACCTCTTCCCGGGTGGAGTACTTGGCACGGATCTTCTCCTGCAAAGCCACCCATTCAAACGGGTTGTAGAGCTTGCGCTGATCGGTCACCAGGCTGGAAAGGGCTTCAAGACTATGAGACACATGGGCGAGACGTTGGCTGAGTTTGTCGTAGAACTGGAAAGCCACGATGGATTTCTGGACGCGGCCCGCAACCTCCGCTGCATGGCCGATCAAGGATTCCTTGAGCTGGGCGGTAGCTGGGGTATCCGGTAGCTGCTCCAGAGCCGTTCCCATCATGCGCATGTAGCCCGCCATCGACGTAAAGGAGTCCGTCAGCACCTCTACCGAACTCCCGCCCTCCTTCAGAGCCGACTCAATCTGGCCCACGGCCAGTTCCAGCATCAGAACGGTTTCACGAACCTGGCTCCAGTCCAGATCGGGCATGTGGGCCGTGCTGCCACGGCGCTCCTCGGATGCAACCATCGCTCTTCTCCGCTTTCGGTAAAGGGTTACTGCAACTTTTAGGTATGGTACCGAAAAGCTTCAGGGCAGCGGCGGAATCTCCACCGCCACGACACGCTGCAAGGTGATGCCCCCGGGGCTCGGGATGGCCCCGAGGGCCAGCACCTCCACCCCCGCCGTCAAGGCATCGCGCAGAGCCACACCGTAAGCCGGATCAATGTGGTCGGCCGGACGCACCACCTCCACATCCCCCCGCTGCACGCAAAACACCAGCACTGCCCGGTAGCCCGCCGCCGCCATCGCCGACATTTCCCGCAGGTGTTTGGCCCCACGAGTAGTGACCGCATCGGGGAAAAACCCCGTTCGCCCCTCCACCGCCGCCGTCACGTTCTTGACCTCCACATAGCAGGAAGGCCCCCCCTCGGTCTCAAGGAGCAGATCAATACGGCTGCTCTCCCCATATTTCACCTCCGGACGGATGCGGTCGTAGCCCGCCAGTGCGGGCACCCGGCCCGCCTCGATGGCCTCCCGCACCAGCCCGTTGCTGCGCCCGGTATGCACCCCCACCACCACCCCAGGTGCCACCTCAACCAACTCCCACGTCCATGCCAGCTTGCGCGCGGGGTTCGACGCAGGGGACAACCACACCCGGCTCCCCGCCACAGTGCAGCCCTGCATCGACCCCGTGTTGGGGCAATGGGCCGTCACCGTCCGCCCATCGGGCAACGTCACATCCACCAGGAACCGTTGGTAACGGCGCACCAGGCGGCCTTCCTGCAAGGGGGGATCAAAACGCATGAGGCATCTTACTGGGCTCACCTCCCGGGAGTGCAAGAACTTGAATCAGCCCGAAAAATTCATATTGAATAAAAAGAACCTCTGTATAGAATGAAAATATGACATTCACTTTACCCCTAACGAATTGACATGTCCGTTCCCAAGGTCTCCTGCGCCCTCATGACAGCAAGCCTGATTCTGCCGGCACTCCCTGCCTCGGCCCAGGCACTCCCCTCCCCTACGCCGGAACTGATCCGGAGGCAGGAAAGGGAAAAGGATTTGCGCGAGCAGCAGGAGCGCGCCCCTGACGTACGCCTCGAGAGCCCCGTCGTCGAGGTCGAACAACCGCTCCCCAAGGGAGAAACGCCCTGCTTTCCCATTTACGAGATCCGTCTTCAGGGGGAAGCCTCCGAGCATTTTCAGTGGGCTCTTGCGGCCCTTGATAAACCCGACGATCCGGCCATCGGGCAATGCCTGGGGACAATAGCCATCAACCGGATCATGGGGCGCCTGCAGAACCGGATCATCGCCCGGGGCTTTGTCACCAGTCGGGTTCTGGCAGAGCCCCAGGATCTGAGCAGTGGCATCCTGTACCTCACCCTCCTGCCCGGGCGGGTTCGGGCGATCACAACGCCGGGCGGCGACTTCTCCCGTGCCCGCCTGGAGCCTGCCCTGCCCACGCGGCAAGGCGCGCTGCTCAACCTGCGGGACATCGAACAGGGCCTGGAAAACCTCAAGCGGGTTCCCAGCGCCAGCGCCGATATCCAGATCGCGCCAACCGACTCAAGGGGAGCCCAGCCGGGTGACAGCGACCTGATCGTGACCTGGCGACAGGATCATCTGCTACGGCTCAACCTCACCCTCGACGATAGCGGCACCAAAGCCACCGGACGATTCCTTGGGGGAATGACCGTATCACTGGACAACGCCCTTGGGCTGAGTGACCTGTTGTACCTGAGCCTCAACCATGGTCTGGGGGGCGGCAGGTCCGGTCAGCGGGGTGCTCATGGCCACACGGTTCACTACTCGGTTCCCCTGGGCTACTGGCTGGCAAGTCTCACTGCCGGCCAGCATCGCTATCACCAGGCCATCGCGGGAGCCACCCAGACCTATCGCTACAGCGGCACCAGCGAAAATGCCGAAGGCCGGCTCGCTCGCATCGTCCACCGCGATGCCCAAAGCAAGACCAGCACCTGGGTCAAGGCCTGGATGCGTCGATCAGACAACTTCATCAATGACACTGAAGTCCTGGTCCAGCGGCGACGCATGGGGGGATGGGAAGCCGGCCTGTCTCACAGGCATTTCCTCGGAGCTGCCATCGTGGACGCCAGCTACAGCTACCGTCGCGGCACCGGCGCCTTCGGATCCACCCCAGCACCCGAGGAAGCCTTTGGGGAAGGGAGCGCCAAACCCGGCCTCCACATGATGGATCTGCACCTCAATCACCCATTCCCGCTGGGCACCCACAGCTTGCGTTACAGCACCCAAGTGCGATTCCAGCGCAGCGAGTCCCCCCTGGTTCCCCAGGACCGCTTTGCCATCGGGGGGCGCTACACAGTACGCGGCTTCGACGGTGAAAACCTTCTGAGCGGCGAGCACGGCTGGCTGTGGCGCAATGAACTGGCCGCACGCACCGGGCACGCCGGGCTGGAGTCCTACCTGGGTGTGGACATCGGTGGCGTATCGGGGCGCAGCAGCCGGCATCTGCTCGGACAGCGTCTCGCAGGCGCTGTCCTGGGCCTGCGCAGCAACATCGGAAACCTCGCCTGGGATGTTTTTGTCGGTCATGCGCTCCACCACCCCAAGGGCTTTGCGCCAGTAGGAACGGTCGCGGGCTTTTCCCTCAACTGGGGCTGGTAAGCGCCGCCCCGATTCCCTTCTAACTTGCCATGAACAAGCTCTGTTACCACGTCATTTTCAACAGGACCCGTGGCATGCGGATGGCCGTTGCTGAATCGGCCCGGCATCAGGGGGGCACAGCAGGAACCGGCACAGGCAGCCCCCTTCAGCGAAGGCGTTCATGGGCACTTTCGGCGCTGACCGCAGGCGTACTGCTGATCACGGGAGGTCTGGTCTGGAACCATCCAGCGTACGCACAGATCGTCGCCGACCCAGGCGCGGCAGGGAGACTGCAGCCCACCGTGCTCAAGACGGCCAACGACGTGCTTCAGGTCAATATCCAGACACCCAGTGCTGCCGGGGTGTCACGCAATCTGTATCGTCAGTTCGATGTACCCGCGGGCGGAGCTGTCCTCAACAATTCGCGTACCAACACCCCCACCCAATTGGGGGGCATGGTCCAGGGCAATCCCTGGCTCGCCACAGGCACGGCCCGGCTCATCCTCAACGAGATCAACTCCACTCAACCGAGCCAATTGCGCGGCTACCTGGAAGTGGGCGGCAACCGGGCAGAGGTGATCGTCGCCAACCCTGCGGGCATCCTGTGCGACAACTGTGGCTTCATCAACGCCAGCCGTGCCACCTTGAGCACCGGCCGGCCGGTGCTTCTGGAGGGGCAACTCGACGGCTACCGGGTAACCGGGGGCGAGATCCATGTGAACGGCGCCGGAATGAACACCCATGGCGCAGACTACACGTCACTGATCGCCCGGGCCATCCGTCTCAACGCGGGCATATGGGCCCAGGCACTGCACCTCCATACCGGAGCCGCAGATGTCCCTGCGGATGGAAGCACCGCCACCCCCATCCCCGGTAACGGAGCGCCCCCTGCGTTCTCGGTGGACGTTGCCGCCCTGGGGGGCATGTATGCGGGATGGATCCGCCTGGTGGGGACGGATGCGGGAGTAGGTGTTCGCAATGCCGGACACATCGGCGCCAGTGCCGGAGAGGTGCACATCACCAGCCAAGGCTGGCTGGAGAATCGGGGACAGGTGAGTGCCAGCGCGGGGGTCACCATCGACACCAAGGGTCCCATCCACCACGATGGAGCCCTGGTCAGCACTGGCCCAGTCAGACTGAGCGGGGAGGAGCGGATCACCCTGGATGGACACCTGCTCGCGGGTGGAGATGTCTCGATCCATACCCGTGGTGCGCAAGGCCGCATCAGCGGAGGCAGGACAGGCTGGTTGATGGCAGGCCAAAGTACCATCGATGGCAGTTCAACCCCAAACACCTCCCTCAGCCTGTCTGCGGCAGATCAAATCAGCCTGCATGGCACACTGATGGCGGGCCTCGACTTACAACTCAGTTCAGGCACACTCGATCTGGGCAGCGGGCAACTGGCCGCCCCCCATATCCGGCTGGAGAGTACCCAGGGCGCCCTCACCCTTGACTCCAGCCACATCGTCACCCAGTCCTCCTTTCAGGCCCGCACCCCCGGACACCTGAGCACCATTGGAGCCCGGATCTCGGGCCCTCTTCTAGAGATCAGCAGTGACAGCCTGAACAACACCGGCGGGGAGATGCGCCACACCGGCCTGACAAATCTGGCGCTCACTCCAGCGGGAGACCTGATCAACACCCGCGGCCTGATTGCCACCAATAGCAGCGAGCTGCGGCTTGATGCAGCCACCCTGGACAACCACGACGGTCAGATCCAGCATGCGGGGAGCGGGAAACTGGTCATCCGTACCACCTCCCTGACCGGCAATCACGGACAGATACGGACCAATGGTCTTCTGGACCTGGAGACCGGGCGCCTTAACCTGGAGCACGCCGCAACCCAGGCCGCACAACTGCAAATCACTGCAACGGAACTCCACCATGACCAAGGGCAATTGATCCAGACCGGTACCAGCAACGGCGTAATCGCCATCCAGGGCGCCCTCGACAATCCTGCCGGCAGCATCCTGAGCAATGGCCCGCTGCAACTCAGCACCCATCAACTGAACAACCAGGGCGGTGAAATTCTCGTCACAGGCAGCCATGCCCTCACCGCCCGGATAGACACGATCCTCGACAACCGTGAAGGCGGGCGCCTGCAAGCGGGTGGTGACGTCACACTGGTTGCCAGCAGCGCAGCGAACGACAACGGGCGTCTTCTGGCCGGACAACACTTATCCCTGGACCGCATGGGCAACCTGTCCAATGTTGCCGGCCTGATCTCCGGCCATACCGGGCTCAAAATCCAGGCATCAAGCCTGGATAACACTGCGGGCCACATCGAATCGGCAAAAGGCAACGTAGGCATCCGGAGCGATGAAATCAATAACACCCAAGGACAGATCTTTGCCGCAGCCGGTCTGACCCTTGATGCAAAGCGGCTGTTCAATCTGGAGGGAGCCATCTACTCGGGCCGAGACCTCCAGCTCGATTTCGGAGACACCTTCACCAACAACGGTCTCCTCGGTGCAGGTGGAAACCTCACCCTAACCGCCCAAAGCATTCTCGGCTCGGTCAGCAGCCTGTTTGCTGCCGGACTTCAGACGGATGGAATGCTCTCCGGCAATGGGAAGCTGACCCTGGACGCCAGAGGCCACTTGGCAGTCCAGGGCCGCAATCTGGCCTCTGGACAGGCAAGCTTCGAGGGCGCCACCCTGGATCTCGCCGGGAGCCAGACCAGTGCCAGCAACCTGCTGCTGACTGCCCGTAGCGGACAATTGGACGCCCATGGAGCCGAAATCCTGGCTACGCACACCCTTCAGGCCTCTGCAGCCACCCTGCTGGATACCCACGATGCCCTCTTCAGTGCGGCGGAACTGAAGCTCCAGGCCCATAGCCTGGACAACAGCGACGGTGAATTGCTCCACACCGGCACAAGCCGCATGACCCTGAATCTGTCAGGCACCCTCAACAACACAAGAGGACGCATCGCCAGCAATGGCACCCTTGACGTTGCCAGCCGGGAGCTTGATAACCGGGCAGGTGAAATCGCCAGTGCCTCCGGACAGTCTCTGCGCGTGGACGTCCCCGGACGCCTCGACAACCGGCAGTACGGGCAAATTCATGCTGGCGGCAACACCAGCGTAACTGCAGGCAGCCTCGATAACAGTACCGGCACCCTGACCGCGGGCAACACCTTGTCCGTCACCACACCAGACACCCTGTCCAATGCGGCGGGCCTCATCGCCGGTAACGCAGGCGTCACCCTGCAGGCCGGCAACACCGACAACACCGCGGGACGCATCGAATCGGCGGCCGGCAGCGTCTTTCTCCAGAGCAGCGACCTGAACAACCAGCGTGGCCAGGTCTTCGCTGCCCAGGACCTGAACGTCCAGGCACGCCAGGTGCTCAATCCGGACGGCAGCCTCTACGCCGGCCAGGATGCCCGTCTCGAACTCGGGGGCCTCCTCGCCCACAGCGGCGTGCTCGGGGCCGGCCGCGACCTGTCCGTTCACGCCCAGCGCATCGACGCCACCGCAGCAAGCCTGTTCGCCGCCGGTCTGCAGACCAATGGCCAGATGGCCGGCACCGCTACCCTCCTGCTGGATGCCGCCGGCCCCCTGGTCGCCCAGGGTCAGAACCTCGCCGCAGGCCACGCCACCCTGCAGGGCAGCCGCCTGGATCTCGCCGGCAGCCAGACCAGCGCCCACGCCCTGACCCTGAACGCCCGCAGCGCTGATATGGATATCCGTGGCGCAGAGATCGTCGCCGCCACCACCCTTCAGGTCCATGCAGCCACCCTGCTCGATACCCGCCAGGCCTACCTGAGCGCCAGCCAGCTCAACCTCCAGGCCCACAGCATCGACAACACCCGGGGCGAACTCATCCACACCGGCAGCGGAGCCATGTCCCTCCAGCTCCCCGGTCACCTGAACAACACCGAGGGGCGCATCGCCAGCAACGCCACCACGCTCCGGCTGGAAGCCGGCACCCTCACCAATCAGGCCGGACACATCGACCATGCCGGCAGCAGCACCCTGGAAATCCACACCCAGACCCTCGCTGGCAGCCGGGGGCAGATCCTCACCAATGGCCTGCTCGACCTGAACACCCAGCAACTCATCCTCGACTCGGCAAAGACCCAGGCAACCCAACTCAACATCCATGCAGACAGCCTCCAGCATCACCAGGGACAGCTGATCCAGACCGGTACCGGCAGCGCGCTCATCCAGGTCAGCGGGAACCTCGACAACCGCCAGGCCCTGATCGCCAGCAATGGGGACCTCACCCTCCAGACAGGCAGCCTGGATAATCGCGCCGGCAAGATCGTCACCACCGGCATCCGGACCCTCGACCTCCACAGCACCGGGCACCTCGACAACCGGGACTCCGGACAGATCCATGCGAGCGGCGCGGCCAACCTCCTCCTGGACTCCCTGGACAATGCCCAGGGCAGCATAACCAGCGGTGGCCTGCTGGCCATCGGCAGCGCCGGCACGCTAAATAATCAGGAGGGCAGGATCACTGGCCTGCACACCACCCGGGTTGTTGCCAACGCGCTGGACAACAGGGCGGGCCTCATCACCAGCGTGGAAGGCTCCAGCGTGCTGCAGGTTACCGGACAACTCACAAACACCCAGGGTACGGTAGCTGCCGATCACGCCCTGACCCTGCTTGCCGGAAGCCTGGACAACCAATCAGGCATCCTGCTGGCCAGCAGCCTGGAGATCCTCACCAGCACCCAGGGGATAGACAACAGATCAGGTCAGATCATTGCCCTGGGCACCCGGGATGAGGGGCGGCTGGAACTGGGCGGGGGCCGCCTCGACAACGAAAGGGGTCTCCTTCAGGCACAGGGCACCTTAACCATCGACACCGCTGGCGAAGCCTTGATCAATGGCCAGACTGCGATGTCGGGCGGAATCGGGAGCGCCACACAGATCGCCCTACGGAGCGGGCACCTGGACAACCGCTCGGGCCACATCAGCAGCGAAGGGATCATGGACATCCACGCCGCCCAGCTGGACAACAGCCAGGGTGGCCTGCTGGCGAGCTTGGGCAACACCCGTATTCAGGCGGACAGCCTGTCCAATGCCAGCGGTCGGATCCAGAGCCTTGGCGATCTGAACACGGAGGTGAGTGGCACCCTGGACAACGGAAGCGGGCTGATCCAGACAGCCCGGACTGGCATGATCCACGCAGGAACACTCATCAACACAGCCACCCGGGGCACGGACCAGGGGATTGAAGGCGCTCAGCTCGAACTCACCTCCCACCGCCTCGACAATCAGGAGGGAGCCCTGCGCGCCAGTCAGTACCTGAGAGTCGGCAGCAGCAGCCATATCGACAACACCCGCGGCCTGATCTCTTCACAAGGCACGCTCAGCCTGGCAGATATAAGCACCGGTTCGCCGGGCCTCTCCATCAACAACACCGACGGCGTCCTGATCGCTGACGACACCCTCACTCTGCAGGCACACACCCTGGAGGGGCGCGGCCAGGTCCTGAGCCAGCAGGACCTTGATCTCCGGTTGTCCGGCAACCTGGCTAACCACGGCGAAATTCATGGTAACGGCGATAGCCTGATCAGTGTGGAGGGCACGCTGACCAACCACTCCCGCATCACTGCGGTGGGTAGTCTGGAAGTCAGGGCAGGCAATCTCGACAATCTGGCAACGGGCGAAATCCTGGCGGCCGGAACCTTTCTCACCACCCAAGGTAGCCAAATCAACCGGGGGCTGATCGATGGCTCAATTACCCGGATCAGTGGCGCCTCGGTACATAACCTCGGCACAGGGCGCATCTACGGCGACTACCTGGCCATCCAGGCAGGCAGCCTGTTCAACCTGCTCGAAAGCGGAACCGCGCCGGCCATCGCCGCCCGGACCCGCCTTGATCTGGGCGTTGGCACTCTGACCAACCGGGACCATGGGCTGATCTTCAGTGCCGGGGACATGGCCATTGGCGGTGGCCTGGACGCCAACAGCCAGGCAAGCGGCACAGCCGGCACCATCACCAATGCCAGCGCCACCATCGAAGCCCTTGGGAACCTTCAGCTGGCGGCCAGCCAGATCAACAACCTGGATGCTTACTTTACGACCCGGGTCGTACGGGTAGCCTCTTCGAATCATCGGGAATATGCCTACACCGACAGCCCCTACCGCTACGATCAAAGCGCCACCCGGATAGGCTACCGATACAACGACGACGACGTTCCCTATCTGGAACTCACCACACCCTACAGCGATGGTCGCCGGACATGGGGTGAATCCTACATTGACTACAGCTTTACCCGCCACGTGGATGAGGAACAGATCCTCACCGCCGACCCGGGACAGATCCTGGCGGGTGGCACCCTTCAACTGAACGGGGGCCATCTACTCAATGACAAGAGCCGGATCATGGCAGGAGGGGCGCTCCAGGCTGACATGGGCAGCCTGGAAAACCGCTCCGCCATAGGTGAACGAATCACTACTGACACGGGTACGGTCACCCACCGCTGGCGCCAGAAACGCTCCGGTCGTGACCGCCCCGGTAGCGATACCCAACCCTATCTGCCCGCCCCAACGGTACAGAGCCTGACCCTGGCCACACCGGTTTTCGCCAGCAACACGGGCGGAACCGGCAGCGGCGCCGCCCTGCAAACGCACCACGCAGAGCGCTTCAGCGAAACAGCAGAAAACACCCAGACGCAGCAGATCACATCACGCAGCCCCGTCTTGTTCGAGGTCAAGAGCACAGTGGAGGATGCAGACACCATCGACACTACCTCGGTAGCGTCCAGCACGGGCCGGTACATCACCCAGGACACTGACACCATCACAACAGAGGCTACTGTCACTTCAGGCATGGTCCAGATTGACAAGGCCCACGACGCCACCGCGGTGAGCCCCGCCGTAAGCACACCACCCCCCGCCCTCTTCCCCTCCATCCGGACGAGCGCCCAAGCTCAGGCCAGCCCCGGCACGCAGGGAGCAACCCAGAGAACAACGACTACAGGGCAGCCTCTGGCCCCCAGCGCAACGCCCCCGGCACCCGGCACGCTGGAGACAGCCCCCCAATACGGGGTCCGTGCCCTTTCACAAAATTTCCACTTGCCAGACACCCGCCTCTTTATCGCTCACCCCGAATCTTCAGCCCATTACCTGGTGGAAACCGACCCTCAGTTCACCCGACAGCAAAACTGGCTGAGTTCCGACTACATGCTCTCAGCCCTGGGCATGGACCCGGCTCAGGCCCAGAAACGACTCGGAGACGGTTTCTACGAACAACGCCTGGTTCGCGAGCAGGTGGCCCAACTGACCGGCCGCCGCTTCCTGGAAAACCATACCAGCGATGAGGCCGAATACCAGGCGCTGATGAACGCCGGCCTCACCCATGCCCGTGAATGGCAGCTGCAACCCGGGATCGCGCTGAGCGCCGAGCAGATGGCCAAGCTCACCACCGACCTGGTCTGGCTCGTGGAAACCCAGATCACCCTGACCGACGGCAGCACCCAGAGCGTTCTGGTCCCCCAGGTATATGCCCGGGTCCGGGAAGGAGACATCGATGGATCCGGCGGGCTGATATCCGCCAGCACGACGAAGCTGGCCAGCGCCACCCATCTGCTCAACACGGGCACGATTACCGGACGCGAACAGCTCACCCTGTCCGCAGATACCCTCGAGAACCGGGGCGGACGCATCACCGGCGACTCCATCCTCGCCGCCGCGCGCACCGACCTGATCAACACCGGAGGGCGCATCGACGCCCTCCGGTCAATCGACCTGAGGGCAGGACGGGATCTCATCATGGCCAGCACCACCCGCAGCAGCACCACCCTGCAGGGTGGCCGTACCAATCTTGACCGCCTTGCCAGCATCCACATTAGTGGGGGCGACCTGACACTCCAGGCGGGTCGTGATCTGGTGCTTGATGCCAACCAGATCCTCAACACAGCCCCCACAGCGGCTGGCTCCGCGGGTAGCACCCAACTTCTGGCAGGACGGCATATCAATCTGGGCACCCTCACCGCAAGCAACCAGCAGGAGATCACCTGGAATACGCGCAACTACCGCAACGAAAATCAGACCCAGGACGTTGGCACACGGATCCAGACCAGCGGAGACATCCACCTTCAAGCGGGCCAGAACCTTCAGGCCCGCGCAGCCCAGATCAGCACCGAGAAAGGCGGGATCGAGGCCATCGCTGGCGACAGCCTGATCCTTTCGAGCGGACAGCAGCGCACCCAACTCGATGAAGCCCACCAGTACCGTTTCCGGGGCTTCCTCTCCAGCAAGACAATCACGACCCAAACCGCCCTTGAACGCAACACCTCCGTCGGCACCACCCTGAGCGGCAACAGCACCACTCTGGCTGCGGGCAAGGACATCCAGATCACTGGCAGCAATGTGGTCAGTACAGTGGGCACCACGCTCGCAGCAGGGCAGGATGTAAACGTGGAAGCCAGCATCACCGAACAGAAGGAAGCCCGCTTCAACATGGTCAAGGAATCCGGCCTCATGCGCAGCGGCGGCATCGGGTTCAGCCTCGGCTCTCGCCTGCTGAGTATGGATAACGATGGCATTCACACGACGGCAACTGGAAGCATCCTCGGCAGCACGGAGGGTAACGTACAGATTCACGCGGGACGGGACTATCTCCAGAGCGGAAGCCAGGTGCTGAGCCCCTCCGGCAATATCCATATCAATGCCGGCTCCATCCGCATTAATGAATCCCGTCAGTCCCAGACCCAGGACACACAAACCCGCTTCAAACAAAGCGGCTTGACCATGACACTCACGGGAGGAATGCTCGATATCGCCAGCAATCTGGGTAACAGCCTCACCTCCATGATGAATGGCGAAAATGATCAGAACCAGCGCCTGCATGCCTTGAACAGCTACGCCCAGGGCGCAAAACTCTGGGAATCAGGGAAAGCCGTTCAAACCGCGTTGCAGGGCGAAAATGGAACGAACGATGCCATCGCCGCATCCGGCATCAAGCTGAGCGCCAGCTTCAGCACCAGTCGCTCGGACGGCAGCAGCCACAGCGTAAAAAATATCGCGTCAGAAAGTGGCATGCGCTCACAAGGGGACATCATTTTGACGGCCCGGACTTCGGATATTGAAATTCAAGGGAGTCAAATTACTGCCGACGGCCAGATCCATCTGGACGCAGCACGAGACATCAAACTCCTGGCCAGCCAGGACACAGAGAGCAACAGAAGTCGCAACACCAGCAGCGGGATGAGCCTCGGAGTTTCAATCAACGCAGGGAAAGAACAGGCAGGAGTAAGCGTTGATATTGCCGGCCACCACGGACAAGGAAAAGCCAACACCGAAAGCATCCGCCATAACAACACCGAGGTGAGCAGCGGCACTGCCGTCTACCTTAAATCAGGTAGAGACGCCACACTGTCCGGAGCCACATTGAACGCCCCCCATGTCCTCGCTTCAGTAGGACGGAACCTGCTCCTGGAAAGCCTTCAGGACCAGACCACCGGTCGGGCTTCCCAGAATACTGCCGGGTTTTCCGCCAGCATTCCCGTCTATGGTTCAGCCCAGGGCAGCGCTGCCATCGGCATCTCCCGCCAGGCCGGCAAGGTCGACTACCTGAGTGTCAACGAACAAACTGGCATCCACGCCGGCCAGGGCGGATTCCATATCACAGTACAAGGACATACGGCCCTGACAGGCGCGGTGATCACCAGCACCGCCCCGCCAGAACAGAATACGCTCGTCACTGCCACACTGAACAGCACGGATCTCGACAACCACCTGGCGGCCAACTCCAGGAGCAGCGGATTCAGCTTGAGCACGGATATGTTTCAGGGGAAATACGGTGCGATCAAGGGTGTAGCCGGAAACCTGATGAACCAGGGCAGTGCCAAACGCAACGATCACAGCCAGACCCGGAGTGGAATCTCGGAGGGCAGCGTTGTCATCCTCGACGAAGCCGGCCAGCAGGAACGTACCGGACTCTCAACCCAGGAGACACTGATGCATCTGAACCGGGATACGTCATCCAGCCACCGCACCCTCATCCCCGTCGATGTCGCCCAGCTGGATAAAGAAGCGCGCCAAGCGCAGGCAGACAACATGCTGTTATTTAAAACCATCACGGCCTTCACTGACGAGGCATATCAGCGCGCCTTCCTGGATGAAGCCAAAACTTACGAAATAGAGAAAAACAAATACAACGATGCGGTCATTTCGGAGCACAACGGTACTCCTCTGAAAAAAGACACCATGGGAAAAATTCATATTTCCAACAATGGGATTTTCAACACTCCGGAAGACGCTGCAAAAAATGCGTTGCAAAACGCAAATGGCTACGATGGCCCCCACTATCTGGTTTACTTTCCCCAGGCAGACAACATGCTGTCCGAGCTCATGATCGCGGGCTACATGAAATTTCTGGAAAGCACGACAACCGGACTGACCAATGCCACCCAGAAAAACGTCGAGCTAATGAAGGAATATGGCCAGGATGGACTGGAAACCTCGGGTCATAGCCGGGGAGGCATGACCACCGGCAATGCTCTGGAAGCCCTGAAATCCGAACCTGGCAGCACTGGCGTACTTTCCGGCACCCAGATCAATCTGTACGGATCGGCATACAACGCCCAGAAAGCCACCCATCTCCTTCAGAGTCTGAGCAATGGGAAAGGCATTGTTAATTCACAGGTCCATATCCACGACTTTGTAGGTACCCACATCGGTGCAAATCCTCCCACAGGTGGAACAACAAAGGAAGGATGGACAAAGCTAGCTGACTGGCTTTATTTATTTATCGGCAAAGATACCGCTCACAATTGCTACGGAAACGGAAACAGAAATTGTTCAGAATACTGGCAAAGCACGCCTAAAAAAGATTAAATAAAAAATGAAAATTCATATTTTTTTATTTTCGATTGTTTTATCAGGATGCAGCCTGAGGGGCCTAGACAAACCTAGTCGGTATGATTTCGAACTATGGGAAAAACCTGGCGCATCCAAAGTAGAAGTTCAATCTGCACTTCTCGAATGCGGCTACCACTCCTTTACATGGAGCCCATCCATGAATTTGAGAGAAGTGGTTCTAGCCAATTTGTGCTTGGAGCGAAGCGGTTTTATCCACAGCGATGGCCCCAGCCGACTCAGCTGTCAAAAACATCCTTTTCCCGTTCCTGAGCTTTGCTCTACTGATGCGGTCATTCCAACTCGCAGCGTCGAACGACGTCTCAACAGCCCCGTCTGTCAGAATTACCCAAAAGCATACGCCTGCCAACCGCCCGGAACTCCCACGCCCACAGATGCCGAACTGGAGAAATTGACCCCGCCCGCTCCCATCACCCCCCGGAAAACGGATGGATACAGCACTGAACATAAACTCCAGAACAACCTCCAGAACATCAACAACAAGGGCATGGACCAACTCCGGGCAAAGCCGCGTTAGAGCCATCCCATTACACACATTTCCCACCCTTGCAGGGCCCCCGAAGCTACGCCTTCATCATTCACCCTCCTCGTCAGGCGCTTCGAAGCCCAACAACGCTGCGCGAAACTCGTCGGATGTCGCGGCCAGCAGTCGCTTGGTCTTGATGCTGGTCTTGATCGAGGTATCGAGCCGGATGAGGTTGAGGGCCATGTGGCGGACCAGCGCGAGGTTGTGGGCGACGTGACCGGAGCAAGCGCGGGCGTAATCATCACCGAACTGAACATCGAGACACCAGTGCAGACGATTCTCGACCTCCCAGTGATTTCTGACAGCCTGCGCGATCCGCTCGGTGTCGGCGGGCAAGCTGCTGATGTAGCAGATGCGCTCGGTGCTGGTGCGATCGGCCACCCTTCGGACGCGTTCGAGCACGGCGAAGCTGGCGATGTCCTTCTAGGCGTCGGCGTTGTGCAGCCGGTCGACGGCCTCGTAGACGCGGCAGCGACGCACTTCGATCCTGCCGTGCCCGGTGCTCGTGCTCTCGTGGGTCGAAGTCGGAGTCAACGGGCCGCGTCGGTCGAGGTTGGCGAAGATGATCGAATCGTGCGGGTTGCGATGGTCCAGCAGCGATGTGATCACCCCATGACAAGCCTCCACCGTTGGGGGAAGCAGCCGTTCCGTGGGCAGGGAATCGGGCGACGCGGGGGACTTCATCTCATCGGCGTTTGTATCACAGGACCCCGCGCGGGAAGGCTGTGTCAAGAGGGGAACCTGAATGCTCACCTCTTTCTGCTGCAGGTCCATCGATCGTGCAGAGAAGAGTGCTTTCGCCACAGTGTCGGCCGGGATTTGACTCAATCAGGCGTCTCTTCCTGTTCCCCGGGAATGAAGGGGATCAGGCCTTTCTCGTAGGCAAGACGCTGCAGTTCGAGCGACGCGGTGCGAATGTCCATCATCAGGCCATTGACCTGCAGTATCCACACCATCGGGTTGTCTGCGAGGCGGCTGGGCAGGGTCCATTCGTGTGAAAGCGGCCCCATCTTCAACGCATCCCGGATCGCCTTCGACTTGTTCTGCCCGGTGCTCTCGGCGATCCCGAAGAACGCATAGATGGCCTTCGGCTTGCAGTGCGGCGTCTGAGAGGCATCGTCGAGGAAATTCACCCGGCCGACC
>NZ_JAQUVG010000053.1 GCF_028693495.1 Zoogloea sp. | reverse complement strand
GTGGTCACCAATATCGGCATGGGGGATCACCTGGGTCTGTCCTATATCAGCACCGTCGAGGATCTGGCGGTGGTGAAGCGGGTCATCGTCCAGAACGTGGCGCCACACGGCACCGCCGTGCTCAACGCGGCCGATCCGATGGTGGTCAAGATGGCCAGCACCTGCCCAGGTTCCGTGCTGTTCTTCGCCGTGGATCCAAACAACCCGGTTCTGGCGACCCATCGGGTCCAGGGCCATCGGGTGGTGTTCGTGGACCACGGGGCGATCGTTGCCTTCCAGGGGGAAGAGCGGTTCCGCGTACCCCTGGCCAGCATCCCGATCACCCGGAATGGCACCATTTCCTTCCAGATCGAAAATGCGATGGCCTCCATCGCTGCCGCCTGGGCCCTGGGGCTGACCACCGAGGTCATCCTCGAGGGCGCTGGCAGTTTTGTGAACGATGCGGCCAGTGCACCAGGTCGCTTCAATGTATTTGATTACAAGGGGGCCACCCTGATTGCCGACTATGGCCATAACCCGGATGCCATCCTGGCGCTGGTTCAGGCCGTTGAAAGCATGCCGGCAAAGCGTCGTGCGGTGGTGATCTCCGGCGCTGGCGATCGGCGCGATGAGGATATCCGCGAGCAGACCCGCATCCTTGGCAAGGTGTTTGACGATGTGGTGCTCTATCAGGACGAATGCCAGCGGGGCCGTGCCGATGGCGAAGTGCTGGCCCTCCTGCGGGAGGGTCTGGAGGGGGCGCCCAGGACAACGGACGTGTGCGAGATCCGCGGTGAGTTCGTGGCTATCGATGCCGCCCTGGCCAGGCTGCATGCGGGTGACTTGTGCCTGATCCTGATCGATCAGGTGGAGGAGGCTCTGGAGCATATCGCCAGACGCATCGCCGAAGCCGGGGCCTGACCCTGTGCGGCCCCCGGCGTGACGCGCTGCATCATCTTGAAAGAGGCCCTCCATCGACAGACGGAGGGCCTCTTTCGCTTCCTGGATCCCGTCCCCCCAGCTCAGGCTCCGGATCGATCTTCAGCCTGTCCCCCCTCCCGCCGGCGTACCGCGGGGGTGCGTCAGGCTGCCTCGTTTCAACACCCACTCCCTTCAGCCCGACGGGTGAAACCGAAGCCGTTCCCCCCCAGCCCTGCGGGCTGAATGCAGATCATCAGACCCAGGGAGCGGGCCGAGCGGACGATGTCCGGGGGAAAGGACGCGAAGGGAACCGCCCGCTCCACCACCGATTTGACAAAGGCAATTTCCTCTGCCTGATCGCCTGAATGGAGAATCCGGAAACTCTTCAGACTGCCGTCAGGGTTGATCCGCACCTCCACGGCGGCGCCCTGGATGCCCCGGGCGCGTGGGTCGTTCTTGACGAAGGCCGCACTGCGATTCAACTTCTTGACCAGGGAGTCCAGATAGAACTCAAGGCTGAAGGGATCCACGGGGGGGCTGTCCGGAATCCGCTCGAGCAGATCCCGGGCCTCAGTGTGTCGTCCACCCGAGGGGCGCTCCCGGGCGATTTCCCTTGCCATGTCCAGGGAGCGCTCCGCGAGGCTGGGCGGGGGGGGCTTGCGGGGAGGTGCCAGCTCATCCAGGAAGCGGTTCATCTCCTCCTTCTCCGCCACACTCCAGGTAGGGCTGGATTCGCTGGACGGGATCTGGCTGGGGCTGGGCTTGCGGGCCGTCAGAATGCGTGGAGCGGTGTCCTTGGCGCGGGCTGTTTTCGGTTTCCGGCTTTCCGTTTGCGGCTTGAGTGGCGGCGGGGGCAGGGGCGAAGGACGTGCTACCGGTGCGGGCTCGCGGCTGACAAGCCGGGCTTCCATACGGACTCGATCCGCTGCTGGCCCTTCCGGCTTGCGTTGCGGAATCAGCAGGAAGAGGGCGTGAAGCAGGAGGGAGGCGGCGATGGCCGCCTGAAGGCGGCGCGGCGATGGAGCGTGTTGCGGGAAGGGCATCGGCGGATTCTATGCTGTCGTCCGCCGTCGTGGGAGGCTTTTAACATACCGAATCCCGTTGGCGAGCACCGCACTGGAGGACTTAGAATGATCGTCCTTCCACCTTGTCCGGCAGATGAGCACCGGACACCTATCCATGGACCTGTTCCTGCTTCTTCTGCTGATTCTTTTAAACGGTATTTTTGCCATGTCGGAAATGGCGGTCGTGTCATCCCGACGCGCCCGATTGCAGAACCTGGCCGACGACGGTAGCCCCGGGGCCCGTTCAGCCCTCGAATTGAATCAGGAGCCATCGGGCTTTCTGTCCACGATTCAGGTGGGTATTACCTCCGTCGGCATTCTCAGCGGTGCCATCGGCGAAGCGGCCCTGGCTGATCCGATTTCCGCCTGGCTTGGCGGGCTGGGAATGAACGAAGGTTATGCCAAAGGCCTGGCGCTGACAGTCACGGTGGTCGGGCTGACGTATTTTTCGGTGGTGGTGGGAGAACTGGTGCCAAAGCGTCTGGCCCTGCTGGCCCCGGAGGGCATCGCCACCCTGATTGCCCGGCCGATGGTGATCCTGGCCCGGCTGGCCCATCCGCTGGTAGTCGTGCTCTCCGGATCTTCCGCAGCGGTGCTCCGTTTGCTGGGTGCCCGACGCCGGGAGGAGCCGCCAGTCACCGACGACGAGATCAAGGTACTGATGGAGCAGGGGGCGGAAGCGGGAGTTTTCCACGAGAGCGAGCAGGCCATTGTGTCCAATGTGCTGCGTCTGGATGAGCAGCGTATTTCGGCCATCATGACGCCACGCCGGGAAATGTGCCTGATCGATCTTGAGCAGGGCCAGGATGTGGTGCTCCGGGAGCTGACGACAACGCCCTTTTCCCGGGTCGTGGTGTGCCGGGATGGTCTGGAAAACATCCTTGGGGTGCTCCAGACCGGGGACCTGCTGAAAAAGGCACTGACTGGAGAGCCGATTGACCTGGCTGGGATAGAGGCCCTGCTGCGTCCACCGCTCTATGTACCCGAAACTGTCTCGACGACCCAGCTACTGGAGAGTTTCCGGCGGGCCCGACTGCAGTTCGCGCTGCTCGTGAACGAATACGGTGACGTGCAGGGTCTGGTGACCCTGACGGATGTCCTGGCCGCCATCGTTGGCGAGCTCTCCGAGCCAGAGCGCCCGGAAGAACGGGACATGATCCAGCGGGAAGATGGCTCCTGGCTGGTGGATGGAGACGTGGGAATCGAGCGGCTCAAGTCCCTCCTTCATATCGTGGAGGATCTGCCCGGAGAGGAGGAACACTCCTACAACACCCTTGGGGGCCTGATGATGTTCGTCCTTGGACGCGTGCCTCGTGCCACAGACAACTTCGAGGCGGCTGGCTGGCGCTTTGAAGTCATGGACATGGACCGCAACCGGGTGGACAAGGTGCTGGTTGCCCGCTTGCCGGCCTCCCTGCCCGGGGCCCTCGAGGATTGATCCCATGCTGCATGTTCAGGGGCTGCACCACTCCCGGCGGTTACCCGAGCCCCAGGGCATGGACATCCGCTCTGGCTGGGCAATCGTTGAACGAACCCGCCCACTGGCCCCGTCGAACAACACGCTGAAACGGGCCGGTTCGGCCCACGCATCGCAATAGCGCCACTCCCAGACCAGTTCATCCCGGGCCCGGTAGTAGATGGTCCAGCCTGGGTAGGGAGGGCCCAACGTCCGCAGGACATCCTCCTGACTCAGCCCGGCCTGAATGTGCGCAAAGTGGGGCATTGTCAGCACGTTCTCGATGGTACTGACCCGGCCATGGGCTCCGATTGTCACCATCCAGGTCTGATAGCCCATCGGACTGGTAGTAAAGGCCAGGCGCTCGATACCCTCCGGAGTGCTCCAACGCATCGCGGGTGGCCCCAGGCTACGCTGGACTTCCGCCAGGGTGCTGACCCCAGGCCGTACTCCGGAGTGATCCAGGTGGCTGCAAGCGCTCAGCACGCTTCCCGCCAGCAGCAGGAGCAGGGCATGACAGCTCAGCCGCGCCCCTTGCCTCAGGGAACCCTCTCGGAATGAGCCTGTCAGTGCTTCCGTCTCAAATATCCTCAAGGTTGTCATGACTCTCCGCTCCCTTTGTCTAGGCCTGACGGCCCTGGCCAGTTTCGGCATGGCGCTGCCCGCCCTGGCCCAAGAAACATCTCCCCTACAGACCATACCGCGGCTGGATGTGGCGCGCTACATGGGGGATTGGCACGAGATTTCCCGTTACCCCAACCGCTTCCAGAAAAAATGCATTGGCCCGTCCTCAGCCAGCTATCGTCTGCTGGAAGATGGCCAGGTTGAAGTGATCAATCGCTGCCCGTTGTCCAGCGGCGAAATGAACGTGGCGGTAGGCAGCGCACGCCAACTGGGAGGGGCACATTCGCCGAAACTGGAGGTGCGCTTTGCGCCGGCCTGGCTCTCCTTCATCCCCGCTGTCTGGGGAGATTACTGGGTGGTGGACCTGGATGAAGCCTACCAGTTGGTGGCGGTGAGCGAGCCGCGCCGGGAATATCTGTGGATACTGTCGCGCCAGCCCCAGGTGGAGCCTCAGGCGTACCAGGCACTGCTCGACCGTCTTGCCGCACAAGGCTTCGATCTGCAGCGGCTGGAGAAAACGGCACTGGATGGGGCCGCGCGGAAGCAGCCGCACCAGCCTTAACGTTGCGGGCTGCCTTTCCAGGCTGGACGGCAGGTTTCGTGGAGATAGCGTAGCGCTCGGGTCTGGTCGGTTTCTTCGAGACTGGCCCGGGCCTCCGGGGCAAGATCGGACTCCCAGAGCCGCAGGATGTCCCCCTGGTATTCAAAGGGCACCACGTTTTCGATGAAGGACCTCACAGCTGTTTCGTTGAAGCCACTTTCCCTGTAGACCTGCCAGACCGCCAGGGCATCCTTCTTGCGCAACTGGGGGGCTGGCGCCTGGCCCGTGGCCAGCAGGAGCAGTACGGTGCACTGTACATCCGGGTGATCTCCCTTGCCTCCGGTCACTCGTCTCCAGACCTCTTCAGCGGCCCGGTCATGGTGGGTAACTTCGTCCACATCGCTGACATCAAAGAAAAACACCCCCGAAAAGCGGTCCTGATCCCGGTAGATATCGGCCGCATCATGTCGCTTCACGAGTTCCAGGGTTTCATTCAGAAAACGACTTGTGGCCCTGTCGAGCAGGCGCTGGGAGGCAGGAGGCAGGTCTGCCCGCCATTCTTCGAGCAAGCTGAAATCCGCTTTGCGTTTGCGGCACGCAGCCCCGTGAAGACGGGCAAAGCGTTCACCACCAAAGAACCCCTGAGGCTTCTTTTCGGCATAGAGCACCAGGAGGATGCTGTTGAGGACGGACTCGCAGGAGGTATGCCAGCCCTGAACATCCTTGCGAGTTGCTCCAAAATGAGCTGCCAGGGCATAGGTCAGTTCGTGCAATGCCTGATTGTTTTCCCGATGGCGCTTTTCTGCCAGGTAGCGGGCGAAGGTGATGGGCTCATCGAAGGTCCAGCGGGCGAGGAAGGGCTTTTCATCAGTGGCGGGGGAATGAACCGGCTCCAGAAAACTGTCCATGGGCAGCTTGAGGATGGCCCGCAAACGGTCAGCTCCCGCTTTGGACAGTGCCAGCAGGGTCTTGTCCACCAGAAGGGCTGCTGCCACCTCAATCCGACCCCCGGATTCAGCCTCCAGGGCCAGCCCTACCAAGGTGATCAGACGGGTCCGCGCAGCCTCCAGCTCGGGGCGAAGGTTGGCTGTACCGAAATGGCTGGCCAGCTGAACGATGGCTTTGGCACCCTCCCTGCGGAGGCCTGCCAGCCGGGTGGCGTCCAGCAGCCCCCGTGCCAGGGCATGGGTGAGTACACGCTCGAAATACGGGCGTCCATCGACGGTGGCAAGAGCCTTTTCAGCGGTCATCGCAGCAGGATCGATCAGATTGCGGATTCTTCTTCGTCCTCGTCCTGACGGGGAATGCCCGGTTCGGGCGACTCGGTCGGGAGGAGGGCGGCTTCGGCAGCCCGGCGCAGACGGTCCTGGGTTTCGATCACCAGCAGTTCGAAGGTATCGGGAAACTCATGGCGCAGTACCCACGCGGTTTCCATCCAGTCTCCATCAGCCACCTCGGAGCGGGACATGCGGGGGCGGACCATCTCGACTGCATCACCGACCTCCAGACCCTGATCCAGATCGTCCCGTTGCTCGGCGTCCCAGGTAGAGACCCGTTTGGGTGCAAAAGCCCTTTCCGCGTCAATCTCGTTTTCGAAAATGCCGTGATAAGCCAGGTTATGCAGGGCCTCGTAGTGATCAGTGAAGTAATCGGCCAGCACGCGAACGCCTTCATCGTGTTCCGCCAGGCATTCCAGCACTTCAACGCAGGCGGCGGCATCCCGATGCATCACCGAGTTCATGGTGTTACGCAGGCGCGGCACGTATTTTTCCAGGGGTTCGCCGTACTTGCGTTCGAGCACGACAGCATCGACGAACTGTTCCGGGCTGATCACCAGATTGATGACGGACTCCTTGCTGGAGTCGAATTCGCGCAGCACCGCGAGCACGTCCTTCGGGGCCATCTCGTCGAGTACGGCGACCAGGGCATGATCACCTTCTTCTTCGGCAATGGCCACCAGATGGGATTCTGCTTCGGCGATCTCGCCGGCAAGGATCAGGGCTTGGGTCTGCTTGATGACGGGATGGGTCATGAAAACACTCTGTTTAGCGGTCAATGGCATCGAAGCCTTGTTCGGACATCCACCCCTCACCGGATTCGCCGAGGTCGTCCACGTCGTCAGCCTCGTCATCGCCGGCCATGCTGGCGGCACCCGACCGGCGGAGGTCTTCGTTGAGCAGCCATTCCAGCACCACACAACTCACCAGAAAGGCATCACCATCAGGCTCGTGGAGCACCAACTCAATCAGGGGCTGCGCCCAGGGGGCGACTTGCAGCGTCTGGACGACATCCTTCCAGCGGGGAAATTTGCCCAGCCCAGGCGTGCCCCGGGCGGCCTGATCAATGAGCTTGCGCTCCCGGATGGTAAAGGCGCCATGGAAGACCGGCGCCACCATGTCGGGGGCTTCCTCGATCATCGGCAGCAGGAAGGACAGGGCATCGCGCTTTTCCTTCAGACGCTTGCCAAGAACATCCTTGCCTTCACTGTCGGAGCGAAGATCGTCGATTTCGCTCTGATAGCGTTCGGCCAGGTCTTGAAAGTAGATGGAAGTCACAGGGTCACTTTGTCAATGTAGGCGTTCCACAGGGAGGAAGCTTCCTCCAGGGGCTCATCAATCAGGTTACGACGCCGCAGTGCATCGTATTCACGTCGCCGGTCCTCATCAGCAAGCACTTCGTAGGCCGCCTGGGCCTCCCTGAACAGGGATGCCGCATCGGGAGATGGGTTGCGGTCTGGGTGATAGAGACGGGCAGCCTGACGGTAAGCAGTCTTGATGGCCTCCTGCGAGGCGGCCGGTGAAACGCCCAGAATGTCGTAGGGGTCTCTCATGAAATTTCGATGACTCTGGGTAAATCAACAGCCCAGGATTCTAACACGCGGGATTCGACCGACCGAAGGGCAGGCACAGGCTTGAAGCACCTCACCAGAGCCCCTCCCACTACTTCTGAAAATTACTGTTTTCAGAAGTGACCGAGGAGCTCTACTGCTCTTCCGGGTGGCGTGCCGCCTGAGGCTCCCCCACACCGGGGACAGGTGCTTCTTTACCTCGCTTTGGCCGGACGGCTGCTTTCAACGGCAGACGGCTTCACGCCGGTTGCCTTTTCAGATGCGCCAGTTCAGCCAGGGCTTCAGCGAGCGCGGTTTCTGCACGCTGGGCGCGGACCGTTTCAGCAAGCCTTACATCCTCTACGGCCCGGGCCCGGGCTTCAGCTGCAGCCACCGCGGATTCCTTGCCATGGGCCGCATCCGAAGCAACCTTGAGCTGGGCCTGGAGACGTTCGATACGGCCCTCGGATGCGGCCAGGGAAGTTTCGATCTGACGGGTCTTGGAGACGGCTTCGCGAAGCGCCGCTTTAGCTTCTTCAGTCTGTTCCCTCAAACGGGTTTCGCGCTCCTCGCGGTTGGCCAGTTGCTGGCGCATGTTCATCAAGTCGGCCACTTTTTCCTGGCGAACCAGATCAATCTGCTTGAGAAGCTGCTCCCGCTCGGCGCCTGCACGCTCCTGCTCTTCTTTCAGCGAGGCGCTGTAACGGTCGCGATCGGTTTGCAGCAGACGGGTCAGGCGTTCAGTTTCGAGGGCGAATTTCTGCTCTCGACTTTCGGCCGTGTCTTCCAGCAACTTGATCCGGGTTTCCAGGCCTTCCCGCTGACGCAGGAATTCCATGGCCTGATTTCGCAGATCGTTGATGGACGCGTCCCGTGCCTCGATGCCCACGCTCAGCTGCTCCACGCGCGTCGTGGCCTGAGCCAGCAGCGCCTCCAGCTCTTGAATGCGTTCGCCTGCGGCCTGGAGACTGGCCCGATAGGATTGCTGCTCCTGCTCGAGTTCCTGCCGGCGCTGGGCAAAAATCTGGTCGGAATGCTGCAGGCACAAGGACCAGATCCTGGCCATGAAGCTGTCGGCCGAAGCCACCAGCTCGTCGGGCATGCCCGGCATGCTGCGCTGACGAAAAAAGGCAGTACCGGTTTCCCGACGCCATTGATCGATGTAACGCTGGACAATCTCGCTGGAGCCTTTGTTGCCCAGCTCGGAATACACCAGGTTGAAGGAGGGATTTTCTCCCTGAGAAAGCAACTGAAAACAGATCTGCTCGACTGCTTCGAAGGTGACGCTGCTGCTGCGTGCCATGATCGAATCCTTGATCGTGTCGATACGGGGGGGTGTCTGATGAGCCATCACACTGGGCGTGATTCAAGAATAGCATGCGTGTACGCACGTAAAACGTTTAATATGTAACGCCTTCGGTGCTAATAATCAGGCTTCAGAAACGCTCTCGCAGCTTTGGTGCGTTCAAGGTTCAAATTCAGCCTGGCTCACTGTCAGGCGTCTTGTCACGCCCGCTTTCCCTCACTCCCTCCCAGGGTAGCCGGTGCTTCTGGGCCTCATCGTGCCAGCGCTCCTCTTCCTCGTGGATGTAGCGCTGGGTAGTCCGGGCATCCGTGTGGCGGGCATCTTTCTGCACGTAACGCTGGCTGATGCCACTGTCGATCTTTGCCGTAATTCCCGTATGCCGGCCCCAATGGGCTGAAGCCGCACGAAGCTTTTCCTTCTTGTGCTCGGCCTCCGGGGGGAGTCGCTCTGCGGCCGCGTAAAAGATCTTTTTGAGGATCTGGTTAAGACGCCGGGCGGTGATCGGGCTGCCATCCCGCAGGGAGGCCAGCAAGGGTGTCGTGTCATCCCTGCGGGGTACCGCAGTGAGGCCCAGGTGCTTGCGATAACGGATCAGGGCCTGAAGCATGTCTTCGGCGACCGGTACCTTCGCCTTCTTTCCCCCCTTCCCCACCACGTGCCACCACCACAGGCCACGTTCCTCCCGGAAACTGTTCATGCGGTGGGTTTCCAGTTCCCCCGCCCGGGGCGCCAGCATGTAAAGAGTGGCTGCAATGAAGCGCGCCCGCTCATACTCATCCCGCCCCTTTTCGGCGTCTCTGGGCATCGCCTCGATGGCAGCGGTCACGGCCTGCCACATCTGTTCGTCCAGAAAACGTTCAATCTTCTGCACTTCATCGGTGCTGGCTACCGCCCGCAATGGACCTTCCGCCTGGGCCGCCATCTTGCGGCGACGCTGACGGATCAGACCGAGGGGGTTGCCCAGTAGGTAGCCGGCGTCCACCAGGTAGCGCATCAGGGAATTGATGGCAGCCATTGCGGTCAGCACAGCACTCTCACTCAGGGGCCCGACAAAGGGCCGCCAGCGCTCTGACTTGCGGTCTGCCTTGGGGCCACACCACAGGGCCGCGGGCTGGGGGTCTGCCAGAAAATTGAGGTAGCCCTCGAAATCCTGACGATTGAGACTGGACAGCGGACGGGCGCATTCGACCAGAGCCCAGAGCAGCAGGCGCTCGCATTCACGCTGGTAAATCCGGAAGGTTCCCGGGGATCGATCGTACTCCGCCAGAAAGCAGCGGATGGCGTCGGCATCGGTACTGGCGCTGATCTGAAGCCGGCCTGGATCGGCCCGGTTTTCGCCCTGACTTCCATCCAGATGAGGCGGGATGCTCAACTCGTCGAGAGGACGGAGAGCGGACAAGGAAGTAGCGCTGGAGGGTGAAGGAGGCTTTGCGTGCATGAGCAAAGTGTATCCCGACCCGGCGGTGCCTGACGACGTAAACAGACCTTACCTGCACTCAATAACTGTATATAATTACAGTATTAAAGTGCAGTGCATCGGACACCACCCGAATGATGCGCTCCAGGTCTGCCCGCTGCCGTTCAACCCTGAATCAAGGAGTCAATGATGGAAATCCTGATGTGTCGCGTACTGATGATGACCGGTGTTTTGGTGGGTGTTCTGCTGGCATGACCTAACGGCTGGCGGCGCGTTCCTTGCGGATCAGTTCAGCGATGTCCGTATTGTTGTATTTGAGCGCCCAGCTCTCGGCGGTTTCGTTCTGATCATTTCTGGCCTCCAGATCCGCGCCAGCCTTGATCAGCTGGACGACGACTTCCTCGTGGCCGTTGCGCGCGGCGAACATCAGGGGGGTCGTCTGGTTTGGGGCCTGGGCGTTCGGATTGGCACCCTTGGCAAGCAGGGTTTCAACGATGGCTGGCCGTCCTTCGAAAGCGGCATACAGCAACGGGTTCCAGCCCGCGTGGTCCATGCTGGCCCCAGCTGCAATCAACTGTCGGGCAATTGCGGTGTAGCCCCGCAGACTGGCCAGCATCAGCGCCGTATCACCGGCGCTGTTACGCGCATCCAGCTTGATGCCCCGCTGTTGCAGCAGTTCCATTACCACCTTGGGTTGATCTTCCCGAGCGGCAAGAATCAGCAGGGTATTACCGAAGGCATCCGTGGAATTGACATCCATTCCTTTCTGGACCATCTGGACCACGGCCCCCCCGTCGCCAAGCTTGGCTGCGTTCAAAAGGTCATCCAGAGAAGCGGCCTGAACCGGAAAGCTCAGTGCCGCAGCAAGCATCAGGCCCGCAAGATGACGGAACCGGGGGGCAAGGCGAACAATGGGTTGGATCATCTCTGCGCGTCCTTGAACAAGCGAAAAAAATTATTGGATGTTGTCTCGGCAACGAGATCCAGGCGTTCTGCCCGGGCGGTGGCCACGGCCTCGGCCACATGGCGCACGTAAGCGGGCTGATTGGTCTTGCCGCGATAAGGTACCGGAGCCAGGTAGGGGGCGTCGGTTTCAATCAGCAACCGGTCGGAAGGCACGTAGCGGGCCACCGCCCGCAATGAATCGGCGTTCTTGAAACTGACAATCCCGGAGAAGGAAATGTAGAACCCGAGGTCCAGAGCCTGCTCGGCCACCTCCCTGCTTTCGGTAAAGCAGTGCATCACCCCGCCGGGTTGGTCGGCCCCCTCCTCCTTCATCAGTCGCAGGGTATCGGCAGCGGAGTCGCGGGTATGGATGATCAGAGGCTTGCCACAGCGCCGCGCCGCACGGATATGCGTGCGGAAGCGCTCCCTCTGCCATTCGGGCTGATCCTTGTGCCAGTAGTAATCGAGACCGGTTTCACCAATGGCGACCACCTTGGGGTGCCTGGCCAATTCCAGGAGCCGGTTTTCATCTGGCTCTTCGACCTCCAGGTTGTCCGGATGAACCCCCACCGATGCGAACAGATGGGCATGCCGCTCTGCCAGACCCATGACACCCGGCAGGGTTTCCAGCTTCACGCTTACACAGAGGGCATGGGTCACGCCGTTGTCGCGCATGCGCTCAAGAACGGCAGATTCGTTTTCGATCAGGTCTGGAAAATCGAGATGACAGTGGGAGTCGACGAACATGATGTCAAATGGTGTGAGTGGGTCGCGAAGAGCTGAGATGGCCGGCAAGGATGGTCTCGATGCGGCTGCGAAGCCCCTGGCCCGCTTCGTCATCCCCGAACTGGACCCCGATGCCCTGGGTCTTGTTGCCCTGGGCTCCAGCGGGGGTCAGCCAGGCCACGGTTCCGGCGACGGCATATTTGGTGGTGTCGTCCATCAGGGAAAGCAGCATGAAGATCTCGTCGCCCAGCTTGTAGTCCCGGGCCGTCGGCACAAAAAAGCCACCATTCTTGATGAAGGGCATGTAAGCCGCGTACAGGGCAGACTTGGAACTGATGTTCAGGGACAAGACACCGGGACGCGCGGCGAGAGGACGCTTGAGGGGTTCGTTCATGGACGGGCCGATGAAGCGGCCGCCTGCAGGCTTCGGGCGTACCGCAAGAGCATGTCTTCGAGAAAAAGTCGCGGGTTGAGCGGATGCTGGGCCACTCGCCGTGACTGGGTGATTTCATTGTAGCAGCCGAGGGCCGCGTCCACGGTCAGGCCGGCGGACAGCCCCTGCAACACATCGCGCCGATCCGGGAAGAACCGTACAGGCCCCTGGAGGCGCAGACTCACCAGGTCGGCAATCCAGCGCTGCATCCAGGACACCAGGGTTGGCATGTCCAGCCCGGCCGCCTGGGCATCCTTGTTCTTCAGCCAGCTATCCCACTCCGCAGCCAGTTTCAAGGGAGATTTTGCAGGCAGGCCTGCCAGATCGTTTGCAAAACGCAGGCGCAGGCTCGCTCCGCCACTTTCTGCAAGTGTCGCCGCGGCCAGAGGCATGCCGCTCGAGAAGGCCAGCAACGCTTCTGCCTCCCCAGCGCCACGCCCGGCCAGCCAGCGGGCAGCCATATGGGCAGGGGGCCGGGGAAAGGGCCAGGATTGGCAGCGGCTGCGAATCGTGGGCAGCAAGCGCTTTGGCGTGGCTGACACCAGCAGGAACAGGGCGTTGGTGGTGGGCTCCTCCAGCAGCTTGAGCAGTGCATTGGCCGTGAACAGGTTCATGGCGTCTGCCGGATCCACGATGACCACCCGCTGGCCGCCCCGATGTCCCCCCGTCGTCAGCGTCTGCTGGAGCACCCGGATCTGCTCAATGAGAATCTGGCGGCTGGCCGCCTTTTCCGGCTTGTCGGATTTCTCGGCCTTGCTGCCCTCTCCCTCCACCAGGGCGTCCTGGTCTGCCTCGGGCAACACGCGCAAGAGATCTGGATGATTGCCCGAGAGCCGCCACAGGCAATCCTCGCAGAGACCACAGGCGTGCCCCTGCGGGCCCGGGGTGGCGCACAGGACGCGCGCCGCCAGGGCTTCCGCAAAATCGCGCTTGCCTCCCCCGGCAGGGCCTGCCAGCAACAGGGCATGGGGCATCCGCCCCGCACTGTCCAGCACCTTTTGCCACACTGCAGCCTGCCACTCATGAATCATGGAAAGCACCTAGCGGCAACAATGTCTGCCACTTCCTGACGGATGGCTTCGGGGGTCCGGCTGGCGTCTACAACACGGATCCGGGCCGGATCTGCTGCCGCCCGACGCAGATAGGCACAGCGGACTTTCTCGAAAAAATCCACCTGCTCCCGCTCGAAACGGTCTGGTGCGACGCCTGTTCCGGCAAGGCGCGCTGCAGCAATCCGGGGTTCCAGATCGAAGATCAGGGTCAGATCCGGCTGAAAGCCGGAATGAACCCAGTCCTCAAGCACTGCAAAACGTTGCTCATCCAGTCCCCTCCCCCCAACCTGGTAGGCGTAAGTGGCATCGGTAAAACGGTCGGAAACCACCCATTTCCCAGCGTTCAGACTGGGCTCGATCAGATCGACAAGATGTTCCCGGCGTGCTGCGAACATCAGCATGGCCTCGGTATCCAGGCTCATGGATTCGTGGAGAAGCAACTCGCGCAACTTTTCCCCGAGCGGCGTTCCCCCAGGTTCGCGGGTTTGCACGACAGGAAGGCCGCGAGCCTTGATCAGGGCCACCACGGCGGCGATCTGGCTGCTCTTGCCAGCACCGTCGATGCCTTCAAAAGTGATGAAGCAGGGTTTCACGGGGTGCGTTTCCGGATGTAGCGGGCCACCGCCCGATTGTGTTCTTCCAGGGTCCGGGAGAAGGCGCTGGAACCGTCGCCCCGGGCGACAAAATACAGGTAATCAGAACTGGGCGGGTTGAGGACTGCTCTCAGGGAAGCCACCCCGGGCATGGAGATCGGGGTTGGGGGAAGCCCTGAGCGGGTGTACGTGTTGTAAGGAGTGTCCGCCTGCAGGTCCCGCTTGCGGATATCCCCGTCAAAGGCCTCACCGATACCGTAGATCACGGTGGGGTCCGTTTGCAGGCGCATGCCCTGGCGCAGACGATTGACGAAGACCGAGGCCACCAGAGGACGGTCTTCGGCCCGGCCGGTTTCCTTTTCGACGATGGACGCCATGATCAGAGCTTCGTATACGGAAGCATAAGGCAGGCCCTCCACCCGTGCGTCCCATTCTCTCAGGATGATCTTCTGCTGCTGACGATAGGCCCGGCGCAGCACATCCAGGTCACTGGATCGCTTGGCAAACAGATAGGTATCGGGAAAAAACAGCCCTTCCGGATGACGGGCTGCAGCTCCGATGTGCTTCAGGATTTCCTCGTCGGCGAGCCCCGCGCTGTCGTGCTCCAGATCGGGGTGACGGTCAAGCGCTGCGCGAAACTGGCGGAAAGTCCATCCTTCAATCAGTGCCACATCGGATTGGCTGACATCTCCCCGGGTCAGCTTGTCCAGCAAGTCCAAGGGAGCGACCCCCTGTGTGACCCGATAGCTGCCAGCCTTGATGTCGTTGGCCTGGCGCGTGATTCTGGCCAGGGTGACCAGCATCAGTGGCGGCACATCGATGCCGGAGCTGACCAGCTGTCTGACCACCTGACGCATTCCAGAGCCCGGCTCGATCGTGAAATCCAGCGGGGTCTCCTTCAGGCGCAGTGGCGTATGGGCCCACCAGGTGGCCATTCCGGCGAGGCCGAGGAGAGCAGTGAGCAGAATCAGGAACAGGGGAAAAAACAGGCGCTTCATCAGGGAACTTGGCGCAGCAGGAAGCAACGAACAGGGTGGGCGGAAGGGGATGACGCCGCTCGACGAGAATGCGTGATGCAGATGCGCGTTGCCGCGATCCCCTTGCAGCGAGGCCCTTATAATACCGCAAAGCACCGCTCCTTCTCCCTTCGCGGCAGGAGCTGAGCCCCACCGAGAGTCCCCGTCGCAACAGGATCAAAAACACAGATGAACGCTAATTGGCAAACCCACCTTGAGGGCAAAGGCGCCCGCTTCTCCGAGTTTTCCGTTGGTTTCCATGAGGACGAACGACTGGATGTGGTCGCCGCCGAGAAAGGCACCGTGCTCGTACCCCTGTGTCAGCTGGGAGCCATTCGTGCCACCGGCGAGGACGCAGCGGCTTTCCTGCACAACCTGTTCTCCAACGATGTGAAAAAACTGGGCCCCAACGAGGCCCAGCTCACCAGCTTCAACAGCCCCAAGGGGCGCATGCTGGCGAGCATCCTGCTGTGGCGGGAGGGCAATGATTACCTGCTGACCCTGTCCGCCGACATCCACGCCGCCATGTTGAAGAAGCTTTCCATGTACGTGCTGCGCTCCAAGGTGCGCCTGATGGACGACAGCACCGACAGCGTGCTGATCGGGCTGGCGGGCCCCCAGGCAGGCGCCGCCCTGGAAGCAGCCGGGCTGCATATTCCCGGGGCAGTCAAGGCGACAGCCTCCGGCGTCGCGACCGTCGTGCGTCTGGAAGGTGCCCGCTTCATCGTCTCGGCACCTCTTTCCGAGGCGGCCGGGCTGTGGGACATCTTCGCGGCTGCCGGCGCCGTACCCGCGGGGAGCGCAGCCTGGCGCTGGCTCGACATTACTCAGGGCCAACCCAGCGTCACCTTGCCCGTGCAGGAAGAGTTCGTCGCCCAGATGCTCAACTATGAGCTGATTGGTGGCGTGAGCTTCAACAAGGGCTGTTATCCCGGCCAGGAAATCGTCGCCCGTACCCATTACCTGGGCAAGCTCAAGAAGCGCATGTACCGGGTGCATGGGGACGTGGATGCCCCGCCCGCACCGGGCACGGATGTGTACGCCGCGGAGTTTGGCGAGCAATCTGCAGGCAAGGTGGTCATGGCCGCACCCGCGCCTGCCGGTGGTGTCGACGCACTGGTTGTCCTTCAGACGGCCAGCGCTGAAGCAGGCTCCGTGCACCTGGACAGCCCTGACGGTGTCCCCCTCAGCTTCCTGCCCCTGCCCTACGCCCTGGGCTGATCCAGTGCAGCTCCACCATTACTACATCTATTACCCGGTCCGGATGGGCAGCGAGGCTGACCTGGCCCGCTGCCTCTATAACACCCAGGCTGACCTGGCCAATGAAACGGGGGTATTGGGGCGCTTTCTCTGCAGGGCCGACGACCCCTGGACCTGGATGGAAATTTACGAGAACGTGCGCGATGTGGAGCGCTTTGAAGCAAGCCTGGCCCGACTGGTAACCCAGCACGGCCTTGAGCGCTTCATTGAACATGGCGGGCGCAGGCACCTGGAACGCTTCATCCCATGTGCCTGATTCTTGTGGCATGGCAGGTCCATCCAGCCTATCCCCTGGTAGTCGCCGCCAACCGGGATGAATTCTTCCGGCGCCCCGCCCTGGCAGCCCGCTGGTGGGCAGATCAGCCCGGAGTGTTTGCCGGGCGCGACCTGGAAGCCGGTGGCACCTGGCTGGGCCTGAGCCGGGACGGCCGGTTCGCCGGCCTAACCAACTACCGGGATCCGCACAACATCCGTCCCGGCACCCCGTCGCGAGGGGAGCTGGTCGCCGGTTTCCTCGCCAGTGACGAAAGCACCGAAGATGCCCTGAAACGTCTCCGCGTGGAAGGCCCCCGCTACAATGGCTTCAACCTGCTGGTCAGTGATGGCAGCAGCCTGGGAATCTACGAAAGCCAGAGTAGTCAGGCCCGGCTCCTCACGCCGGGGGTGTATGCCCTCTCCAATCATCTGCTGGACACCGCCTGGCCCAAGGTTGTGAAGGGTAAGTCCAGGCTTGCCGCCGCAGTGAATGCCTTGCCGGACGAGACGCCTCTCCTAGACATGCTTCGGGATGACCGGCCAGCCCCTGATGAACAACTGCCCCGTACCGGAGTCAGCCTGGCCTGGGAGCGCATGCTGTCCAGCGCCTTCATCCGGGCGCCAGGTTACGGTACCCGCTGCTCGACGGTCATCCGGCGTGACTGCGAAGGGTGGACCCGCGTTACCGAAACCACCTGGGATGCCGTAGGCCTCCCGGCAGGGCAGGTCACCGAAAGCTTCCGCACCACCTGCGCCTGATCCGTTCCTGCTCCCTCCAAAACCAACCCTCCGTCTGCTCCGTCCGCTCGCATGTCCGTCTCTCCCCGATACCGCACCCTCCTCCCTTCCCTGGATGCCTTTGCCAAGGTCAAGCCCGGCCAGCGTCTCGACCTGCCGGTCATGGCCGGCTCCGCCGACGCCCTGGCAATTGCCCGGCTGGCCGGCGGAGGGCAGATGCTGGTGGTGATCACGTCCAATCCCCTGGATGCGCAACGACTCTCCGACGAGATTGCCTGGCTGGCCCCCCAGTTGCGGACCCATCTCCTGCCCGACTGGGAGACCCTGCCCTACGACAGCTTCTCCCCCCATCAGGACCTGATCTCCGAGCGCCTGTCCACGTTGTATGCCATCAGCCGCGGAGAGGCCGATGTGGCCCTGGTTCCGGCGTCCACGGCGCTTTATCGCCTCGCTCCGCCCGCCTTCCTGGCGGCCTACACCTTTTTCCTGAAGCAAGGGACTCGGCTCGATGTGGATGCATTGCGTACCCAGATGACCGTAGCCGGCTACGCCCACGTGACCCAGGTGATGTCCCCCGGCGAATACAGTGTACGTGGCGGACTGGTGGACCTCTATCCGATGGGTTCGGCCCTGCCTTACCGGATCGACCTCTTCGACGACGAAGTGGAAAGCATCAAGACCTTTGATCCAGACACCCAGCGCACGGTCTATCCGGTCCAGGAGGTGCGGCTCCTGCCCGCCCGGGAGTTCCCGATGGACGACCAGGGGCGCACCCGCTTCCGGGGCCGTTTCCGCGAGACTTTCGAGGGAGACCCGTCCCGCTGCATGGTTTACAAGGACGTCTCGAATGGCATCGCCCCGGCGGGCATCGAGTACTACCTTCCCCTGTTCTTTGACGAAACGGCAACCCTCTTTGACTACCTGCCAGCCCAGGCGCCGGTTCTGCTCCATCGGGACGTTCCAGCGGCGATCGAAGGTTTCTGGAAGGATGCCCGCAGCCGCCATCAGTTGCTCGGAGGCGACAAGACCCGTCCCATCCTGCCTCCGGAACACCTGTTCCTCTCCGAGGAAAGCTTCTTTCTCGCCCTGAAAGAGCGTATCCGCCTGGCCCTCCCGGCGGGCACCCCCAATGGGCCGGTGGAGGCACTGCCCGAGGTCTCCGTCGAACGCAAGGCCACCGACCCGCTCCATCGCTTCAAGGCCTTCTGTGCCGGCTTTCCCGGACGAGTGCTGGTATTGGCCGAATCCGCAGGCCGCCAGCAGACCATCAGCGAATACTTTGCCGACTATGGTCTCAAGCCTGAAGCCAACGCAGATTTCGACGGCTTCCTGGCCGGGACGGCCCGCCTGAGTCTGGGCACCGGGCCCCTCGTGACGGGCTTTGTGCTGCCTGAAGCCGGTTTTGCCATCGTCACCGAATCCGAGCTCTACGCAGCTACCGCACGCACCCGCACCCGCCGCGACAGCCGCAAGGCCGCCACAATGGAAGGCTGGCTGCGCGACCTGTCCGAGCTCAAGCCCGGTGATCCGGTCGTCCACTCCAGCCACGGCATCGGCCGTTACATCGGCCTGGTGCACATGGACCTGGGCGAAGGCGACACGGAGTTCCTTCACCTCGAATACGCCAACAGCGACAAGCTCTACGTTCCCGTCTCCCAGCTGCACGTGATCACCCGCTATGCTGGCGCCGACCCCGAAGCGGTTCATCTGCACACCCTGGGATCGGGCCAGTGGGAGAAGGCCAAGAAGAAAGCCGCCCAGCAGGTCCGCGACACCGCCGCCGAGCTGCTGGCTCTGTACGCCCAGCGGGCGGCCCGCAAGGGCCACAAGTTCGATTTTAAACAGCACGATCTGGAAGCCTTCGCGGACGGTTTCGGTTTCGAGGAAACCCCCGACCAGATGGCCGCCATCGAAGCCGTAGTGGCCGACATGAAGTCCGGCAAGCCCATGGATCGCCTGGTGTGCGGCGACGTGGGCTTCGGCAAGACCGAAGTGGCCCTGCGCGCCGCCTTCATCGCCGTGGCCGACGGCAAGCAGGTAGTAGTACTGTGCCCCACCACCCTGCTGGCCGAGCAGCACTACCAGACCTTCGCCGACCGCTTTGCCGACTGGCCGATCAAGGTGGCGGAGCTCTCCCGCTTTAAGAGTGCCAAGGAACAGGCCGAAGCCATCCAGCACCTCGGCGAGGGCAAGGTGGATATCCTGATCGGCACTCATCGCCTGCTGCAGAAGGACGTCACCTTCAAGCGCCTCGGTCTCGTGATCATCGACGAGGAACACCGCTTTGGCGTGCGCCAGAAGGAAGCCCTCAAGGCCCTGCGCAGCGAGGTGGACATCCTCACCCTCACCGCCACCCCCATCCCCCGCACCCTGGGCTTGGCTCTGGAAGGCCTGCGCGAGTTCTCGGTGATCGCCACTGCGCCGCAGAAGCGCCTGGCCATCAAGACCTTTGTGCAGCGCCACAGCAAGGGCATCATCCGCGAGGCGGTGATCCGCGAATTCAAGCGCGGCGGTCAGGTGTACTTCCTGCACAACGAGGTCGAGACCATCGAGAACATGCGCGAATCCCTCGAAGAGCTGCTGCCCGAGGCGCGCATCGTCATCGGCCATGGCCAGTTGCCGGAGCGGGAGCTGGAGCGGGTGATGCGCGACTTCACCACACAAAGGGCCAACCTGCTGCTGTGCACGACCATCATCGAGACCGGCATCAACATCCCGACCGCCAACACCATCATCATCAACCGAGCCGACCGCTTCGGTCTGGCCCAGCTGCACCAACTGCGTGGCCGGGTCGGGCGCTCCCACCACCAGGCCTACGCCTACCTGCTCACCGACGCCCACGCCAAGCCCACCGCCCAGGCCCAGAAACGCCTGGAGGCCATTACCATGATGGAAGAGCTGGGTTCCGGCTTCTACCTGGCCATGCAGGATCTGGAGATCCGCGGCGCCGGTGAAGTGCTCGGCGAAAACCAGTCCGGCGAGATCCAGCAGGTCGGTGTCAGCCTGTACACCGAGATGCTCAAGCGCGCAGTGCGTGACCTGCAGCAGGGCAAGGAGCCCGACCTCAGCCAGCCCCTTGAGGTGGTATCGGAAATCAACCTCCACACGCCGGCCCTGCTCCCCAATGACTACTGCAGCGACGTGCAGGAGCGCCTCACCCTCTACAAGCGCCTGGCCAACTGCGACACCGAGGGCGATCTGCAGGCCCTGCAGGAAGAGCTCATCGACCGTTTTGGCGACATGCCGTCCCAGACGAAAACGCTACTGGAAACCCACCGCCTGCGCATGCTGGTCAAACCCTACGGCGTGGCCAAGATGGACGCCTCCGAGAGCCAGATCAGCATCCAGTTCGGGCCCCATGCCGCCATCGATCCGGTCAAGGTGATCCTACTGATCCAGAAGGACAAGACCCTCAAAATGGCTGGCCCGGAAAAGCTGGTCAAAAAACTCGCCACTCCCGATCTGAAAGCCAGGGTGGCTGCCGTCAGGAACCTGCTGGAAGCAGTCAAGGCCTGACCCGTCGAGTTGCGGCCCGGGTCTGCAGCGGGCTCCGGTCCAGTGCTAGTCGCCCACCTGTCGCAACATGCCGGCGAGCAGTTGCTGCAGCACCGCAGGTTCGAAGGGCTTGTCGCATATTCCGGAGACCCCGGCTGCCTGTACTGCGGCCAGCCGGTTCTGGTTTGATTCGCTGGTCACCATCAGGATGGGGACATCCTGCTGCCAGCTGCGGGTACGTACATATTCGACGAAGGCCCGCCCATCCATTTCGGGCATGTTGTAGTCGGTAACGATCAGGTCCACCATCGTATCGGCCAGCAGGGTAACCGCCTCCTTTCCGTTATGGGCCTCCATGAAGTGCCGGAGGCCCATGTTCTCGAGCACCTTGCGGATGAAACGGCGCGAGTTGACGCTGTCATCCACCAGGAGCACCCGGATCGACTCCAGATCAAAATCATCCTCAAGCAGATGGCTGCTCCCCAGAAGATCAAGACTGCGGTTGATCGCGGTGGCCAATTGTGCAGACGTAAAGGGCTTTGGCAGGATCACACAGGCACCGGACTGGCGGACAGGCTCCAGAGCCTGAGGGCGGGTTTCACTGGAAATCAGCAGAAAGGGGATGTCCACCAGCCTTCCCTCGGCACGCATACCTTCCACCAGCTCGTTTCCAGTGCCATCCGGCAAATAAAGTGCGGATATCACCAAGTCAGGGCGACGGGCCTGCATGGCATCAATCGCCTCGGCCATAGTCGTCACGATGCTCACATCGTACAGGCCGATCTCATCGCACTCGGTGCGGATGATCCGTGCCTGCAGAGCGGAGGGCTCCACCAGAATCGCACGAAGATGTTCAAAGCGCTGCGTTTTGATCATCGGGGACTTTCTACAAAGAACACAAGAGTGATAGCGAGCAGCCAGGAAAAATCTTGAGGAGGAATCTTCTCCCAGGGCACCATCTCACGTTTTAAACAATATTAAATTGATAATTTCATCAAATTTCTCTAAATTCAAGCGGCACATTAATATTCATGCGCCACCATGATCGCGCAGCTCCACAGACATTGTCCTCCCAGCCTCCAGGAATGCTTACGTGCATAGCCCAACGCTGCTCCTGCTGACCCTGATCCTGACAGGGCTCATGGCCTGTGTACTGGGCGCGTTTGCCTTCTTCAACCGCTCGATCAGGGGAATGCCTTACTGGGCAGCCTCCTATGGCTGCGGCTTCATCCTGTGTCTGGCCTTGCTGCTTCGCTCCTCCACCCCCGGTCTGGCCTCTGTCCTGCTCACTCAAGCCCTGATGTTCGGACTGGCCTATCTCAATTACGCCGGGGCCCACACCTACATGCAGCGCCCCGGCCGCCTGTACGGCGCCGGAATCGCCGGCCTGCTCCTCATGCTGGGTCTGATGGCAGCACTGACTGTTCTGTACCCTCAGCCAGCGCTAAGGGTGGGGATAGCCAGTGCCGTGAGCGGCACCCTCTTCCTGATGGGGGCCCACTGCGTCGCCCGGGGGCGACTGGGCATGCATCCCGCCCGCTATGCCTATGCCCTGGCCTCCGGCATGCACGGGGCCTTCATGGTGCTCCGTCCCTGGGGATTCGTAACCGAAGGGCAAGGCGTCTGGCTGGTCAACCAGGCTGTATCAATACCGGGGCTGATCATTCTGGAATCCATTGTCTCCCTTGTCCTGATGGCCTTCGGCGTTCTGATGCTGGCCAACGAGCAGACCCAGACCGCCATCAAGCACCTGGCTGACCGGGATGCCCTGACAGGCGTCTTCAATCGCAGGGCCTTCATGGTGCACTTCGACAAGGCGGCACAACTCTCCCGACGCAGGAAGACATCCCTGGCCATCCTGGCGGTGGATCTTGATCATTTCAAGCGGATCAACGACACCTGGGGACACAAACAGGGAGACGACGGGCTGCTCCATTTTGTGAAAGTGGCGCAGCACTGCCTGCGCAACACGGACCTGATCGGACGCATCGGAGGAGAAGAGTTTGCCGTGATCCTGCCGGACACACCGCTGGATGAAGCTGCACTCGTAGCCGAGCGGCTGCGCACGGGGCTCATGGCCGCAGCGCTCCCGGCAGGGGAACAGGAGGTGATGACCATCACGGCTAGCATCGGAGTGACCCCCTGTGGTCGCGACGAGCCCCCTGAGCTTGCCTTACAGCGGGCAGACCAGGCGATGTACCAGGCCAAACGAAACGGCCGTAACCAAGTTTACATCCTGCCGGCACCTTCCCTGCATGAACAGGGTAACCCGGATGCCCACTCTCCGGACCCCCCTCGATGAAGCGCATCATCTCGCCCGCGTAAGGCGTGTCGTACACCACCCCCAACTGCTTCAGGTGGCGCAGATACGCCAGGTCGTCGCCCGTCGCATTTTGGCGCACCTGCTCTCGAAAAGCGGC
>NZ_JAQUVG010000151.1 GCF_028693495.1 Zoogloea sp. | reverse complement strand
ATGTGACCATCACCGGATTCCAGGGGCGCATCCACCCGGCTCACGCGGCGCTTCTCTGCGCCATGCTCCAGTTGCCATTCACCCGGCGTCTCCGTGGCGAACAGGCGATTGGCGCAAAAGGTGTCCCAGGCCACGCCGGCAAGGGAATGGTCGAACATCGCCTCTACGGCCCTGTTCGCCTGCACTACCTGTCCGGCACGGTCAAGGACGACGACGCCGGCGGGGAGCGCCCCCATCAGCACGCTGAGGCGCTCGGTCAGTTGACCGACCTGGGTCTGCAGACCGGCATAGGCACCGGTCAATGCCTCGGAGGCAGCGCTGAACTGGCGGAACGCATCGGCCAGTTGCCGGGCATCCAAGCGGTCGTCGGTGGCAGGCAGGGTCATGGGCGTGTTGGACGTAATTCACCGACTCGCAGCTTAGGGCGGCAACGGCAGGAACAAGACGGCAAATAGGCGGCAAAAACCGCCGCTTATCCTGCCCTTACAATGCAGAACTCGCGAAGACAATGCGAGCATCCGAAAAAGGGGAATGTTTCCATGGCAGCAGAAGACGCCGCCGTCGCTCCAGCACCACCTGCCTCACCCGTGGCGCAGGTGCTGGAAAACATCCGCAACCTGTCTCAGCGCCAGAAGCTCGCCGCCGGTGCGGCGCTGGCCTTTGGCATTGCGCTGATTGTCGGCGTCCTGCTGTGGAGCCGCCAGCCGGACTATGGCGTGCTGTTTTCCGGTCTGGCGGAAAAGGACGGGGGTGCCGTCCTGGCCGCCCTGCAACAGCAGAACATACCCTACAAGATCTCCGACAACGGCAGCGCCATCATGGTCCCATCCGCCCAGGTCCATGATCTGCGCCTGCGCATGGCTGCCCAGGGCATCCCAAAAGGCGGCCTGGTGGGTTTCGAATTGATGGAAACCCAGAAACTTGGCCTGTCCCAGTTTCACGAACAGGTGAACTACCAGCGCGCCCTTGAGGGAGAGCTGGCCCGTACCATTTCAGCGCTGTCCAGCGTCGGGGCAGCCCGCGTGCATCTGGCCATCCCGAAACAGACCGCCTTTTTACGTGATGAGCAGAAGCCCACCGCATCGGTGATGATCAATCTGCACACCGGCCGCAGCCTGGACTCCTCCCAACTCGCCGGTATCGTGCACCTGGTGTCGTCCAGCGTCCCCCAGCTGACCAACGAGAACGTCAGCATCATCGATCAGAACGGCACCCTGCTGACCAGAAAACCGGACCCCCTGCGCAACTCCACCCTGGACGCCAATCAGATCACCTACACCCGCGAGCTTGAAGAAGGCTATATCCAAAGGGTCAATGCCATTCTGACCCCCATCTTCGGAAAGGGTAACTTCCATGCCCAGGTCTCTGCGGACGTGGACTTCAACGTCACGGAACAAACCTCTGAAACCTACCGTCCCAATCCTTCGCCCGAACAGGCCATTCGCAGTCAGCAGAGCAGCGAGAGCCAGACCCGGGACCAAGGCCCTCAGGGAGTCCCGGGCGCACTGACCAACCAACCTCCGGTCCCTGCCACGGCGCCGCTCACCACCCCCCCCGTCCCCGGCTCACCCGGAGCCGACGGCCAGACGCCCGTCACTAGCAACAAGAGCGCCACCATCAACTACGAGGTGGACAAAACCATCCAGCACACCCGCAAGGCGCTGGGACAGGTCCGCCGACTATCGGTCGCCGTCGCCGTCAACCACAAGGAAGAGAAAGACAAGAACGGCGAAGTGAAGACGGTTCCCCTCACCGAGGACGAGATCAAGCGGGTGGAGGATCTGGTGCGCGATGCGGTGGGCTATAACAAGGAACGGGGCGATACCATCAGCGTCGCCAGCAGCCCCTTTGTCGCCAGCCAGGAGCCGGAAACGCCACTCTGGAAGGATCCGGACAACGTCTCCCTGATCAAGGAGCTGGTCAAGTACCTGGTCATCGCCGGTGTAATCGCCTTTGTGGCCTTCGGTGTGATCCGCCCCTTGATCAGGCAGGTCATGCCACCAGAACCAGAACCTGAGCCCGTCGGCATCGCCGAGGCAGAAGGGGAAAGCGCAGCCGCAGAAGGGGAAGCCAACCAGGAAGGCGAGGAAGGCAGTGAGGTCGTCCTCTCGCCCGAGGCCGCAGCACGGCTGGCCTTCGAGGAAAAACTGCGCAAGGTTCATGAGATCGCCCGTAACAATCCAAAGGCGGTCGCCAATCTGATCAAGGAATGGATGGGAAGCAATGAGCAGCAACGATGAGGGTCAGGAAAAGAGCGCCCTGCTGTTGATGACCCTGGGCTCCGATGAGGCCGCCGAAGTTCTCAAGCAGCTGGGACCAAAGGAGGTCCAGAAACTCGGTGCTGCCATGGCGGGAATGCCGGCCCAGGGGCGCGAGAAGGTGGAGGTACTGCTCGACGAACTGATCGCCTTCGCTGACAAGGGCTCCCCCATCGAGGCTGACCATGAACACATCAAGGCCATGCTGACGAAGGCTCTGGGTGACGAACGGGCTACCCACATCATCAGCCGGGTCCTCCAAGGCTCGGATACGGCGGGCATCGAGAGCCTCAAGTGGATAGACGCCCCCACCGCGGCAGATCTGATCAAGAACGAACATCCCCAGATCATCGCTACCATCCTGGTGCACCTGGAGTTCGATCAGGCCGGTGAAATCCTGAAGCACTTCACCGATCGCCTGCGCAATGACGTGCTGCTGCGGATCGCCACTCTGGACGGGGTCCAGCCCGTGGCCCTGCGGGAACTCAACGAAGCCCTCACCCGGATGCTCGCCGGTGCCTCGTCCGTCAAGAAAACAGCCATGGGCGGTGTCCGCCACGCGGCCGAGATCCTCAACTTCGTGGGATCTGCTGCGGAGACTGCGATTCTCGACAACGTGCGTGAATACGATCCCGACCTCGCCCAGAAGATCCTCGACGAGATGTTTGTCTTCGAGAACCTCATGGACCTGGACGACCGGGGCATCCAGACCCTGCTGCGGGAAGTCCAGAGCGACTCCCTGGTTATCGCCCTCAAGGGGGCACCGCCTGAAATGCGCGAAAAGATCTTCAAGAACATGTCTCAACGCGCTGCCGAGATGCTGAAGGAAGACCTGGAATCGCGAGGCCCGGTCCGCCTGTCGGAAGTGGAAGCAGAACAGAAGGAAATCCTCAAAACGGCACGTCGCCTGGCAGAAGAAGGCCAGATCGCTCTTTCCAGCGGGGGAGGCGACGATGCCTTCGTCTAAGCACGAGGTCTGCCTGTGGCCATGAATCGTCATCAGGCTGTCGGCGCCTATCGGCCATGGACCCCGCCCTCCTTCGATGCGCCCGCAGTCCCGCCCACCCAGTCCGAGCCCACTGCTGCCGAGTTGCTGGCCGAAGTCGAATTGCTGGCCGACGATGAAGCTGAACGTCACCTCGCTGCGACACTACCGACCCACGCAGCCCAGGGAGAGGACTCCCTGCCTCCACCACCGGCCCCCTCCGCCCCCCCTGACACCCCTGATACGCCGGAGATTCAGCCGCCTCCCCCAGCGCCCGAGGACACGCCGGAGATTCAGCTCCCCACCGCCGAGGACATCGAGCGCATCCACGAGGAAGCCCGCAAGGACGGCTATGAGGCTGGCTATGAAGAGGGCACAGCCCGGGGCCGCATCGAAGCCATGCACTTTCACGGTCTCGTGGAAAGCCTGGAGCAGGCCCTGACCCAGCTGGACAAGGACATCACCGAAGAGATCCTTTCCCTGTCCATCGAACTGGCCCGGCAAATGGTTCGGCAAACCATTGAAACCCGGCCAGAATCGCTCCTGGACGTGATCCGCGAAGCCCTCGCCCAGCTTCCTCAGGCCCACGCCCAGATTCACGTTCACCCCGAAGATCTGGCCCTGTGCAAGGAATACCTGGGAGAGCATCTGAGTCATTCGGGGCACCGGCTGGTAGAGGACCCAGGCATTTCCCGTGGCGGAGCGCGTATTGAAGCCTCGGGCAGTCATGTGGATGGCAGCATTCAAACCCGGTGGCGGCGGATCATGGAGAGCCTGGGGCGAAACGTACCCTGGGATGGGGATGACAGCTGATGGACCACGGCACCCCAACCTGGAAAGCCTTTCTGGAAGATGCCAGAAAAATGGCTGCTGCGAGCTCCCCCTATCAGGTCGCGGGTCGCCTGACCCGGATCAATGGGCTCGTCATGGAGGCGTCGGGTCTTAAGCTGGCGGTAGGCGCCGGCTGCCGGATCGCAGTACCCGGCGGCAGCTCGGTCGAAGCCGAAGTCGTGGGCTTTCATGGCGACAAGATCTTCCTGATGCCCACTGACGACGTGTTCGGCCTTGCCCCCGGCGCCCAAGTGCTTCCCATCGAGCCCGCCCAGCCCTCCCTCGTTGCCGGTGAGCGCATCGAGCCCCGCCGCCGGGCCTCGGATCGGGCCAAGCACCTCCCCATGGGGGACGAACTGCTGGGGCGGGTTGTGGACGGTGCGGGCCGGCCCCTGGATGGCCTCGGCCCACTGACCGTGCGTCACTCACGCCCCCTCCAGTCCCGCCCGATCAACCCCCTCCAGAGGGCCCCCATCAACCAGTCCCTGGATGTGGGCATCCGCGCCATCAACGGGCTCCTCACCATTGGCCGCGGCCAGCGGATGGGACTCTTCGCCGGCTCCGGCGTCGGCAAGTCGGTACTGACCGGGATGTTGGCCCGCTTCACGGCAGCCGACGTGATCGTTGTAGGACTGATCGGTGAGCGGGGCCGGGAAGTCAAGGAGTTCATCGAGCATAACCTGGGCGCAGAAGGCCTGGCCCGCTCGGCCGTCATCGCAG
>NZ_JAQUVG010000052.1 GCF_028693495.1 Zoogloea sp. | reverse complement strand
CATCCCGAACAGGACCGTGAAACAAGACCGCGCCAATGATAGTGCACAACCGTGCGTGAAAGTAGGTCATCGTCAGACTCACATCACACAACCCCCAGCGCTCAACAGCGACTGGGGGTTGTTTCGTTTATTTAAAGAATTTAATAAATAAAAAATCATCTTCCCCTGTTCATGCCCGGCGCCTGGGTTTTTAGGGGGATCCGTCTTGCAGTATTTTTCCTGGGCACCCAAAGCAAAAGGCCAATCCTTTCGGATTGGCCTTTTGCTTTAATTTTTTGGTGGTGATGGGCGGAGTCGAACCGCCGACCTACGGGTTATGAATCCGTCGCTCTAACCATCTGAGCTACATCACCAACCTGAGCCCGCTATAATAGGGATTTCGTCCCTGCAGGTCAACACGCAATGAAGAAACTTTATATTCGAACCTTCGGTTGTCAGATGAACGAGTACGACTCGGACAAGATGGCAGATGTGCTGTCGGCCGTCGATGGGCTGGAAAAGACAGATGATCCGGAAGAGGCAGATGTGATCCTCTTTAATACCTGCTCTGTACGTGAGAAGGCCCAGGAGAAGGTTTTCCATGATCTGGGACGTGTCAAGCACCTCAAGCAGAAGAACCCGAACCTGATCATCGGTGTGGGGGGGTGTGTCGCCAGCCAGGAGGGGGAGGCCATTGTGCAGCGGGCTCCGTATGTGGATCTGGTGTTTGGCCCGCAGACCCTTCATCGTCTGCCTGCGCTGATTGCCGAGCGAAAGGCCAGTGGACGGTCACAGGTGGATATTTCGTTTCCGGAGATTGAAAAGTTCGATAATCTTCCGCCGGCCCGGGTGGAGGGAGCCAGTGCCTTTGTATCCATCATGGAAGGATGTTCCAAGTACTGTACTTTCTGTATTGTCCCTTATACCCGGGGGGATGAGATTTATCGGCCTTTGGCCGACGTTCTCGCCGAGGTGGCCGGGTTGATAGCCCAGGGAGTCAGGGAGGTGACCTTGCTGGGGCAGAACGTGAACGCCTGGCGGGCGCCCGTGGATGGGGATGCCGGCGAAATGGCCGATTTCGCTTTTCTACTGGAGTGCATTCACGACATGCCCGGTCTTGAGCGTCTCCGTTACACGACTTCTCATCCCCGCGAGATGACCCAGCGTGTGGTGGACGCTTACGCAAAGCTGCCGAAGTTAGTGTCTCATCTTCACTTGCCCGTGCAGGCGGGCTCGGACAGGGTGCTTGCTGCGATGAAGCGGGGCTATACCGTTCTTGAATACAAGTCGCTGGTTCGCAAGTTGAGAGCCGTGCGGCCGGATATTTCCCTCTCTTCAGACTTCATCGTGGGCTTTCCCGGTGAAACCGAGTCCGATTTCGAGCAGACCATGAAGCTGATTGAGGATGTGGGTTTCGACACGTCTTTCAGCTTCGTTTATAGCGCCCGCCCGGGGACGCCGGCGGCTGATCTTTCGGATGACACGCCAGACGCCCTCAAGCGGACCCGTCTTGCCCTTCTGCAGAAGCGGATCGAAGAGAACGCATCCCGGATCAGTGCGGGAATGATTGGTTCGGTACAGCGCATTCTCGTGGAGGGGCCGTCGAAGAAGGATCCCAATGAACTTGCTGGCCGCACGGATAATAACCGGGTGGTAAACTTTGCTGGAAATCCCCGGCTTGTGGGTCATTTTGTAGATGTGACCATCGTCTCGGCATTGCCCCATTCCCTGCGGGGCGAGATCGTTACCAGGGATTGATCGATCTGATGTATTGCACTTCACGGCAGGGCTTCAGTCTGGCAGCATGTTGGTAATGAAACCCACTGAAATAATCCTGCATCCCGTCGACAATCTGCGTTTGGCCAATCTGTGCGGTGCGCTTGATGAAAATATCCGCCAGATTGAAACCGCTTTCGATGTGACCATCGTCCGGCGCAGCGAGCGTTTCATGCTGCACGGCGATGCTCCGCTGAGTCGCAACGCTGCCCGTGCGTTGCGACATTTTTACGAGAAGGCGGATGCGCCTCTTTCCGTGGATGATATCCAGCTCGGTCTGATTGAGTTGAGCAATCTTTCTCAGGCCCATCCTCCGATGCCCGTGCTGCTCACTCGAAAGAGCGAGCTGCATGGCCGTACGCCGCGTCAGATTGATTACATCCGCCAGATCCAGGAGCACGACATCACCTTCGGAGTCGGCCCCGCAGGTACGGGAAAGACTTACCTGGCAGTGGCCAGTGCGGTGGACGCTTTTGAGCGGGAGCATGTGGAGCGGATCGTTCTGACCCGTCCCGCAGTGGAGGCGGGGGAGCGTCTCGGCTTCCTTCCGGGCGATCTGGCCCAGAAGGTGGATCCCTATCTGCGTCCCCTCTATGATGCTCTCTATGACCTGATGGGTTTTGATCGGGTGACCAAGCTTTTTGAGCGGGGGTGCATCGAGATTGCCCCCCTGGCTTTCATGCGCGGGCGGACTCTGTCCAGGGCATTCATCATTCTTGATGAAGCCCAGAATACTTCGCCTGAGCAGATGAAGATGTTCCTGACCCGTATTGGTATCGGCTCCCGGGCGGTGATTACCGGCGATCTTACCCAGGTGGATCTGCCCCGAGGGCAGAAAAGTGGCCTGGCCGAGGCGGTGCAGGTGCTGGCCGATGTCAGGGGGGTGGCGTTTACGCATTTTCTCAAGGACGATGTGGTGCGTCATCCTTTGGTCGCACGTATTGTCGATGCCTACGAAAAACATCAGCAACACAGAAACGAGGCCGGCCAGGCCCAGCAACAACAGGCCCAGCAATGACGAACGATATGCCATCTGAGTTTGACCTTTCGGTGCAATACGTCTGTAACGTGGAGGGGGTACCTTCCGAAGCCGATTTTGCTGGCTGGCTGCTGGCGGTCGAACCGGGTCCTGCGGAAATCACCGTTCGCGTTGTGGACGAGGAAGAAGGGCGTGAGCTCAACCGGGATTACCGTGGCAAGGACTACGCGACCAATGTGCTGACCTTTGCCTATGGGGAAGGGGAAGACATGCCCCTGCCGGAAGGGCTGCCACTGATGGGGGATCTGGTGCTGTGCCGTCAGGTGATCGAGCGGGAGGCCGCAGAGCAGGGCAAGGCGCTGGCGGCACACTACGCCCACCTGTGCGTGCATGGTATGCTGCACTTGCAGGGCTTCGATCATCTGGAGAGCGATGAGGCCGAAGAAATGGAAGCCCGGGAGCGTGAAATCATGACTGCTTTGGGCTATCCGGATCCTTACGCCGGGGAAGATTGAATCTGACGGTGACGGGGTGAGCAATGCGCCATGGGTGCCGTTCGTGTCTGGCCGGTGTCCATGGCCCATTCCTCATCCACTTTTTGTATGGACCCCTATAGTAGTAAGCCCTCCCTGCTTGAGCGGCTTTCCGCCCTTCTGACCCGGGAGCCGGAGGACCGGGAAGAACTGCTCAGCCTGTTGCACTCTGCTCATGACCGCAACCTCTTTGATGCGGACGCGCTGGCGATCATCGAGGGGGCTCTTCAGGTCTCCGACATGCAGGTGCGGGATGTCATGATTCCCCGGGCACAGATGGATGTTGTCTGCATCGACGACTCCGTAGAGGATATTACCCGCTTTGCAATTGGGGCTGCCCACTCCCGTTTTCCTGTCATCGGCGAAAACAAGGATGATGTGATTGGCATTCTGCTGGCAAAGGATTTGTTGCGGGTCTTTGCCGGAGAGTCCTTCAATCTCCGGGACATGCTTCGTCCTGCCGTTTTCGTACCGGAATCCAAGCGTCTGAATGTATTGCTGCGCGATTTCCGGATCAGCCGTAACCACATGGCCATCGTGGTGGATGAGTACGGCGGGGTCGCTGGCCTGGTGACCATCGAAGATGTACTGGAGCAGATCGTCGGCGACATCGAGGATGAATATGATTTCGATGAGACGGCTGACAACATCCGGCTGGATCAGGCGGGGCGTTATCGGGTCAAGGCTGCTACGGAGATTGAGGATTTCAATGAAGCGTTCGCTACCGGTTTCAGTGACGCCGAGTACGACACGGTCGGTGGATTGCTGATCCGCAAACTGGGCCGGCTGCCCAAGCGCAATGAGGTCGTGGAGCTGGAAGGGCTGCGTTTTCAGGTCCTGCGGGCAGATAGCCGTCGGGTCTACTCCCTTCTTGTCGAACGCATGCCCGATCCGGAAGCGGTTGGCGGCTGATGGCGCTCATGCGTCGTGCCCTGGCCCTACTGGCTGGCGGGGTGTCGGTTCTGGCCTATGCCCCCTTCGAATTGTTCCCCCTGGCCTTTGTAGCGATAGGGGGGCTGTTCTGGCTGCTGGATCGCGGCGCATCCGATCTTGCTGGTGGGGCCTCTTCCTTGCGTCGTGCCCGGGAAGGGTTCGGCCTGGGCTTCCTGTGGGGCTTGGGCGCCATGCTGGCAGGCGTGTCCTGGCTCTATGTGGCGTTACATCGGTTTGGCGGCATGTCGATGCCGTTGGCCGCTCTCGCAGTCCTGCTCTTCTGCGGCGGCATGGCCCTCTATGCAGGTCTGGCTGGAGCCCTCTTTGCTGCTTTGCGACGAGGGCGACCAATGGCGGATGCCTGTCTTTTTGCAGGGGTGTGGCTGTTGACGGAGTGGCTTCGAGGATGGCTGTTTACCGGCTTCCCCTGGCTGATCAGCGGTTATTCCCAGGCGCCCCAGAGTCCCCTGGCAGGTTTTGCACCTTTGGTGGGCGTCTATGGCATCGGTGGTCTGCTGGCTCTGGTTGCCGCTTTGACCGTGACTGCAGTGCAGCGGCGTTCGTGGCGGCTGGCCGGGATGGTTGTGGCCATTCTTGCGCTGGGGGGGCTGTTGCGTTTGGTCTCCTGGACGGAGCCGCGGGGAGAGCCGATCAGGGTGGCCCTCCTGCAGACCAACATCGAGCAGCGTCTCAAATGGCGTCCAGAACTGCTGCAGCGTTGGCTGGACGTCAATCTGAGCATGTTGCGGGCCCATCCTGCACAACTTATCGTGCTCCCAGAGACGACCATTCCTTTGCTGGTGGACCATCTTCCTGCTGGATACCTTGACGAGGTGCGCCGGATCGCAGTGGGGCAGGGAGGGGATGTGATTCTCGGTACATTTACCCGCGATGAGGCTGGGCGAATCTACAACGCAGCGATCAGTCTGGGCGTATCTCCCGGCGCCCACTATGCCAAGCACCACCTGGTGCCCTTTGGGGAGTATTCGCCGCCCCTGTTCCAGTGGTTCTATGAGCTGGTCAGTATCCCCATGGCAGATCAGACCCGCGGACCTGCCCGTCAGGCGCCGATGGCCCTGGCGGGTCAGAGAATTGCCGTCAATATCTGTTACGAAGATGTCTTTGGCGAGGAGTTGATCCGCGCGTTGCCAGAAGCCACCCTGATGCTCAATATCTCCAATCTGGCTTGGTACGGGGACTCTCTGGCGCAACCTCAGCATCTGCAGATTGCCCGCCTGCGCGCCCTGGAAGCTGGGCGTCCCATGCTCCGTTCCACCAATACCGGCATGACTGCCCTTATCATGCCTGACGGTGTTGTTGACGCGGTGTTGCCGGCCTTTGAAACAGGTGCTCTGCATGTTGAAGTGCATGGCTACGAGGGCATGACGCCTTATGCCCTGTGGGGAAACTGGCCCGCCGTGCTGTGTGCTGCACTTTCCTTGCTGTGGGGCTGGCTGCGCCGGACTTGACTGGTAGGGCGTATGATTCTGCTTCCTTTGGATTCACGGAAGAACAAGAGAATCATGCGCTCCTACCCCATCAACAGCCCTGACGCCCTGGCCCGTCTGGTCGCCATGGCGATCCTCGCTGACGGACATCTCGATAACCGGGAAGTGGACTGGATCAGGCATAACGATACTCTGGCCCTGCTCGGGGTCGATCAGGACACGCTGACGCAGGTGCTGCTGGACTGCTGCCGGGATGTGATCAACGAAGCGGAGCAGGAGCGGGTCTTCTTGCTGGAAGAGGCCCGCCTGTCCCGTCTGGCGGGCGACCTGACCGATCGCTCGCTGCAGAAGGTGGCCCTTTCGGTGATGCTGATCGTGGCCAAGAGCGACGGGGATGTCAGTGACGGGGAGCAGAGTCTGCTGCGCTTCCTGATGAGTCGCTGGGGCTTCACTCTTGAGGAACTGGCTGAGGGCTGAGTCCGGGGAGGCGGTCTGCCATCCCTCGATGAGAGGGGAGACCGCTCCTTTTGGGACAAGCCTTCCTTGAGAGCGGAAACCCAGTAAAATCCGGACTTTGCCCAAATTCGCGCGGCCTACCACCGCGGAGCACCCATGTCCGTCCAAAAACCGACTTTCCAGCAGATCATCCTGCGCCTCTCGAACTTCTGGGCCGAGCACGGTTGCACCCTGCTCCAGCCCTATGACATCGAAGTGGGCGCCGGCACCTTTCATACCGCCACCTTCCTGCGGGCCATTGGCCCGGAGCGCTGGAACGCTGCCTATGTGCAGCCTTCCCGACGCCCGAAAGATGGCCGTTACGGTGAGAACCCCAACCGCCTGCAGCACTACTACCAGTACCAGGTGGTGCTCAAGCCGTCCCCGGTGAACATCCAGGAGCTCTACATCGACAGCCTGCGTGCGCTGGGCATCGATCCGAATGCCCACGACATCCGTTTTGTTGAGGATGACTGGGAGTCGCCGACCCTGGGCGCCTGGGGTCTGGGCTGGGAGGTGTGGCTGGATGGCATGGAGGTCACCCAGTTCACCTATTTTCAGGAAGTCGGCTCGTTGAGCTGTAAGCCAGTGCTGGGCGAGATCACCTACGGTCTTGAGCGTCTGGCGATGTACCTGCAGGGTGTTGAAAACGTCTACGACCTAGTGTGGTCCATCGGCCCCGATGGTACGCCGGTCACCTACGGCAATGTCTATCACCAGAATGAGGTGGAGCAGTCTACCTACAACTTCGAGCATTCCAATGTGGAGTGGCTGTTCCGTCTGTTCGGCGAGTACGAAGGCGAGGCCAAGCGCCTGCTGGCCGTACCGCTGGTGCTGCCGGCCTTCGAGATGGTCATGAAGTGCTCCCACACCTTCAACCTGCTGGATGCCCGTGGGGCGATCTCCGTCACCGAGCGCGCGGCCTATATCGGCCGCGTGCGCGTGCTGGCCCGTGAAGTGGCCCAAGCCTATTACAACTCCCGTGAAGCCCTGGGCTTCCCGATGCTGAAGAAGGAGGCCGCGTGATGACCGGCGCGACCCTGCTCGTTGAACTGTTCACCGAAGAACTGCCGCCCAAGGCCCTGCCGAAACTGGGTCAGGCCTTTGCCAACGGCATTCTGACCGGCCTCCGAAGCCGTGGCCTGGCGCCTGCGGCTGGCACCTCCCGTTGGTTTGCCACTCCGCGTCGCCTGGCCATCACCGTGGCCGACGTGTTGTCCGAAGGGGCTGCGCAGGATGTGACCGAGAAGATCATGCCGGTGTCGGTAGCCCTCACCGCCGACGGCCAGCCCACTCCGGCCCTGAGCAAGAAGCTCGAGGCCAGGGGTATCCCGCTGTCTGCCGTGGCCAGCTTCGAGCGGCGTATGGACGGCAAGGCAGAAGCCCTGTTCTACACTTCGACGGTGGCCGGTGCGAAGCTGGTCGAGGTGCTGGGCGGCATTGTCCAGGATGCCCTCAAGCAGTTGCCCATTCCCAAGGTGATGCGCTGGGGCGACGGTGACGCCACCTTTGTGCGCCCCGCCCACAAGCTGACCCTGCTGCATGGTGCAGAGGTGGTGCCGGGTTCGGTTCTCGACATCCAGTCTGGTCGTACCACCCGGGGCCATCGTTTCATGAGTCGCGGCGACATCGACATCGCCACGGCTGACGCTTACGAGCCGACCCTGCTGGCCGAGGGCAAGGTCATCCCCGACTTCGCCGAGCGCCGCGCCAACATCGAGAAGCAGCTGGTCTCCGAAGCCGGCCGCCAGAACGCCACCCTCGGCGAATATGCCGATCTGTTGGACGAAGTGACGGCCCTGGTCGAGCATCCGACCGTCTACGTTGGTGAGTTCGAGGCCGAATTCCTGGCGGTACCGCAGGAGTGCCTCATCCTCACCATGCGGGCCAACCAGAAGTACTTCCCGCTGTTCGATACCGAAGGCAAGCTGCTCAACCGCTTCTTGATCGTGTCCAACATGGAGCTGGCCGACCCGTCCAACATCATCACCGGCAACCAGCGGGTGGTGCGTCCGCGCCTGTCCGATGCCCGCTTCTTCTTCGAGCAGGACATCAAGGCCGGCCTGACGCCCCGGGTGGTCAAGCTCGGTTCGGTGGTCTATCACAACAAGCTGGGCTCCCTTGGCGATCGCGTCGAGCGCATGTCCACTGTGGCCCGCCGTATCGCCGGCCTGCTGGGCGCCGACGAAAACCTGGCCAACCGGGCCGCGCTGCTCTCCAAGGCCGACCTGCTGACCGACATGGTCGGCGAGTTCCCCGAGCTGCAGGGCACCATGGGGCGCTACTACGCCCTGGCGGAAGGCGCCCTGCCGGTGGTCGCGGAGGCCATCGAGCAGCATTACCGCCCGCGCTTTGCCGGCGATGCCCTGCCCGACAGCAACATCGGCCGCGCCCTGGCCCTGGCCGACAAGCTCGATTCCCTGGCCGGTTTCTTCGGCATCGGGCAGATCCCCACCGGCGACAAGGATCCCTTCGGCCTGCGCCGGGCTGCGCTGGGCGTACTCCGCATCCTCATGGAGGGCCCGTTGCCCCTCGATCTGGCCGAGCTCATCAAGCGCGCGGCGGAAGCCTTCAACCCGGGCGTGCTGACCGTCGACATCGATGGTCCGCTGTATGACTTCATGCTGGAGCGCCTGCGCAACACCCTGCGTGAGGCTGCTCATGCTCAGGACGTGGTCGATGCCGTGCTGGCTCTCAAGCCGACCCGCATCGACCTGGTGGTTCCCAAGCTTGAGGCCGTGCTGGCCTTCCAGCAGTTGCCAGAAGCCGCAGCTTTGGCGGCAGCCAACAAGCGGATCGTAAACATCCTCAAGAAAGCCGGGGGCGAGTTGGGCGAGCCCGATGTGGCACTTCTGGTGGAAGAGGCCGAGAAGGCCCTGTTCCACGCCATTATCGAGGTCGCACCGCTGGCCCGCTCGCACTTCCAGAACGAAGCCTACACGGACGCGCTGCGCGTCCTCGCGGGTCTGCGTACCGCGGTGGACCGCTTCTTCGATGAAGTGATGGTGATGGCCGAGGAGCCGCTGGTACGTCAGAACCGTCTGGCCCTCTTGAACCAATTGGCCGGTCTGATGAATCAGGTGGCTGATATCTCCCGCCTGTCGGCCTGATGGCCTGCGGAGGGCGCTCCATGAAAATCATCGTGCTCGACCGGGATGGGGTCATCAACTTCGACTCCGACCAGTTCATCAAGTCGCCGGAAGAGTGGAAGCCCATTCCCGGTTCCCTTGAAGCGATTGCCCGCCTCAACGAGGCAGGCTGGCGGGTGGTGGTTGCCTCCAACCAGTCCGGGGTCGGGCGGGGTTTGTTTGATATGGATACCCTCAATGCCATCAACGAGAAGATGGTCAAGGCGGTTGGCCATGTCGGTGGCCGTATTGATGCGGTCTTCTTCTGTCCCCATGCGGCGGACTCTACCTGTGGCTGTCGCAAGCCCAAGGCCGGGATGTTCATCGAGATTGCCGAGCGCTTCAATGTGGATCTGAAGGGAATGCCGGTGGTGGGGGATAGCCTCAGGGACCTGCAGGCAGGCATCTCCGTGGGCTGCAGGCCCTGCCTGGTATTGACCGGCAAGGGGCCGAAAACACGTCTTGATCCGGCCCTGCCACCGGAAACCACGATTTACCCCGACCTGGCCGCTGTTGCGGCCGAACTCACCGCATGAAGGTAGCCCTGCCGTGGTTCTGATCCGTAATCTGCTGTTCATGCTGGCCTTGGCCATTTTCACCCCCCTCTATGCGCTGATTGCCATGGGGACGTTTCCTTTCAAGCCCGAGCTTCGCCACAAGATCATCCGTGGCTGGCCGCGCATCATGGCCTGGGTCATCAAGCATGTCCTGGGGATTCCCTACCGGGTGACCGGCATCGAGAACATGCCCGCTCAAGGGCCGGCCATCGTGCTCTCCAAGCATATGTCGGCCTGGGAAACGATCATGCTCCAGGACATCTTCCCGCCGATGGTCTTCGTAATGAAGCGGGAAATCCACAAGCTGCCTTTCTTTGGCTGGGGCATTGCCCAGATGCCCATGATCGCCATCGACCGCTCTGCAGGCAAGGATGCCCTGGCCCAGGTGGAGGAGCAGGGCCGCGATCGTTTGGCCCGTGGTTTGTGGGTCACCATCTTCCCGGAGGGCACCCGGGTAGCGCCCGGCAGCAAGAAGCGCTACAAGGCAGGTGGCTCCTGGCTGGCTGCCCAGACCGGTACCCAGGTGGTTCCGGTGGCCCACAATGCGGGCGAGTTCTGGCCGCGCAACGCCTTCTTCAAGCGCCCTGGTGAGGTTCTGGTGAGCATCGGTCCAGTGATTGATACCCGGGGGCTGTCAGCTGAAGAAATCAACCGGCGCGCGGAAGCCTGGATTGAAGGCGAGATGCGCCGTCTCTTTCCTCACCACTACCGTTCCGAGCGCAAAAAGGACAAGACGCCTGCTGTGGCGTGAGTGCCATGACCGTCGAACATCGGGAGATTCTCCTGGATGGCCGGCCTGTGCCCTATCTCTTGCGCCGTAGTGTCCGCAGGACCCTGGGGCTGCGCATTGATCAGCGGGGCTTGATCGTGGGTACTCCCCTGGGGATGGGAATTCGGGAGGTGGAGGCTTTCGTCCACAGCCATCAGGCCTGGGTGCTGGAGAAGCTGCGACAACGTGACGCCCACCTGCCCGGGCGTTGCTTCGAGCCCGTAGAGGGCGCTTGCCTGCCCCTGTTGGGTGAGGGGTGGATCGTGCGTCTTGGCCGGGGGAACAATCAGGTCGTCTGGCACGGGACTGCCCCAGAACCGACTCTGGAGCTCGCTCTGCGCAGCGGAGCAGATGCCCGGGAAGTGCTGTTGCGGGGTCTCCAGAAGCGTGGGCTCGAGGTGTTCTCCCATCGGGTTGAAGCGTTCTGCCTGCGCCTTGGGCGGCCAGCCCCGCCGGTTCGCCTTTCCAGTGCCCGGACCCGCTGGGGAAGTTGCAGTGCCCGCAGCGGGATCCGTCTTCACTGGCGGCTGCTGCATCTGCCTTTGTCCCTGATCGACTACGTGGTGGCTCACGAGGTCGCCCATCTGGTGGAAATGAACCATTCACCCCGTTTCTGGTCCGTGGTGGAGTCCCTTTACCCTGACCATGTGGCTGCCCGGCGCCAGTTACGCGAGGCGGGGGCGTCCCTTCCGCTCATCTGACACAAGGATTTAATATGCGACTTCTTCACACCATGCTTCGTGTGGGCGACCTGGAGCGCTCCCTGGATTTTTACACCGAGGTGCTGGGGATGCGTCTGCTGCGCCGGCAGGATTATCCTGAGGGCAAGTTCACCCTGGCTTTCGTGGGGTATCAGGACGAAGCCGAGGGCGCTGTGATCGAACTGACCCACAACTGGGGAGTTGATGGCTACGAGCTGGGCACGGCCTATGGGCATATTGCCCTGGAAGTACCCGACGCCCAGGCCGCTTGCGCAGCCATCAAGGCGCGTGGTGGCAAGGTGGTGCGTGAGGCTGGCCCCATGAAACACGGAACGACGGTGATCGCGTTTGTTGAAGATCCGGATGGTTACAAGATCGAGTTGATCCAGAGGCACTGATCCGGTCTCCGTGCTCATCAAGGGCCTGGGGCACTGCAGCAATGCCGCCCCAGGCCCTTCCACGTGTGAAGCGTGGCGTGTCAGCCCGTCGCCAGGAATGCCTTGCGCAGTTCGTCCAGTTCGTCCTTGAGTTCGTTGAAGACCTGGCGGGCGGTGTCAATCTCCCTTTCCTTGCCCATTCGCTCCAGTTGCTGGGCTTTGGCCTGGGCTCGTTTTGCGCAGAAATTGGATACGGCGCCCTTCAGGGCATGGGCGGTGTTGCGCAGGCCTTCCCCGTCGCCGGCGACAATGGCCGCCTCAATCTCCGCCAGCATCCGTGCTTCATCCTCGCAGTACATCGCGACCAGCTGGGCCAGCAGATCTGCGTCATCTCCCAGGTTTGCCAGGACTTTTTCCCGATCAAAAACCGGTTCCCCGTTCGGGGCGGATTCCGTTGCCGGGGGTGGGGGCGGATCGCCGCTGCCGACTTGGTGAATCAAGGCTTCCACCAGGTCGGGGGCGTGGACCGGTTTGGACAGGTAGCCGTCCATGCCAGCCTGAAGGCAGCGCTCCCGGTCACCCTTCATGGCATGGGCAGTCATGGCAACGATGGGGGTGCGGGGAAAGCCGCTTGTCTCGCGGGCCCGGATGCGCGCAGTGGCTTCGAAGCCGCCCATTTTGGGCATTTGTACGTCCATGAGGATGATGTCGTAGCGATGGTGCTCATGCAGTGCCAGCGCTTCCAGGCCGTCACCAGCCACATCCACCTGATGGCCCAGCTTGGCCAGCAGGCGCAGGGCGAGGGTCTGATTGACGACATTGTCTTCTGCCAGCAGGATGCGCAACTGACGACGCTGCTCGCGCAGGGTATGCCGGGTGATCAGGGGACGATCGCTGCCCTTGTCATCAATGGGGTCTACTGCCAGCAGGATGCTGTTGAGCAGGTCGGAGGCTTCAATAGGCATTGGTAGGTAGGCCGAGATGCCCAGCTCCCTGCAGCGGGCGCCATCCCCCCGGCGTCCTTCTCCAGCCAGCATCAGGACACAGGGAGGTGCTTCGGCGATCTGACGAAGGCTTTCGGCGAGCTGGAAACCCTCGGTATCGGGTAACTGGGTACTGATGATGACCACCCGATAGGGGTGGCCAAGATGTTGTGCCTGGACCATTTCCCGGCGCGCATCGTCCCCATCCAGGGCTGCGCAGGGCGACATCCGCCATTGTCCCAGGAGCTCGATGACGGCAGCCTTTGCTTCCGGATTGTCTATGGCGACAAGGACGGGGAGTCCTTCCAGATGGGTACGTTCTTCGGTCAGGGGCACGCCACTCCCCGGGGCGAAGCGGGCGGTGAAACGGAAGATGCTGCCTTCACCTGGTGTGCTGACTACGGTGATTTCCCCCCCCATTGCCCGAATCAGCTGGGTGCTGATGGTCAGTCCCAGACCAGTACCGCCATAGCGTCGGGTGGTGGAGGTGTCTGCTTGGGAAAAGGCTTCGAAAATCAGACTTTGCTTGTCGGCCGGGATGCCGACCCCGGTATCCTTGACACTGAAGAGCAACTGGATGTCATCGTCTTCCTGGGGGCCGGGTTCTACCGTGAGGGTGACTCCACCCGTCGGTGTGAACTTGATGCCGTTGGAGAGCAGGTTGATCAGGACCTGGCGCAAGCGGTGGGGATCGCCCATCAGGCCATCAGGTACATCCGGAGCCACCCGCACTGCCAGCTGGAGATCCTTTTCAGCCGCCCGTTGCTGCAGGGTCCGTATGGCGAGGGCCACGCAGTCCCTCAGGCTGAAGTCGATATGCTCAAAATCCAGCTTGCCAGCCTCGATCTTCGAGAAGTCCAGGATGTCATTGATGATGTTGAGCAGGGAGTTTGCCGAGCTTTTCACCAGGGACAGGTATTCCCGCTGTTCATCATCGAGAGGGGTTTCCAGTGCCAGGTCGGTCATCCCCAGAATGGCATTCATGGGCGTGCGGATCTCGTGGCTCATGTTGGCCAGGAAGTCGCTTTTTGAACGACTGTTGGCTTCGGCAGCTTCTTTCGCCTCCCGCATGAAGGCTTCTGCGGCACGTCGCTCGGAAATATCGCGGACATAGGCAGTCAGGAGCCGGTTGCCGCCGCTCTCGAAGGTGGCCAGGGCCACCTCGGCAGGAAATTCGCTTTGGTCTGCCCGCAGGGCGACGGTTTCGATGCGCTTGCCGAGTATGTCGGGGGCCGGGGTGTCGAACAGTGCCTGGACCTCTCCTGCCCGGGACTCCCTGAAACGTTCCGGTACAAAGAGCTCGGTTGCCGAGTGACCCAGGGTTTCGCTGCGCGTGATGCCGAAGATGCTTTCGGCTGCGCGGTTGAAGTCCAGTATTCGGCCTTGGCCATCGATGGTGATGATGGCGTCCAGGGATGCTTCGGTGATGGCCCGGTTGCGGCTCTCGCTGGCGGCGAGGGCAGATTGTCCTTTGAAGATTCGGGTCGATGCCTGGTTGAGGGCATCTTCGAGCTGGCGGATCTCGGCGATCTGGCTGCGATTGGACAAGTTTTCGCCGCGCCCCGTCTCCAGGGTTTCGGCAAAACGGGTCGCCCTCTCCAGGCTGTACAGGACAGGACGGAGCATGAGGTGAATGGCGAGGGTTCCCAGGATCAGGGTCAGCAGTCCGGCGGGAGCGCTGTCTTGAAGAATGTGGTGCAGGCTGTCCTTGGCAGCCACGGGCTGCATTTCGAGGCGTAACCAGCCGATGGGGGCCTTGTCGCCGATGTCCGCCCAGGCAACGATACGACCGTCTGACCCAATCCTTGCCGTGTCGGTCCCCCGTTGGGTGTCAGGGAGGCTCATGGGAAGATCGCCGACCGCCACGTCCTCGAAGGGATGGGTGGCACTCCGGCGTTGAACCTGGCTCAGGGGATAGCCCCGACGATCGGTGACCATGAAAGCCTGAATGCTGGGGACTCCCTGGATCTTTTTCAAACGTCTGGAAAGTTCGTCTGCATCCCCGGTAGCCAGGGGTTGCTCCAGGTCCCTTGCCAGGTGTCTTACGATCTCACCGGCCTGCTCCCGCTCAAGCCGTTCCACATGGCTGGATTGTTCGATGGCGGTGTAAAGGGAGTACGCCCCGATCGACACGGTCAGCAGCAGGGTGAAAGCCAGGGTGAGCAGACGCCGTAGTGTATAGGTGGCGGGGCTTCCGGCGGGTGTCATGCTTTGTCCTGATAGCGTCCGCGAATGGCCAGGACCTCGTCCCAGCGCTCAAAGAAAGCATCCAGGCAGAGGGGGTCAAAATGGGTCCCGCGTGCTTCCTTCATGAAGCCGACTGCCCGCTCCAGATCCCAGGCTGGTTTGTAGGGGCGGGCGGAGGTGAGCGCATCGAAGACATCGGCTACGGCCACGATGCGGCCCACCAGAGGAATCGCCTCTCCCGAGAGCCTTTCTGGATAGCCGCTGCCATCGTATTTTTCGTGGTGACTGAGGGCAATCTCTGCAGCCATCTGGATCATGGGGGATGAGGAGCCCTTGAGAATGTCATGGCCGATCGTGGCATGGCGTTTCATGATTTCCATTTCCTCGTCGGTAAGGCGGCCTGGTTTGAGCAGGATGTGGTCAGGCGTGCCCACCTTACCCACGTCGTGCATCGGAGCCGCGGTCAGCAGTCGTTCACATAACTCGGTCTCCATGCCGATTTGCTCGGCAATCAGTTTCGAGTAATAGGCCATCCTGAGGATGTGGGCTCCGGTTTCCGGATCACGGAATTCGGCTGCTCGTGCGAGTCGCGAGATGGTTTCCCGTTCCCGGGTCACGATTTCTGCCGTCTTGCTGACCACTGCGACCTGCAGGTCGTCGTTCCAGTGGCGTAACCGGGTGTGGCTGTGGCGCAGGGCCAGCATGGTGCGTACCCGGGGGTCGAATTCGTTGCGGTCGATCGGCTTGGTCAGGAAGTCGTTGGCCCCGGCGGTGAGGCTCTGGTAGCGGATTTCCTTCTCGTGGGCTGCCGTGACCATCAGGATCGGGACCACATCGGCCGGGTGGTGGGCCCGCACGGACTTGATGAGCTCGATGCCGTTGAGGTCAGGCATCATGTAATCAACGATGATCAGGTCTGGTTCATGGTGTGTGCACCACTGGAGTCCTTCCTGGGGGGAGGTGAAGGTCAGAATCTCGGTGCCCGCAGGGGTAAGCTTGCGGACCAGGGCCTGGATCAGGGTCAGGTTGAGCGGTGTGTCATCGACAATGACTATGGCCATGAAAGCTCCAGTGAGGGCGCGGGTAAAGGGCTGTGACGCGATAGTCAGGCTGGGCCCTGGATTGCGTGGCGGGACAGGTGAGACGGAGGGGCATGGACGGCTTGCCCGGGGTCAGCGCAGGGCACGGAGCATGGCCCCTATGGTGCTGAACCCCTGGTCATAAAAGTGCTGCAGCAGGGGGGCCAGGTGATTTAGGGACAGCATGAGGGCTACGAAGCCAACCGTCAGGGTAATCGGAAAGCCGATGGCGAACAGATTGAGTTGCGGCGCAGCGCGGGTAAGCACACCCAGGGCAATGTTGGTGATGAGGAGTGCGGTGATGACAGGGAAGGCCATCAGCAGACCGGCTGCGAAAACAGTTGCACCAAAACGTACCAGCACGACCCAACCCCCGGCATGGACTGTTGCAGGACTGATGGGGAGCCACTCGAAACTGTGGGCCAGGGTGTCCACCATCAACAGATGTCCGTTCAGTGACAGGAAGATCAGGGAAGACAGCAGGGTCAGGAACTCTCCAACAACAGCAGTCTGCCCACCTGCGATGGGGTCGAAGAAGGTGGCGAAGGAAAGGCCCATCTGCAGGCTGACGATTTCGCCCATGAGGTCGAGGGCTGCGAATACCACTCGCATGGTCAGGCCCATGGCAATCCCGATCAGGCTTTGCTGAAGCAGCACAAGCATGCCATTCCAGGAATCAACAGGAATGACAGGGCCTTCCGGGATGACCGGTGTCACGCCAATGGCCACGGCCAGGGCAACGATCAGTTTCAGCCGACGGGGAATCGCGTTATTGCCGAAAATGGGTGCAGCGCCCAGCATCCCGAAAGTCCGGGCTACCGGGTAGGCGAACAGGGCAAGCCAGGCTTCGATCTGGGCGCTGGTGACAGTGAGCATGAGTGCCTGGGACGTCAGCCGATCATCGATGGAATGCTCTCGAACAGGCGCTGGATGAATTCGGTCATCATCGTGATCATCCAGGGGCCCGCCAGGACGAGGGCGGTGAAGGTGGCTACCAGCTTCGGGACGAAGGACAGGGTCTGCTCGTTGATTTGAGTGGCAGCCTGGAAGATGGAAATGATCAGACCGGTCACCAGGGCTGCGATGAACAGCGGGGAAGAGATCAGCAGGGTCAGCTCAAGGGCCTGACGGCCCAGGTCGATCACGGTAGTAGGGGTCATGGAGGGTCCTATCCGAAGCTTCGAACCAGTGAGGCGATCAGCAAATTCCAGCCATCCACCAGTACAAAGAGCATGATCTTGAAAGGCAGTGACACGAGGGCCGGGCTCATCATCATCATACCCATGGACATCAGCACCGATGCGACCACCATGTCGATGATCAGGAAGGGGATGAAGACGATGAAGCCGATCTGGAAGGCGGTTTTGAGTTCGGAAGTGACGAAGGCAGGTATCACGACCCGCATCGGCAAATCCTCCGCCTTGTCCACCCGGGGGGTCTTTGCCAGTTTTGAGAACAGGTTGAGATCCGGCTCCCGGACCTGCTTGAGCATGAAGGCCTTGACCGGGATGCTGGCCCGTTCAACGGCATCCGGAAAGTTCAGGCGGTTTTCTGACAGCGGAACCCAGGCCTCGGAATACACCCTGTCGGCAACCGGAGACATGATGAAAAGGGTCAGGAACAGGGAAAGGCCGACGAGGATCTGGTTGGGGGGTGAGGTCTGGGTGCCGAGCGCATGACGGAGCAGGGACATGACGATGAGGATCCGGGTAAAGCTGGTCATCATCAGTACCATCGCCGGGATGAAGGTCATTCCGGTGAGCAGCAGCAGGGTCTGCAGGGACAGGCTGTACTGGGCGCCCCCGCCCCCGGTGGGGGTGCTGGTGAAGGCAGGCATGGCCTGGGCGAAGGCTGCCAGGGGGGTCAGCAGGCACAACAGGCCTGCCAGGGTGCGGAATGTGGACGTGTTCATCGGGTGCGCCGTTCGAGCGTTTCCTTGAGCCAGCGCTGAAAGTCGCCGGGGATGGCCGCCGGTGGCTGGGCGGGCGGTAAATCGGTGACATCCAGCGTGTGCAGTGGGGTGACCCGGCCAGGTGCGACTCCCAGCACGAGCACCTTGCCCCCCACTTCCACCAGAACCACCCGCTCTCGGGGCCCGACCGCGGCAGCGCCACGGATCCTCAGGTTGCCTGATCCGCCGCCCTGCCCGCGGGAAAGGCGACGAAGCAGATGCAGCGTGCCGATCAGCAGCGCGAGCACTATGCCCAGGGCCAGAAGCATCTGGGCGACACTGCCGGCAGTGCCGCCCAGACTGCCCTCGGTAGCCAGGGCAGGGGTTGAGCATGTCAGCAGGCCTGCGGCGTAGATCAGCGAGCGCATTGTTGAAAAATCTGCCAGGTGTCGTATGGTCTCAGTTTCGCAATTTTCGGATCCGCTCTGCCGGCGTGATGATATCGGTCAGGCGAATGCCGAACTTGTCGTTAACCACCACGACCTCGCCTTGGGCAATCAGGGTGCCATTGACCAGAACGTCCATGGGTTCCCCGGCCAGGCCCTCCAGTTCGACAACTGATCCATGGGCCAGCTGGAGCAGATTGCGGATGGCGATTTTGGTGCGTCCCAGTTCCACGGTCAGCAGTACCGGGATGTCCAGGATCATGTCGTAATCATTGACCGAGCCGTTTTTCGGGCCGGTCTGACCGAAATCCGGGAAGAGCTGGCTGGCCGGCTTGGCCTGATAGGGCGATTCCTCGTTCAGGGCTGTGCTGTCGAGGGCGTCGGTCAGTCCTTCGGCCGCAGCCTGCTCCTGCATGGCCGCAGCCCAGTCGTCATCGCTGATCTGGTTGTCGTCGGGAAGGTCGGTGTCTGTCATGGCGTGTGTTCCTAACCTGGGCTCGGGGTCTCGTCATCCTGGGCCAGGAAGCGTTCCACCTTGAGGGCGAATTGTCCCCGTTGAACGCCATAGCGGCACTCCATGAAGGGGATGCCATCCACTTCCGCCTGAATGGTTTCCGGAATGTTGAGGGGGATCACGTCGCCGGGCTTCATGTGCACGATGTCACCCAGGGTGACCTTGGCTGTCCCCAGCCGCGCCACCAGAGTGACCTCTGCGCTTTGCAACTGGCGGCCCATCATGCTGACCCAGCGATTGTCCTGGGTGATGTGATCCGACTGCATCGTTGAGTACAGGGTCTCGCGGATCGGCTCCAGCATGGAGTAGGGAAAGCAGAAGTGCATCTCTGCCTGAGATCCACCGAACTCCAGGGTGAACGAGGCTGCAACCACGATTTCGCTGGGCGTGGCGATGTTGGCGAACTGGGGATTCATCTCGGAGCGGACGTACTCGAATTCGAGCTTTTGGACCGGTGCCCAGGCTTTTTCATATTCGTTGAAGGTGACTTTCAGGAGCCCCTGGATGATGCGTTGTTCGGTTGGGGTGAAGTCACGTCCTTCCACTCGCGTGTGAAAGCGCCCGTCTCCGCCAAACAAGTTGTCCACCACCAGGAAAACCAGGTTCGGGTCGAGAACCACCAGCCCCGTGCCACGCAGGGGTTTGGCGATGAAAAGGTTGAGGTTAGTCGGGACAACCAGGTTACGTACAAACTCGCTGAATTTCTGGACCTTGATGGGGCCTACGGAGACTTCCACGTTGCGATGCATGTAGTTGAACATGCCAATCCGCAGATAACGGGCGAAACGCTCGTTGATCAGCTCCATCGTGGGCATGCGCCCACGGACGATCCGCTCCTGGGTGGCGAGGTTATAGTCCCGGACTCCGCCAGTATTTTCCTCCACCTGCTCCGAGTCGTCACTCTCCCCGGTGACGCCCTTCAGCAGGGCATCGACCTCTTCTTGGGAGAGAAAATCGGACATGGCGTGACTCCGTTACTGAACGATGAACTGGTTGAACAGGACGGCAAGCACCGGACCGTCATCCTCGGGGCGGCTCCGCTTGTTCTTCTTCTTTGGATTGGGGGTGTAGCCCAATACGTCGTTAGCCTCATCCTTGATCTCGTCGGCCAGTACCTCGCGTCCATCAGCGGTGGCCAGCTCGGAGGGCAGTTTGGACGAAAGGAGCATGATGACTCGGTGCTTGAGTTCCGGCATGTAAAGCTTCAGGGAGTCACCGATCTTGGGGTCGGAAACCCGCAACACCATGGTGGCCTGCAGGAAATGCTCGCCTTCTTCAGGAGACAGGTTGACAGTGAATTGCTCCAGGGGAACGAAGACGGGAGGCTTGCTGGGGTCCACCTTGATTTTCGGGGGTTCGTGGCTGACTTCCTCTTCGGCCTCCCCGTCCTCCGCGGGTTTCTTGTGACCCATCATCATGAAGGCTGCACCGCCCCCGATGGCAAGCGCGAGTACGGCCACAATCACGATGATGATCATCTTCTTCTTGCCGCCCTTGGCGGGGGCTTCACCTTCGGCTGCTTCTGCCTGGGCGGGTGCTTTTGCCATCCTCGATTACTCCTTGTCTTGGTTTGCCATTATCTATCGCGCTTGCCGTCCGTGCCATGGACAGGAGGTCAAGGGACCGCCATTTACTCCGATTCAGGCAAAGGTGTCCACCAGGCCGTCACCGCGGCGTATCCACGGGGTGGGGGTTTCCATGGCGGCAGGCATGCCGCCATCCTCGCCTCCGCGCTGGATTCCGCTGCGGCGTTGTCCTGCGTCGGAGTCGCCCGGCTGGTTGGACTGATTGGGTGTGCCCACATCGGTCTGGCCCAGATTGATGCCACTTTGTTCGAGAATCTCCCGCAGTCGGGGCAGGCTTTGCTCCAAGAGCTCCCGGGTAGCCGGGTTGGCTGCGAGGAACTGGGCAGTGGCTTGTTCTCCGTTGAGGTTGATGGATACCTCGATCTTGCCTAACTGGGGGGGGGTCAGTGTTAGTTCCGCATGGCTTTCTGCCTGGCCAGCCATCCAGCTTACCTTGTGGGCTACGGCTTCTGGCCATTCCGGGCTGTTGGCTGGCGTTGCAATGTGCAGCGGGACGGGGTTCGGAGCGGTTGTTTGGGGCGACTCTCCCTTCAGCGTAGCCAGGGCCGCAGCGTGTACTGCGGCAAAATTGTGACTTGCTGAGGGCGAGGGCTCGGCTGTTGCGGGAGCTGCTGGAGTGGCTACTTGAGGGGTGATGGCTGGCAGCGACGTTTCTTCGGTGGCCTGGCTGTTTGCGGGTGGAGCGTCCCTGTTCTCTGCGGCAGAATTTGCCGCTTGATGTGTGGCGTCCTCTGCCACGAATTTGCCGCCTTTGCCCTGGAGGGCGGGGGGCGGGAGACTCAGGGCTGGCAGGATGCCCTCGTGGCCGGACAGGATCCCGGGCTGAGGGCCGGGGCTTTCAGCTTTCTCGCCGGTATTCAGGGGTGGCAGCGGTGAGGAAGGGGCCCCGGGCTGGGGTGTGGTCATGAGGCTGGCTGCAACCAGTACCGCCAGCTCTGGAGGTGGAGATGACAGCGCGCTCTGTTGCGTCTGTTCCGCACTCGCGTCCAGAGCAGCTTCTGCTGCAGTCTCGCTGGTGATGGTCCGGACCGTTTCCTGAAAGGCGGGGATGAAGCTGTCCGGGGGGAGGGGAGATGATGCTCCCGCAGGAGGATCGCTGGCCTCCTCCGACCTGTCTCCCTTCATCTGACGCCGCAGGACTTGTGCGAAGCTCTGCGCAGCCGGGTCTGCTGCATCGGCAGTGGATGCATCGGCAGTGGATGCATCTGCACGGACCCCTCCCATGCCTTGGGCGGGGGCGGCGGGAGCAAGGGATGCGACAGGGAGCAGGGACGGTCCGGACATGATGAAATTCCTGGTGAGGTGCTGATACCTGTAATCCAGCAAGCCACGTGCCAGCTGGCGTCTTCCGGGGCTCAGTCCTCGTTGTTGCGGTCCCGGAACTGCTTGGCCGCATGCTCGTCGGTGGCCCGCTGTTCCTTTTTGGCCTCCAGCCGGGCTTGCTGGGTATGATGCCGCTGAGACAGGGTATCGAATGCCTTGACCTTGTTGCGCTGATCCACCCATTCCTGCTGCCCCAGTTCCACCTTCCGCTTGGATTCGAGCACCACGTTCTGCTGATGGGTGATGGCATCATCAAGCTTGCACAGAAAAGCGCGATAGTTGCGCCATGCATCTGGGCCGATACCGTTGCGCGCGCTCTCCATGAAGCGTTCCGTGTATTCCCTGCGATAGTCTTTCAGCAGGCTCAGCTTGTCTTCGACCGCACGGTCGCTGGCGATGAGTTCTCCAAGCTTGCGGGCGGCTTCACCCATCCGGTCATTGGCCAGGTCAAGCAAGGGCTGCAAGGGGAACGATTCACTCATGGTGACGATCCTCAGGGCTTATCGGGCCGGCTTCCGAAATCTTTAGATGCCGTTTCCGGGTGTCTGCAGGGTGGTCGGAAATGAGCCGGTTCACGGTAGAGCACCGAACAGTGCGTGCAATTTCTCAACGGCTGAGTCGTAGGGTTCGCACTCGTCGATGCGCTGCTGCAAAAATGCTTCAAGACGAGGGTACATGCTCACAGCCTGATCCAGCACGGGGTCTGCTCCGGCTTGATAAGCGCCCACCGCGATCAGGTCGCGAGAGCGCTGGTAGCGGGAAAAAAGCTGCTTGAAGCGCCGGACCACATCAAAGTGCTGGCTCTTGACCAGGTTGTGCATGGCCCGGGAAATGGACTGCTCGATATCGATGGCGGGGTAATGTCCTTGGTCCGCCAGAGTGCGGGACAGTACGATATGGCCATCCAGGATCGCCCGGGCAGAGTCGGCAATCGGATCCTGCTGATCATCTCCTTCGGCAAGTACCGTGTAAAAGGCCGTGATGGAGCCGCCGCCCTCCGGGCCATTGCCTGCTCTTTCCACCAGCGCTGGCAACCGGGCAAATACGGACGGTGGATAGCCCCGGGTAACGGGCGGCTCGCCGATGGCGAGGGCGATTTCCCGCTGGGCCATCGCATAGCGGGTGAGGGAGTCCATGATCAGCAGGACCTGCTTGCCCTGATCACGGAAGTATTCAGCTACGGTCGTGGCGTAGGAGGCTCCCTGCAGGCGCATCAGCGGGCTGCAGTCGGCGGGGGCTGCGATGACGGCCGAGCGGGCCAGGCCTTCTGCGCCCAGGTTATGCTCGATGAACTCCTTGACTTCCCGGCCCCGCTCACCGATCAGTCCTACAACGATCACGTCGGCTGCCGTGAAGCGGGCCATCATCCCGATCAGTACCGACTTGCCGACGCCGGAGCCGGCGAAGAGTCCCATCCG
>NZ_JAQUVG010000051.1 GCF_028693495.1 Zoogloea sp. | reverse complement strand
TGCTCTTGACCGACGTAACCGAGGCCCACCTGATGCGTCTGGCTGCCGAGCGCAATGAGCGCCTGGCTGCCATGGGCGAGATGGTGGCCGGCCTGGCGCACCAGTTGCGCACGCCCTTGTCGGCAGCCCTGCTTTATACCGCAACCCTGGTGCAGCAGGAAATGAGTCCGGCGGATCGGGAGCGGATCGGCGGTCGGGCCATGGAGCGCCTGCGTCATCTGGAGAAGCTGATCCGCGACATGCTGCTGTTTGCCCGGGGCGAAACCCTTGGGCATGAGCCCTTCCTCATTTGTGATCTGGTGGCCGAACTGAGCCAGACGCTTGAGCCGGTCGCCCGTTCGAAGGGCCTGGTGTTTGAGGCTGCCTGCGGGTGTGGCGACATTTCCTTGATCGGTGATCGAAAGGCGATCGCCGGTGCCCTGACGAACCTGCTCGAGAACGCCGTTCAGGCTCTGGAGCCGGGCGGCAGAATCCGTTTTGAGGCTGTACAGGATGCAGGAATGGCGTGTTTCCGTGTGGCCGATGATGGTCGTGGTATTGACCCCGCCTTGCAGAGCCGTCTGTTTGAACCGTTTTTTACCACTCGACCCGACGGAACAGGCTTGGGACTGGCCATTGCCCGAGGGGTGGCCCGGGCCCACGGCGGAGATATTGCCATCGATTCTGCTCCCGGTCGTGGAAGCACCTTCACCCTCACCCTTGCCATGAGTGCCTGATGTCCGCTGCGTCCCAAGTTTCCAGAGAGATTTCCATGCCTGAAGCCCTCAACATCCTGGTCGTTGAAGACGACGCTCCCTTGCGTGACGCGGTATGTCTGACCCTCGAAATTGCTGGACATTCGGTCACTGGGGTTGGTGACGGGCCGACGGCCCTGGTCGAGGTCGGCAAGCAGGCTTTCAACCTCGTCCTGTCCGATCTGAAAATGCAGCCCATGGATGGATTGCAATTGCTGGCGCAGTTGCGTCAGCAATTGCCCCAGTTGCCGGTCCTGTTGATGACGGCCTTCGGTGACGTGGAAAAGGCAGTGGATGCCATGCGTGGCGGCGCCTGCGATTTCCTGATGAAGCCCTTCGAGCCTGCGGTCTTGCTGGATCATGTGCGGCGGTATGCGGTGGCCCGCCAGGATGAGGGGATGGTCGCTGCTGACCCTCATACCCGCAACCTCCTCGCGCTGGCGGACAAGGTGGCCGAGACGGATGCGACCGTCCTGCTGTATGGAGAGTCAGGAACGGGCAAGGAGGTCTTTGCCCGTTACCTTCATGCGCACTCGCCCCGCTGCAAGGGACCTTTTGTCGCCATCAATTGTGCTGCCATCCCCGACGCCTTGCTGGAGGCAACCCTGTTCGGCCATGAAAAAGGCGCTTTTACCGGAGCCGCTTCTGCTCAGGCGGGCAAATTCGAGCAGGCTGAAGGGGGAACGCTCCTTCTCGACGAAATTTCCGAGATGCCCCTGGGGCTTCAGGCCAAGTTGCTGCGTGTGCTGCAGGAGCGGGAAGTGGAGCGGGTAGGGGGCAAAAAGGCCATTCCCCTGGATATTCGTGTGCTTGCCACCACCAATCGCGACATGGGAAAGGAAGTGGCTGCCGGGCGGTTCCGGGAGGATTTGTATTACCGGCTTAATGTTTTTCCCCTACAGATCCCGTCCCTCAGGGAGCGTCCTGGGGATATCGTGCCCCTGGCCCGTCATTTTGCACTGATGCATGGAGCGCGCCTCAAGCGTAGTGCCCGGCTTTCAGCGGAAGCCGAGGCGCTCCTCGTGACCTATTACTGGCCGGGCAATGTTCGGGAGTTGGAAAACACCATTCAGCGGGCCCTCATCCTGAGTGGAGGAAATTCGGTGTCTGCCGAGACCATTCGATTGTGCCTGCCGCACTGGAATGGTGAGCCGGCCCGCTTGCCTCCGGTGCCCCTTGCCGTTTCGGCAACTCCTGCCGTTGATGCGGCAAATCCTGCCGATGAAGCGGGGGGGGGATTTCGGGAGAATGGGCGCCCGGCCAATATCAAGGATCTGGAGCGGGAGCACATTCTCCAGGTCTTGAGGGACGTGGGAGGCTCCCGGAAGCAGGCCGTGGCCCAGTTGGGGATTTCCGAGCGGACTCTTCGCTACAAGCTCCAGCAGTACAGGGAGGAGGGATTGTTCAACGGCTGAAGCGTTGAACGATGCCCTTGTACTGCTTGGCACGTGCCTTGCTCTGAATCAAGCGTACAAAAGGAGCTGGACCATGGATACCCGCGGAATTGATCAGATGTTGTCCGAGCTGCGCGCCACTTCCCAGGTGGCGGCGGGCAAGCCTGCCCAAGCCGCCAGGAATGCCGGAGAGGTGGATTTCGGCCAGGTATTGCAAAGCGCCATCGCCGATGTCAGCTCCGCCCAGGCGCAAGCTCGGGAAATGGCCCAGAATTTTTCGGCGGGTGATCCGAACGTGAACCTGCAGGACGTCATGGTGAACCTGCAGAAGGCCAGCTTGTCCTTCCAGCAGATGGTCCAGGTACGCAACAAGCTGGTCACGGCGTATCAGGACATTATGAACATGTCTGTCTGAAGGTCGCCGTTCAGGCGGAAGTCTGGTTCGGAAATCCTTTTTTCCACGAAAAGCCGGGGTTGCCCGGCTTTTTTGCGATCTCTGTTGCCGTGTTCAGCGGATCCGTTCCCGGGCGTTGCGTTCCCGTTCCACCTTGAGTATGTAGCGCTGGATGGTGGATGCCATGGTCGAATTGAGTTGCATGAACTCGCAACCCGCACGCAGGGTGACGCTACCATCCCGATTCGTGATGCGGAATATATTGCGGATGCGCAGGTTGGTGGTGATCGGGCCCGTTTCGGGCAGCATCAATCGACAGTCTGCAAATTCCATGTCGAGCTCGAAGGGGTAGCCGTTGTGGGGAACGGTAATGGCTAGCCCGCCACCACTGATGTCCACCACGTCAGCGGCCACGGAGATCACTTTGCTTTCTCCCTCGTGGGTGATCGGTATCTGGCAGCTCAGGCTATGGGCGGCTGGTGCGGTGAGGCGATAGTATTCCCGTCGCTGAAGGCGCAGCATGACTGCGGGCAGGGATGCGCGAAATACTTCGCTCCCGTTGTAAGTGATGCGCTCCACTGGGCCGGTGGCGAACTGGATCTTTATCTTGTCCAGTTGAGTGACGCAGATCAGGTTGTCCGCAGCGTCCACCCGGCGTCGGATGACTTCGTCGTTGGGCACATCCAGAAGCAGGTGGCGTTCGTCTTCCGTGATCGCGATAATGGCCGTCAGAAAAGAGTCTGCGCTGGCGTCGATGAAGGCGCTCAGCATCGCGCGTTTTTGCAGCAGGCCGCGCAGGTTGAACAGAATGTCGGTCTTGCTGCGCAGCAGGTAGCGTGAATAATCGTCAGCCTGCAGGAGTTCGAACTTGAGCGTCATGGGTGGATGAAACGACGGGGGCGGGAGCTGATTTTAACAGCGGGAGACAGCCGATGCGCAGCAGGTCCCGTGCCCGCTAAAAACAGAGAGGGGAAGGCCCAGGCCTTCCCCTCTCCGATGTTCCCCGGGTGAAGTCTTCAGCGGGTGGCTTCCCGTTCAATCTCTTCCAGGCTGGTGTGGCGGACGTCACGGCCCTTGACCATATACACCACGTACTCGGCGATATTCTTGGCGTGATCGCCGATCCGCTCGACGGACTTGGCCACGAACATCAGCTCAATGGACTGAGAGATGAATCGCGGGTCTTCCATCATGTAGGTGATCAGCTGGCGCATGATTCCCTTGAATTCCGCATCCACATCCTTGTCCTTGCGAACGACATGAGCCGCCGAAATGGTATCAAGGCGGGCGTAGGAATCCAGGGATGTGCGCAGCATGTCCACCACCGCGTCCGCGATGTGACCGAGGCGGATCTGGGGGGTGAAGGGCGAAGCGCCGGAGTGCAGCTGTTTGGCAGTCTTGGCGATCTTTTTGGCCTCGTCGCCAATCCGCTCGAGGTCGGTGATGGTTTTCTGGACCGTGCTGATCATGCGCAGGTCCACGGCCGTGGGCTGACGTTTGGCAATGACCTGGTTGCAGGCCTCGTCCAGTTCGATTTCCAGGTGGTTCACCCGGTTGTCGTTCTCGATGACCTGATCAATCAGCAGAAGGTCGCCTTTGGAGAGCCCTTCCATGGCTTTCACGATCTGCAACTCGACCATGCCGCCCATCTGGAGCACACGGGTGCGGATGCCTTCCAGTTCGGCATCAAACTTCTTGGAAGTGTGTTCGTTCATGAAACATCCTGTGGAATAGGGCTGATGGACGAACAATCATAAGCTGTCAATATGACGGTTTTGTGTCAAGTGCGTTCGAACACCTGAACGCCTGTCGCCGTAGCCAGCAGAAGCACGTCAGCGCCCCGTTTGGCGAAGAGGCCGTTGGTCACAACACCGACGATGCCGTCAATCGTGCTTTCCAGGTGAACCGGGTCGGCGATGGTCAGTCCGTGTACATCCAGGATGAGGTTGCCATTGTCGGTGACGAAGCCTTCCCGGAGGACCGGACGGCCCCCCAGGTGGGCAAGCTCACGAGCGACTTGCGCGCGGGCCATCGGAATGACTTCCACCGGCAGGGGGAAGCGCCCCAGGTTCTCCACTTTCTTGGAGGCGTCGCAGATACAAACGAACTTCCGTGCCACGGCAGCGACGATTTTTTCCCGTGTCTGGGCGCCACCACCACCCTTGATCATGGCCAGGGACGCATCGATCTCGTCTGCGCCATCGACGTATACAGGAATATCGTCCACGTCGTTCATGTCGAACAAGCGAATCCCATGGCTCGCCAGACGACGGGCGGAAACTTCAGAGGAGGCTACTGCGCCTGCAATGCGATCCTTCATGCGGGCCAGGCCATCGATGAAGAAATTTGCCGTGGAGCCGGTACCGACACCGACGATGCGGCCTTCGATCACATAGTCGAGAGCGCGAAGAGCCGCCTGTTGTTTGAGTTCGTCCTGGGTCATGGAGTATCCGTCTGATACCAAAAGCAGTGATTGTAAGCTGTGGGGCGAGCTGCCGGCAGACTCCGGCAGGTGAGCGCTGGAAAGCCGGCCGATCTGCGCATGCCGGATCATCCGGGGCCAGTCGCCACCGGGCGGGTCGGGTCCGAGCACCACTCGCTCCAGGAGCCCGGGTAGAGACGGGCTCCGTCGAGACCGGCGACTTCCATGGCGAGAAGGTTGTGACAGGCAGTGACACCCGAGCCGCACTGGAGGATCACGTGACTGGCGTCGCCTCCTTTGATCAATCTGCCGAAATCCTCTTGAAGTTCGGATGCCTGTTTGAAGCAGCCGTCCGGGCTCAGGTTGTCCCGGAAAAATCGATTGACGGCCCCGGGTATGTGGCCGCCCACCGGATCCAGGGTTTCGTTGTCGCCTCGGAAGCGGTCGGGTGACCGGGCATCGATCAGGACCATGTCGGGGGTGTGAAGGTGGTTGAGGACATAGTCCGAGTCTACCTTCATGCTGTCGTGCAGATGGAGGTGGAAATTCGCTGGCCTGGGCAGGACCGCCCCGGTGCTCAAGGCGTGTCCCCCATTCGTCCAGGCGTGCAGGCCTCCATCCAGCACGGCCACCCGGTGGTGGCCGAGCCAGCGCAAGAGCCACCACAGGCGGGCTGCGAACATGCCTCCGACGTCGTCATAGGCGACTACCTGGGTCTCTGCGTGGACACCCAAGCTGGCCAGCTTGGCGGCCAGCAGGCATGGGTCGGGCAGGGGGTGACGGCCGTTGCGGCCTGTGACGGGTCCGGAGAGATCTTCCTCCAGGTCGAGAAACTGGGCGCCGGGCAGGTGTCCCCCGGCGTAGGCACGACGACCGGAGCTTGGATCTGCCAGGTTGAAGCGGCAGTCAAAGATCCGAAGCGTGTCAGGCGTGAGGCTGGCCAGCGCCTGGGCGCAGATCAGGGTGGTGAAGTCTTTCACGGGCACTCGGGATCCTCGGTTTCAGACCACGGGGGTTGCGATGCCGCTTATCCAGCTGTCTGCATCTTCCGCATCAGAGAACACCTGGACGTCCGCATCGACGAACAGCTGGGACAGCCAGGCACTCCAGGTGATCCACTGGTCGTCGGTGAGGATGGCGATACGGGTGAAATCATGGGCATGTTCGCGGGCGAAACGGATTTCCTCAAGGGCCATGTCGACCGTGAAGCCGCTCATTTCGCGCAGATCGAAGAACAGGCTGACAGGCCCCTCGAACTTCACCTTGTAATTGAAGACTTCTTCGAATTCCTTGTAGTCGGCGAGGGTGAACTCGCCCAGGACGGTGACGTTAACCCGGCCTTCGAGGTGGCTGGTGGTGATCATGACATGTTCCCTTTCAGGGCTTGAAGACGACCCCAGTTTAGCCCCGGGGTGCCGCGGCTTCAATCGGACTTGAGGACGGGTGTGGGATTGCGCGAAGCGAGGGAGGCGAGTACGCCGCTGGAGACGATCAGGCAGATGGCCAGCATCGACGTCCAGGGCATGCGTTCGCTCCATAAAGCAACACCAAACAGGCTGGAGAAAATCACGGTCGTATAGGCCAGATTGGCCGACACGATGGTTTTGCCATAACGGTAGGCACGGGTCATTGCGAGCTGGGCGCAGCCGCCGAAGCCACCAACCCCGAGCAGCAGCAGGGCATTGTCCCGGGTGATGGCGTGGAGGCTGTCCCCAGTCAGTGCCCAGAGCATGCCCGTCAGGCTGGTGAGCAGTGAGAACCACAGTACGGTACGTCCTTCGGGCTCCCCGGCCTTGCCCAGCTCACGGACGCTGATGTATGCGAGGCTGGAGATCAATCCGGAGCCGAGACCCGCCAGGGCTCCTGCCCATTGGTCGGGGCTGAGGGTGGGCTGAAGCAGGAGGACGACTCCAGCAAAACCCAGGGTCATCGCTGCGAAGAGGGACGGACCAATCCTTTCCTTGAATCCCAGGGCGAGCAGGAGTGCGACGAACAGCGGAGAGGTGTAGCTGAGTGTCACGGCAGTAGCCAGGGGCAGGACACTCAGGGCAAAGAAATAGCACATCAGGGCTATGGTCCCCGAGACGCCCCTGGACAACTGGAGCCGCCAGCGGGGCGTTGCGTAGGAAATACCCTGCCAGCGCAGCAGGGTCAGCATCATCAGCAAGCCAATGAAACCCCGGTAAAACACCAGTTCGCCGGTGGAAAAGTGTGCAGCACCGAGCTTGACACAGACACCCATGCAGGCGAACAGAAAACTGGCGACGATCATCCACAGGGATTGCATGGTGCGGTGCGGAAGATGGAAAGTGAGCACATTCTAACCGCAGCGTCCCGGTATTCCCTGCGCACACGTGAAAAGCCCCCGCAGGCTTGCACCTGCAGGGGCTTCAACCAAGCGTGCCGGCGAGGGTTACCGGCCGAAAGGCATGACTTCTTAGTGGAACTGCTCTTCTTCGGTGGAGCCGGTGAGGGCCTTGACGGAGGAGGAGCCGCCCTGGATCACGGTGGTCACTTCGTCGAAGTAGCCGGTGCCCACTTCCTGCTGGTGGGAGACGAAGGTGTAGCCCTGCTCGCGAGCGGCGAACTCAGGCTCTTGAACCATCTCGACGTAGTGCTTCATGCCTTCGCCACGAGCGTAAGCATGAGCGAACTTGAAGGTGTTGTACCAGTTGACGTGGATGCCGGCCAGGGTGATGAACTGGTACTTGTAGCCCAGTGCGGACAGCTCTTCCTGGAAGGAGGCGATCTGGGAGTCGTTGAGGTTCTTCTTCCAGTTGAAGGACGGCGAACAGTTGTAGGACAGCAGCTTGCCCGGGCAGGCGGCCAGTACGGCTTGAGCGAATTCGCGGGCGAAGCCGATGTCGGGCACGCCGGTTTCGCACCACACCAGGTCAGCGTACGGAGCGTAGGCAACACCGCGGGAGATGGACTGTTCCAGACCGTTCTTGACGCGGTAGAAGCCTTCCTGGGTGCGTTCGCCGGTCAGGAAGGGCTTGTCGTTTTCGTCGTAGTCGGAGGTGATCAGGTTGGCAGCTTCGGCATCGGTACGGGCCAGGATCAGGGTCGGAACACCCATGACGTCGGCGGCGAAGCGGGCGGAGATCAGCTTCTCGATGGCTTCGCGGGTCGGGACCAGCACCTTGCCACCCATGTGGCCGCACTTCTTGGCGGCGGCCAGCTGGTCTTCGAAGTGCACACCAGCGGCACCGGCGGCAATCATGTTCTTCATCAGCTCGAAGGCGTTCAGTACGCCACCGAAACCGGCTTCCGCATCAGCGACGATGGGCAGGAAGTAGTCGATGAAGCCTTCGTCGCCCGGATTGACGCCACGGGACCACTGGATCTCGTCAGCGCGCTTGAAGGTGTTGTTGATGCGGCGAACCATGGTGGGAACGGAATCGTAGGCGTACAGCGACTGGTCCGGGTACATGGTCTCGGAGGTGTTGCCGTCGGCGGCGACCTGCCAGCCGGACAGATACACGGCTTCCAGGCCGGCCTTGGCCTGCTGCATGGCCTGACCCGCGGTGATCGCGCCGAAGGCGTTCACGTAGCCCTTCTTGGCACCACCGTTAACCTTCTCCCACAGGGTCTTGGCGCCGCGTTGAGCCAGGGTGTACTCCGGCTGCAGGCTGCCACGAAGACGGACGACGTCTGCAGCGGTGTAGCCGCGCTTGACGCCCTTCCAGCGGGGGTTTTCAGCCCAGTCCTTTTCCAGAGCGGCAATTTGCTGTTCGCGAGTCAGAGACATTTGAAATCCTTTACGAGAAGGTAGTGGGGGAGGTGAGGCCGGGGAGCGGAAGTTTCCAGGTGAGGATGCTTCGCGCTTGCTCCTGAGTTGCTTGACCTATTTTCCGTGAGTCTTTTGGAGAGTCACGGAGATGTCGATCAGTGACTGAAAGTATAGGCGTGATTTTGCACGGCAGCAACAGGTCTTATATAAGATATAAGAAATTATTTTTTAATAAAAAACAGTGGGTTGGGGTTTGTTTTTTATATCGTGAAATGGTGCGGGGTCTGGTGAAACGAAGCTGCGCTGCATTGCGGTGATTTTTCCGTCAAGCCAGGGCTTTCTCTGCAACAATCACGCCGTCTTCGTCGGCATAGACCCACTGGCCTGGAGTGAAGGTGACGCCACCAAAGGTGACCGGGATGTCCTGGTCGCCAGAGCCCTTCTTGATGCTCTTCATCGGGTGAGTGGCCAGGGCGAAAACTCCCAGGTCCATATCGGCGATCGGGCCTGAGTCCCGGATGCAGCCATACATGATCACACCCGCCCAGCCGTTCTTGACGCCCAGTTGGGCGAGTTGATCGCCCAGCATGGCGCAGCGCAGTGAGCCGCCGGCGTCGACCACCAGAACGGCTCCCTTTCCTGGTGTTTCAAGGGTTGAGCGGACCAGGGCATTGTCTTCGAAAACCTTGAGGGTGCGGATCGGACCGGCAAAACGGCGTTTGCCTCCGTAGTTGCGGAACATCGGAGCGACGGCGCGGACCTTGCCTTCATTGGCATCGCACAGGTCAGTGGTCTGGAATTCCATGATGACTCCATCGGTAAGAAGGGTTGGCGGCAAATAAAACGGGCGACCCTGAGGCCGCCCGTGACGCATGATGAATGCGGTTGGCGCGACTATACCGCAGCTTCAATCATTTCCTCGAACACCAGCTGCACCTTGCCTTCGTCATCAAGATCGATGGTGACGTCTCCGCCGTTAGCCAGACGGCCAAACAGCAGTTCGTCGGCCAGGGCTGCACGGATGGTGTCCTGAATCAGGCGGGCCATGGGACGGGCGCCCATGAGCGGATCGAAGCCTTTTTGCCCCAACCAGCCTTTAAGCCTTTCAGTGAAGTGAGCCTCCACCTTCTTCTCGTGCAGTTGGGCTTCCAGCTGCATCAGGAATTTTTCCACCACGCGGGTGATGATGTCGTGATCCAGGCCCTTGAAGGAGATGATGGCGTCCAGACGGTTGCGGAATTCCGGCGAGAACAACCGCTTGATGTCGGCCATCTCGTCCCCCTGCTCGCGTTTTGCCGAAAAGCCGATGACGGCCTTCTGCATGCCTTCGGCGCCCGCGTTGGTGGTCATGATGATGATGGTGTTGCGGAAATCGGCCTGGCGCCCATTGTTGTCGGTCAGGGTGCCGTGGTCCATCACCTGCAGCAGGATGTTGTAGATGTCCGGATGGGCTTTCTCGATTTCGTCCAGCAGCAGCACGCAGTGAGGCTTCTTGGTGACCTGTTCTGTCAGCAGGCCGCCCTGGTCGAACCCCACGTATCCGGGAGGCGCACCGATCAGGCGGGACACCGCATGGCGCTCCATGTATTCCGACATGTCGAAGCGCACCAGTTCTATGCCCAGGGTATAGGCGAGCTGGCGGGCGACTTCGGTCTTGCCGACACCGGTTGGGCCGCTGAAGAGGAAAGAGCCGATGGGCTTGGAGGGGTTGCCCAGGCCGGAGCGGGACATCTTGATGGCTTTGGCCAAGGCATCAATGGCAGCATCCTGACCAAAGACCACATTCTTGAGGTCGCGCTCCAGGGTCTTCAGGGCGGCTTTGTCGTCATTGGACACGCTGCGGGGCGGGATGCGGGCGATCTTGGCGACAATTTCCTCAATCTCGGCTTTCCCGATCAGCTTTTTCTGCCGGGATTTGGGGAGGATGCGCTGGGCTGCACCGGCCTCGTCGATGACGTCGATGGCCTTGTCGGGCAGATGGCGGTCGTTGATGTAGCGCGCAGAGAGCTCGGCTGCGCTCGATAAGGCCGACGCCGAGTACTTGATCCCATGGTGCTGCTCGAAGCGTGATTTGAGTCCCTTCAGGATTTCGACAGTTTCCGTGACGGAAGGCTCGACCACGTCCACCTTCTGGAAGCGGCGGGACAGAGCGTGATCCTTCTCGAAGATCTGTCGATACTCCGTGTAGGTGGTTGCTCCGATGCATTTCATCTGCCCGGATGAGAGGGCTGGCTTGAGCAGGTTGGAGGCGTCCAGGGTGCCGCCGGAGGCTGCGCCAGCGCCAATCAACGTATGGATCTCGTCGATGAAGAGAATCGCGTTGGGGTGCTCGGCCAGCTGCTTGAGTACGGCCTTGAGGCGCTGCTCGAAGTCTCCCCGATATTTCGTCCCAGCCAGCAGGGCTCCCATGTCGAGGGCGTACACCTGGGCGTCAGCAAGGATCTCGGGAACCCGGTTTTCTACAATGCGCCGTGCCAGGCCCTCGGCAATGGCCGTCTTTCCGACACCGGCTTCGCCCACCAGAAGGGGGTTGTTCTTGCGACGGCGGCAAAGTGTCTGAATGACCCGCTCTACTTCCTTTTCCCGTCCGATCAGGGGGTCAATCTTGCCCATCAGCGCCTGCTGGTTGAGGTTCTGGGTGTAGTTCTCCAAGGCGCCCCCTGCACCAGCCCCTTCCTGTTCCTGTTCTCCCTGTTCGGATTCACCGCCCGGGCGGCCCTGGCCAGCATTGCCCTGCTGGGGATTCTTCGTGATGCCGTGGGAGATGAAATTCACCACATCCAGCCGGGAAATGTTCTGACGCTGCAGGAAATAAACGGCATGGGAGTCCTTCTCGCCAAAGATGGCGACCAGGACGTTCGCGCCGGTGACCTCTTTCTTGCCCGAGGACTGCACGTGCAGGATGGCGCGCTGGATGACGCGCTGAAAACCCAGGGTCGGCTGGGTGTCGATGTCTTCCGTTCCCTCGACCTTGGGTGTGTGTTCTGCGATGAATCCGGCAAGCTCTTTGCGCAATTCGTCCGTTCGGGCAGCGCAGGCGCGCAGCACTTCGGCCGCGGACGGATTGTCGAGAAGCGCCAGCAGGAGGTGCTCCACCGTGATGAATTCGTGGCGCTTCTGTCTTGCTTCGACGAAGGCCATGTGCAGACTGACTTCAAGCTCTTGGGCGATCATTTCAGTTTTCCTCCATGACGCACGCCAGGGGGTGGTGGTGCTGGCGTGCGTACGCGATGACCTGCTCGACCTTGGTGGCAGCGACGTCCCTGGAAAAGACTCCACACACACCAACGCCCTCTTTGTGAACTTTGAGCATGACCCGCGTGGCTTGTTCGCGGTCCATTCCAAAGAATTTCTGGATGACATTCACCACGAAGTCCATGGGGGTGAAGTCATCGTTAAGAAGCATGACCCTGAACAGCGGAGGAGGTTTCACCCGCGTGGTGCTTGCTTCAAGGACGGAGTCTTCCTGTTTTTTGATGGCCATGCGACTCATTCTAAACAACCCCGTTGATTGTGCAAGAGTGCTTCAGTGTGCAGGGCGCTGCATATTCTGAAGGGGGGCAGGTCTGGTTTTGGTGCATTGCATGCAAAACGCAAGGTTTTGTCAAAACAGAGTTTTGGCTTATGAATAAGTAGAAACAGAGCTGAAGATGGAGCTTTTTATGCTGTGGCGCAGCATCGTAATGGGCCAGGAAAGGCGTTGACGACGCCAGTCAAGTCACGTAAAAGTCGAGCCGTGATCGTGCTGGAATGCAGGTGCTAATGGCGGTGTCGCGTGCTCCTAGAGGCGTTGATGCAACATTCAAGTGCTCCTGCTCGATCATGCGCCGGATGTCCGGACCGTATTACTGAAATCAAGAAGGAATAAGTTACATGGCAACTGGTATTGTTAAGTGGTTCAACGACGCTAAGGGTTTCGGTTTCATTACACCGGACGATGGCAGCGAAGACCTGTTCGCGCACTTTTCCGCCATCAACATGGCTGGTTTCAAGTCGCTGAAGGAGGGGGACAGGGTTCAGTTTGAGGTCACCCAGGGTCCGAAGGGCAAGCAGGCGTCCAATATTCAGCGCGCCTGAGTTCTTCAGCTCCTTCGGGGGTATCGCCCCTGCGTCGTGATTCAGGCCGCCAGCATGCGCAAGCATGCTGGCGGTTTGTTCTATATGTGTGGGGCTTTGCATTCCTAGTGGGAATAGAGCAGCCAAAGAACAACAAAAAACCCGCTTTAAGCGGGTTTTCTGGGTGCAACAAGCGGTAATCGCGTGCCGGAAGCAATTACTTGAGCTTCACTTCCTTGTACGGGACATGCTTGCGTACAACGGGATCGTACTTGCTGAATTCCAGCTTGTTCGGAGTCGTCCGCTTGTTCTTGGACGTGGTGTAAAAATGCCCGGTCCCGGCAGTGGACTCAAGCTTGATCTTTTCGCGGCCACCTTTTGCCATGTCGATCTATCTCCAGATAGTTAAAGGATCAGACCTTTTCGCCGCGAGCGCGCAGCTCGGCGACGATGGCGTCGATGCCTTTTTTGTCAATGGTGCGCAGTGCAGCGTTGGTAACGCGCAGGCGAACCCAACGGTTTTCAGCCTCGCTCCAGAACTTGCGGTTTTGCAGGTTCGGCAGGAAGCGGCGCTTGGTCTTGTTATTGGCGTGGGAAACATTGTTCCCAACCATCGGTGCTTTTCCGGTCACTTGGCAAACGCGAGCCATTTGTTGCTCCAAACTGGTTTTGTTTCGATAAGACTCTCGATTATAAGGGACAAAGTTTACTCGGATCAAGACCTTGCTTGCGTTGAGTTGTGAACCTTCTCCTCTCCCGACCCTGAAATGACTAGAGCAGGCCCCGTTCTGCAAAGGAGACGGGGCGTGCGTTGCCGGCGACGATGAAGTGGTCGAGTACCCGTACATCCACCAGGGACAACGCTTTCGAGAGCGTCTGGGTGAGCATCTGGTCGGCGTTGCTGGGTTCCCCTAGCCCTGAGGGGTGATTGTGGGCCAGGATCACCGAGGCGGCATTGCGCTCAAGTACCAGCTTGACGACCTCCCGGGGATAAACGGAGGTTTGAGACAAGGTTCCACGGAACAGCACCTCGCTGCCCATGACCCGATTCTGGGCATCGAGCAGGAGAATCATGAAGACTTCGTGGGGTAGCTGGCCGAGTTTGAGGCGGAGCCAGTCGCGGACGGCGGTGGGGGAGTCAAGTACGTCCCGTTGTGCCATTTCTTCGGCCAGGGCGCGTCGGGAGAGCTCCAGCACGGCCTGCAGCTGGGCGTATTTGGCGGGTCCCATTCCGGGAAAGGCTGCAAAGGCCCGGATCGGGGCATTGCACAGGGCTGACAGCCCGCCAAAGTGGCCAAGCAGGTCACGCGCCAGGTCCACGGCGCTCTTGCCCTTTATGCCGACGCGCAGGAACAGGGCCAGGAGTTCGGCGTCGGAGAGGGCCGAGGCCCCCTGGGCGAGCAAGCGCTCCCTGGGGCGTTCTTCGGCAGGCCAGTCGGTGATTGCCATGGCGTGTACAATCCGGGTTCCAATAGTTTTCAGATAATACCATTGGCATGATTGAGCTCAAGGGCAGGAAGCTGGTGCTGGGTGTGACCGGCGGTATCGCGGCTTACAAGGCGGCGGAGTTGGTACGCTTGCTGGGCAAGGCGGGGGCGGATGTTCATGTCGTGTTGACGGAAGGCGGAGCCCGTTTCGTGACTGCCGTGACCTTCCAGGCCCTGTCGGGCAATCCGGTGTGGACCGATCTTTGGGATCCGCGCATGGGCAACAACATGGCCCACATCGACTTGACCCGTGATGCGGATGCGATCCTGATCGCGCCCGCTACCGCAGATGTGATGGCCAAGCTGGTGCACGGCCTGGCCGATGACCTATTGACGACCCTGTGTCTGGCCCGGGAGTGTCCCTTGCTGGTGGCGCCGGCCATGAATCGTCAGATGTGGGAGAACCCGGCCACCCAGCGTAACGTCGGCCAGCTCCGGGGGGATGGAGTGGCTGTGCTCGGTCCGGCGGCCGGTGAGCAGGCCTGTGGTGAAGTGGGGCAGGGACGGATGCTGGAGCCGGAGGCGCTGTGCGAGGCGCTGATCGATTTCTTCCAGCCAAAACTGCTGGCGGGCAGGCGCATCGTGATGACCGCAGGACCGACTTTCGAAGCCATTGATCCGGTGCGGGGGATCACCAACTCGAGTTCCGGGAAAATGGCTTATGGTCTGGCCCGGGCCTGCGCCCAGGCCGGTGCCGAAGTGACTCTGGTGAGTGGTCCGGTCGCGCTGCCGGTGCCGGCTGGCGTGCAGCGTATCAGTGTCCGCAGCGCCCTGGACATGCGGGATGCGGTGCTGCGTTCCCTGTTGGGCGCAGAGGTGTTCATCGGGGTGGCTGCCGTTGCGGATTACCGGCCGGTTCAATCCGCCGATCACAAGATCAAGAAAACCGGGAGTGAGTTGAGTCTGACACTCACGCCCAATCCAGATATCCTGGCAGAGGTGGCAGGGCTGCCGAACCCGCCTTTCTGCGTGGGGTTTGCTGCGGAAAGCCGCAATCTGGACGAGTATGCGGAGGGCAAGCGGAAAGCCAAGCGGCTGCCGCTGGTCGTCGGTAATCTGGTCCAGGATGGGCTGGGTGGCGATGAAAATCTGGTGGTGCTGTACGACGATGCAGGTCGTCATCCGCTGCCGCGCATGCCCAAGCCCGATGTGGCACGCAGCATAGTGGCCCACTTGGCGGGTCTCCTGTGCTCTCGTTGCTGATCCTTTGAAAGACTGAAGCCATGCATCGCATTGACATCAAGATCCTTGACGAACGTCTGAGGGGGCAGTCACCTGCGTACGCCACTCCTGGCGCTGCGGGGCTGGACCTGCGGGCCTGCCTTGAGGCCGCGGTGGATCTACCCCCGGGACAGACCGTACTGGTACCCGCCGGTATCGCGCTCCATCTTGCTGATCCGGGGCTTGCGGCCATGATCCTCCCCCGCTCGGGCCTGGGACACAAGCACGGTATCGTGCTGGGCAACCTGGTGGGTCTGATTGATTCGGATTACCAGGGGCAGATCTTCGTATCGGTCTGGAACCGGGGGCATGCGCATTTCACGATCCAGCCCATGGAGCGGATTGCTCAGCTGGTCGTGGTGCCAGTGCTTCAGGTCGCCTTCAACGTGGTGCAGGATTTCGAGGCCAGCGAACGGGGGGCGGGCGGCTTCGGCAGCACGGGCAAGAATTGATGATGGCTCGCCCCGGTATTCCGACGGGTGTTCACGTGTTGCTATGGCGCGAGGAACGGGTATTGTTGATGCGGCGGGCTGGCACCGGCTTCTTCGATGGGCTTTACAGTCTGCCTGGTGGGCATGTGGAGGAGGGGGAGTCCCTGCGTCGAGCTGCGATCCGCGAGATGAGGGAGGAGTTGGGGGTCCTTCTTGAGGAAAATGCTCTCGACATGTTGGGTGTGGTGCATCGACGCTCGGATACGAACCGGATTGATTTCTTTCTGCAGACACGCCGCTGGCAGGGCACTCCCGTGATCGCCGAGCCGGATAAATGTGACGGCCTGCTCTGGTGCGACCCTTCCGGGTTACCGGATGCCATGGTTCCCTACATCAGGGAAGCCCTTGCCGCCGGTGAGGGGCCATGGATTCACGAAGCAGGATGGCCCTGACCAGAGAGTCAGTCTCCACCCGTCGGTCCGGCCGCAGGGAGATTGCAAAGATCCCCCTGCTTTCCCGGAGCTGATCGGACGCTCATGGGGGCGGCTGGCGTTAGCCCCTGCTCCGCCTCCTGCGTGCTGCCTCGTTGGCAAACGCGTTGCAGAAGCGCAGTTCCTGGGGATAAGGGTAGAAATCTTCCACATGGCCGTTCCTGATCTTGCTCTGGGTGTCTTGCCAGAACCGGGGGTCAAGCAGATTGCGGTGATGCTTGAGAAAGGCTTTCCTGATCCTTGTCTGGCCCAGCAGGAAAGTAGCGAATTCTTCTGGGAAAACGTCCATGGGACCGGCGGAATACCAGGGTTCTCCTGCCATCTCCATTTCCTCGTTGGGGGCCGGGGGAATCTTCCGGAAGTTGCAATCGGTCATGTACTCGATTTCGTCGTAGTCGTAGAAGACGACCCGGCCGTCTCGGGTGACCCCGAAGTTCTTCCACAGCATGTCCCCCGGGAATATGTTGGCAATGGCCAGCTCACCGATGGCCTGGCCGTATTCCTTCACTGCGTCTTCCACTTGCTCTTCGGTGGCTTTATCCAGGTAGAGATTGAGCGGCGTCATGCGGCGCTCGATGTAGAGATGCTTGATCACCAGAGCATCCCCGTCCTCCTCGATGACCGAGGGTGCAAGCTGTCTGAGCTGGGTGATCAGGTCTGGATGGAAGCGGCTGCGGGGTAGCGCGACATTGGAGAACTCAAGGGTGTCAGCCATCCGGCCGACCCGGTCTACCTGGCGTACCAGCAGGTATTTGCGCTTGACTGTTGCCCGGTCCATGTTTTTGGAGCTGCCGAAAGTGTCCTTGATGATCTTGAAGACATAGGGGTAGGAGGGCAGGGTGAATACCAGCATCACCAGGCCGCGAATGCCCGGTGCCTCAATGAACTGGTCATTGGAATGGCGGAGGTGGGCAATGAGGTCGCGGAAGAAGATGGTCTTGCCTTGTTTGCCCAGGCCCAGCATGGTGTAGAGCTCCGAGCGAGGCTTGTGGGGCATGATGCTGCGCAGGAACTGCACGTAGCCCGAGGGCACTTCCATGTCCACCAGGAAGTAGGCCCGGGACAGGGAGAACAACAGGGAGATCCGCCAGGTGTCGAGAAGGATGGTGTCCAGGTGGAGCATCCCGGATGTGCCATGGCGGACGGCGATCACGAAAGGATATTCCTGATAACCGTTGATGGCCTTGCCGATGATGTAGGCCGTCTTGTTGCGGTAGAAGGCGGAATAGAGGACCTGGATCTGGCAGTTTACTTCCATCTTCGGCCACGTGCCCAGATGCCGGGCCACCGTGCGCATCACGTAGTTTACGTCCCGTTCCAGATTCTCGAAGGGGCGCTGCCAGTCGAAGTCCTCGATGATCCGGTGGATTGTCCGGCGGAGTCCTTCGTCCTGGGGATAGTAGCTGGAGTAGGTTGGTGGAAAAGACTCGATGTGGTCGGTGGAAATGGCTGGCCGGGCAAAGATGTAGTTGTTGTTGAAATAATCCCGGTGAAGAATCTTCGTGGTGACCGAGTTGAAGAAGGTTTCGGCCAGTTCAGGTTGCTTGTGGTTGACCAAGAGTCCGATGTAGTGAAGCTTGACCGCCTGCCAGGTCGCATCGTCGATGCTTTCTGCTCCGAATTCTTCATGGAGGCGCTGGACCGTTTCGGTGACCCGGTCATCGTAAAACTGGATCCGGTCCCTCACCGCCGCCAACTGGTCCTTCCAGGCGGCAGCCTCATAGCTTTCCTTGGCCCGCCGGGAGGTCTCCCGGAAGATGCGGTAATGCTTGTTGAAACCTTCGACCATGGCATGGGCAATGGTCTGGGCGACTGGATTTTCGTTGGCGTGGACCTCCATCATTCCTCCCCGTGTTCTGACTGAATCTGCGAACGAAGCCTCTGACGAGCTGCTCCGTGGATGCTTGATGGGCAATCCTAGCATCTGGAGATCAGGCCTAAGGCATGGTGTTTGGGGAGAGCGTTCGCCCGTCTCGCGGTGAGGAGAGAATGTTGGTGCATCCCTTTAAGGGGTCCTGGCTTTCCTCCATAATCAATTCCGTCTGTTCCGGCCTGGAAACGGGCCTTGCAACAGGCTGAGTGCCGGCATGTGGGGGGCGCTTGCATCCACGGTGGCGTGTCTTGCCTGTCCTGGCGGGCGTTCCTCACCCGGCCCCGTTCGTTACGACAACTTTTCGAGGGAGTTGGAATGAGTGCTTCGCTGATCAAGGTGCCCGCTGGCGGTCAAAAAATCGTTCCGGGCCAGGCTGTTCCCGACAATCCCATCATTCCCTACATCGAGGGCGACGGTATCGGCGTGGACATCACGCCGGTGATGATCAAGGTTATCGATGCCGCTGTGGCCAAGGCCTACGGTGGCACACGGCAGATCCACTGGATGGAGGTGTATGCGGGGGAAAAGTCCACCCAGCTGTACGGTCCGGATGAATGGTTTCCGAAGGAAACCTTCGATGCGCTCAAGGAGTATTCCGTCTCCATCAAGGGGCCCATGACCACGCCTGTGGGAGGGGGAATCCGGTCCTTGAATGTGGCGCTTCGTCAGGAACTGGATTTGTACCAGTGCGTGCGTCCGGTGCAGTACTTCCAGGGGGTCCCGTCACCGCTCAAGCAGCCGGAGCTGGTCAATATGGTCATCTTCCGGGAGAACACCGAGGACATCTATGCGGGGGTCGAGTGGGCCGCCCAGTCGGAAGGCGCACGCAAGCTGATCAAGTTCCTGACCGAAGAGATGGGCGTCAAGAAGATCCGTTTCCCAGAGACGTCCGGCATTGGCATCAAGCCCGTCTCCATCGAGGGGACGACCCGGCTGGTGAGGGCGGCCATCCAGTACGCCATCGACAACGATCGCAAGTCTGTGACCATCGTTCACAAGGGCAACATCATGAAGTTCACGGAGGGTTTGTTCCGTGACACGGCCTACAAGGTGGCGCAGGAGGAGTTTGGCGCCCAGCCGATCGACGGCGGTCCGTGGTGCAGGTTTGCCAATCCCGGGACGGGGCGGGAGATCGTGGTGAAGGATGCGATCGCGGATGCCTTCCTGCAGCAGATCCTGTTGCGCCCGGCAGAGTATGACGTGATCGCCACCTGCAACCTGAACGGGGATTACATTTCCGATGCCCTGGCGGCTCAGGTGGGCGGGATCGGGATTGCGCCTGGGGCCAATATCTCCGACCAGTACGCCTGCTTCGAGGCGACCCACGGCACGGCACCCAAATATGCGGGGCTGGACAAGGTCAACCCGGGCTCCCTCATCCTGTCTGCGGAAATGATGCTGCGGCATCTGGGCTGGGTGGAGGCGGCCGATCTGGTCATCAAGGCCATGGAGGCTGCCATCGGCGACAAGGTCGTGACCTACGATTTCGCCCGTCTGATGGAGGGGGCCACGGAAGTGTCCTGTTCGGCCTTTGGCGATGCCATGATCGAGCGCATGTAGCCTTTCCGCCATGAAAAACGGGGATGACCGTTTCCGGTCATCCCCGTTGGAGATCAGCCAGCCGAGGCTGGCGCTCTCGTCATCAGGCCGCCGTCCGGAAGGACTTCAGGGCTGCGTTCAGAGTGGGGCTGGGACGCATCACTGCCTTGCACTTTTCCGAGTCGGCTTTGTAGTAACCACCGATATCCACGGCCTTGCCCTGTACGGTCTTGAGTTCGGCAACGATCTGCGCTTCGCTCTCGGTCAGCAGTTTGGCCAGCTTGCCGAAGTGCGCAGCCAGTTCGGCATCTTCGGTCTGGTTGGCCAGTTCCTGAGCCCAGTACAGGGCCAGATAGAACTGGGAGCCGCGGTTGTCGAGCTCCCCGGTCTTGGGGGATGGTGACTTGCGGTTATCCAGAAGCTTTCCTGTGGCGGCGTCGAGGGTCTTGGCGAGCAGTCCTGCACGCTGGTTGCCGGTCTTGAGGCCCAGGTCTTCCAGCGAAACGGCCAGGGCGAGGAATTCACCCAGCGAGTCCCAGCGCAGGTGGTTCTCTTCGGTGAGCTGCTGCACGTGCTTCGGCGCGGAGCCGCCGGCACCGGTTTCGTACATGCCGCCACCTGCCATCAGCGGAACGATGGACAGCATCTTGGCGGACGTGCCGAGTTCCATGATCGGGAACAGGTCGGTGAGGTAGTCGCGGAGGATGTTGCCAGTCACGGAGATGGTGTCGAGACCGCGGATCACCCGTTCCAGGGTGAAGCGCATGGCACGGACCTGGGACATGATGTGGATCTCGAGACCGGTGGTGTCGTGATCCTTCAGGTAGGTTTGAACTTTCTTGATCAGTTCGGCTTCGTGGGGACGGTAGGGGTCCAGCCAGAAGACGGCGGGGGTATTCGAGTTGCGGGCACGGGTGACGGCCAGCTTGACCCAGTCGCGGATCGGAGCGTCCTTGACCTGGCACATGCGCCAGATGTCACCGGCTTCCACGTTCTGGGTGAGCAGCACTTCGCCGGAATCGATGTCGACAATGTTGGCGATACCGTCTTCGGCAATTTCGAAGGTCTTGTCGTGAGAGCCGTATTCTTCGGCCTTCTGGGCCATCAGGCCGACGTTGGGCACCGTGCCCATGGTCTTGGGGTCGAAGTTGCCGTTGGTCTTGCAGAAGTTGATCATCTCCTGGTAGATGCGGGCGAAGGTCGATTCCGGCATCACGCACTTGCTGTCGTACTGCTTGCCGTCGGCACCCCACATCTTGCCGCCCTGACGGATCATGGCCGGCATGGAGGCATCAACGATGATGTCGTTCGGGGAGTGGAAGTTGGTGATACCCTTGGCCGAGTCGACCATCGCCAGCTTCGGGCGGTGTTCCTGACAGGCGTGCAGGTCGCGGATGATCTCGTCGCGCTTGGATTCCGGCAGGGTCTTGATCTTTTCGTACAGATCGACCATGCCGTTATTGACGTTGATGCCCAGCTCGTTAAAGAGGGCTTCGTGCTTCTCGAAGGCTTCCTTGTAGAAAATCCTGACGCAGTGGCCGAACACGATGGGGTGGGACACCTTCATCATCGTGGCCTTGACGTGCAGCGAGAACAGGATGCCGGATTCACGGCAATCCTCAAGCTCACGCTCGTAGAAATCGCACAGGGCCTTCTTGCTCATGAACATGGAGTCGATGATCTCGCCTTCGAGCAGTGCGAGCTTCGGCTTCAGGACGGTGATCTTGCCACCCTTGGCGATCAGTTCCATGCGCACGTTGCGGGCCTTGTCCAGGGTCATGGACTTTTCCCCGTGGTAGAAGTCGCCGTGGTGCATGTGGGACACGTGGGTCCGGGACCAGGGCTTCCACTCGCCCATGGAGTGCGGGTTCTTGCGTGCGTAGTTCTTGACGGCCAGCGGTGCGCGGCGGTCGGAGTTGCCTTCGCGCAGCACCGGATTGACCGCAGAGCCAAGACACTTGCCGTAGCGGGTGGCGATGGATTTTTCTTCTTCCGTGGCTGGGGCTTCGGGATAGTCGGGGATCGCGTAGCCTTTGGATTGCAGTTCCTTGATGCACGCCTTCAGCTGCGCTACGGACGCGCTGATGTTGGGCAGCTTGATGATGTTGGCGTCGGGCTCAAGGGTCTTTTTGCCAAGCTCGGCCAGGGTGTTGGGAACGCGCTGTTCTTCGTTCAGGTACTCGGGAAACTCCGCCAGCACCCGGGCGGACACGGAGATGTCGGCCTTCTCGATTTCGATGCCGGCTTGACTGGTGAAGGTCCGCACGATGGGGAGAAACGCACAGGTGGCGAGGAGCGGGGCCTCGTCAGTCAGTGTGTAGATGATCTTTGACTTTTCGTTGCTCATTGTGTTTTTCCCTCTCGTGAATTTTGATTTTGTGTGCGTCACCCGGGTGACGGCGCGGGCCGCCTGCGTTTTTGCCGACAACGATTCAGCAATCCCTTAAAAATATCATGGTTCCTGCTTGGTTGCACCGTCCGCAACGTCTTTCCGGTATCCGGAATGGTGTTGCACCGGCAGAAAATAAAAAAACCCGCACTGCAAAGCAGGGCGGGCTTTCTGGTCATGCTGGCGGGGCTCGAATGCCCCGTCATGGCAGGACTGTCTTAAGCAACTTTCTTGGTGGTCTTGGCCGGGGTGGAAGCGCTGACTGCCTTGACGGTGGCGCTGGTGGCAGCGGCAACGTTGGCTTCGGCGATCTCGGCAACCTGCTTGGCAGCCTTGGTCACGCTGTCGTAGGCCGAGTTGGCGGCGGCAATGGCGGACTTGACGGCAGCCACAGCCACGTCGGAGCCAGCAGGAGCGGACTTGGCGGCCTTGTCCAGAGCAGCAGCGAAGGTCTTGTTGGCTTCGGCGATCTGGGCTTCAAACAGCTTGGAGACTTCTTCCTGGGTCTGGGAAGAAATTTCGTACAGGGAGCGGGAGTAGGCGACAGCCTTTTCGACCAGGGGCTGGGCCAGGGCGGTGTTCAGGGTCACCAGTTCCTGGGCATCCTTGGCGGCCAGCAGGGACTTGGCGGCGGCAACGGAGTCCTCCAGAACAGCGCGGGCGGTATTCAGGTTCAGGGCGGCGATGCGCTCGGCGCTGGCGAAAGCGGTGTTGGCCAGGGTCAGCAGGGTTTCAACGTGGGCTTTGTTGGCGGCAACGATTTGCTCGGGGGTGGTCATGACAATCTCCTTGAGTGAATGGGTGAAATGCATTCGTGAGTTTGCAATGCCCCGGTTTGGTGCGTTGCAATATGGTCCTTATTATATTCGGCGCAAGAACACTGTCAACATTTTTGTTGCGTTGCACAAAACGTTCTTTTTGTTGAAAAGTTGTTGAAAGAAAA
>NZ_JAQUVG010000050.1 GCF_028693495.1 Zoogloea sp. | reverse complement strand
TGGTGATCAAAGGCGAACAGGTCGGTCTTGATGGCGCTGCGCGGTTTCATCGGGGTAGATGGCAACGGGGTTCAGGACGGCAGAATTTTACCAAGGAGCGGGTGGGGCGAGGTTTTTCGAGGCGCCCGTTTTGCGGTGGGGTATGTCGGGTCGGTACGATTGCCCTGTGGGTTGGGGGCGGCAAATTGAATATTTCAGGACCGACTATGTAGGGGTGAGGCAAATGCCGGAAAACCAAGATGTGATACAAGTTAGAGAATGCAATGATTACATTCTCTATCAGAAGAAAAAAACAAGTATCGAGTGGTTTAGTTTTTTTCTTGAACTGAAGCGCCCAAAGTTTAAAAGATCCAGATTCGATTTGGGATGGAATGGTGAAAGATTAGCAAATTCGGAGGCATTAAATCGGCTTCACATGGAAGATGAGAGGGCTATAAAATGGGCGCTTGAGGTATTTAAAAGTGATTATCCAAAATTCAACTCTGAAATAGAGAAGGTCGCAAATGAGATGTGTATACCATACTTGGTGCACTTCACAAACGTGAAAAACCTGTCGTCAATTTTGAGCATTGGTCTGCACCCCAGAGTTAATTCTGAAAAATACAATTTTTTTCCTACGGTGAATGATACTCTGCGCCTGGATGGTCGTCTGGAGGCGACAAGTCTGTCTATTGGCTTTCCAAATTCGAGAATGTTTTTTAAATACAGAAAACAATCCGAACAAGACTATTGGGCTGTTTTGGTTATTGATAGATCGGTTTTATGGAAGAAAACATGTGCCTTCTGCAAGTACAATGCAGCAGACGCACGAATTTCTTCCATGACGCTTGACGATTTATCAAGCCATCGTTCCTTGCTCGGAATGTTTGAAGATCTGCCAAGCCCGAACTCTAGGCGAGAGCAGGGCCTGTATCAATACGACCCAACTGACGTACAAGCTGAAGTTCTTGCGTTTGGTATAATCCCCAAGTCTATGATTGTGGGAATAGTATTTGACTCGCCAATTCTCATGAAGAAATATGAAGAATTTGCTGGCGGAATTCCGCTCTCATGGGAAATGCCCGGGCGTGGATTTTTTGCCTCCAGAAACTTTGCGCGATCCTTTGAGTGAAAAAAATGGCAAACCGCCCTATTTATGTACCGAATACATCAGGAAGTGCTTTTGTTATAACTCTTCCGGTTGAATTTGAATGGTACCCTGGATTGGCTCCAAGCCAAAAGAAAAAGTCAATAAAATCTCTGCACGATTCGGCGCTTGTGCAGCACGGTATAGCTAAGGCACTTGAGGTGTCAAGTAAGTCTGAAAGCCCCCTCGGAGTGCAGCTAAGTGCATTTAATCTTTTGATAACAACCCAGAAAGTTGGCCGAACTTTTAGTGTTGAATGCGCTTACCAGAGTAGTAAAGTTTTTGGGGGTGGTGGACCTTATTTAGACTTGCTTGATAAAAGCTCCAGAGAGGCAAAAAAAGATCCACGCTTAACGAGTTCTGGCTCACTTAAAGGGTTCTCTTTTTTTGGCACAAGTTGGGAATTGGATCCATTAACAGCGTTCTATGATTGGCTATACATTAATGCGCTGAAGCGGAAGCCAGAGTACTGGTCGGAGCTTGATGAGTATCAGGGTTTTACGGATATTGAATTCAATCCTGATCGCTCCATCAATTGCCAAGCATATTCTGTCGCACTTTTTTGCTCATTTCGCAAAAGGGGATTGCTCGATGAGGCAACATCTTCTAAAGAAAATTTCCTAGCCATGATTAAATCTGCACCTAAAAGCAATGCTCGTCAAAATGAACTAAAGCAACCTGGATTGGCCTTCTAAGGGTTTTCTGAAAAATTCGGGTTATTCGAGGTGTCCAACCGATAATGCGCGCCCACATTCTCTCGATTCTTTTTCTCGCCTTTGTCTTCCCGGCCTACGCTGCGCCTCAAGAGCGTCCGGAGTGGGGGCGCTTTTTCGATCAGTTTGATGGGAAGGGCACCATCGTGGTGGATGACGAGCGGGAGAATGTCCGTTCCGTTTCGGTCTATGCGCCAGTGCGTGCTCACAAGCGCTTTTCTCCCGCGTCCACATTCAAGATTCCCCATACCTTGTTTGCGCTGGAGGCGGGGGTTGTCCGGGATGAGTTTCAGGTGTTCAAGTGGGATGGGGTCGAGCGCAGTTTTCCGGGCCACAACCGCGACCAGGATCTCCGCTCGGCCATGCGCGTGTCCGCGTTGTGGGTGTATCAGGGGTTTGCAGAGCAGATAGGTGGGGAGAGGGCGCGGGCCTACCTGAAGCAGACGGAGTACGGCAACGCAGACCCGACGCGGGTGGGGGAGGGCACGTACTGGCTGGATGGTCTGCTGGCCATATCGGCCTATGAGCAGATTGCGTTCCTCAAGCGTCTGTACCGGAACGCATTGCCTTTCAAGGTCGAGCACCAGCGCCTGGTGAAGGACATCCTGATTGTCGAGGCGGGCCGCAACTGGATCCTTCGCGCCAAGACGGGCTGGGAAGGCAGCATGGGCTGGTGGGTCGGATGGGTGGAGTGGCCCAATGGCCCGGTGTTCTTCGCGCTGAACATCGATACTCCCAACCGCATGGGGGATCTGGCCAAGCGGGAACAGATTGCGCGGGCGGTCCTTCACTCCATAAATGCGCTACCGGTGCCATAGTGATGGCCGTCAGCCGGCGCTCCCCGGTCTTGCCTTCCCTCAATATGTTGTCATGATGGCGCTCTGGCAGCACACCAGCACTCACGGCTGGCGCACCGCGTGCCGTGCCCACAGGTCTTACCCCCGCAATCCTCCAAGGAGCTTTCATGAAACTGATGGACTACGGCCTCAAGGCAATCGACTTCCAGAATCCCTCTCAAGCCGCATCCGTTCCCCCCTCGCGGCGTGACTTCGTCATGACGACTCTGGCCTTGGGTTTTGCCCTTGCATCCAAACCGGTGCTGGCCCAGGCCATCGTCACTGACAGCAAGGGCCTGGTGGCTGGCGAGGTCAGCGTGCCGGTGGCCGACGGCAAGATTCCCGCCTACCGGGCCATGCCCGCAGGACCCGGCAGGTTTCCGGTGATTCTGGTGGTGCAGGAAATCTTCGGCGTGCATGAGCACATCAAGGACATGTGCCGGCGCTATGCCAAGCAGGGCTACTACGCCATTGCGCCGGAGATGTTTGCCCGCCAGGGCGACGTGTCGAAGATGACCGACATTCAGACGATTCTGTCGGAGGTGGTCTCCAAGGTGCCCGATGCCCAGGTCTGTGCCGACCTGGATGCCACCCTGGCCTTTGCACGCGCCAGCGGCAAAGCCGACGCCCAGCGCACGGGTCTGGTGGGTTACTGCTGGGGTGGCCGCACGGCGTGGGTCTATGCGCGGCACAACAGCAAGCTGAATGCCGCCGTGGCGTATTACGGATTGCTGGAAGGATTGAAGGCGCCGGAACTGCGCCCCGAAGACCCGATCGACTTTGCCGACCAGATCAAGGTACCGGTGCTGGGCCTGTATTCGGGCATCGATGCCTTCGTCAAGCAGGAGACCATCGCCAAGATGCGCGGCCTGATCAATAAAGGCGGAAGCGGTTCGGAGATCGTGGTGTTTCCCAACGTGGACCACGGTTTCAACGCCGACTACCGCCCCACTTACGACAAGTCGGCGGCCACCTACGCCCAGAAGCTGGCCAACGACTGGCTGAAAAAACACAAGGTCTGAGGTTTCGTCCGATGCGGCTGCAAGGGAACCAGGCTGAGGCCTGTTGCAGCCGCAGGTCACCGTGACCATCCCGCGGGATCGCAGGGCTGCCGCGAGAGCGGTTTAATCCGGCCAGCAGCGGTCGGTGAAAATTCTCTCTCATGCGCGGACAGCCACCATCTCCGTGCGGTATGCTGATGCGATTTTCTGGTGGCTAGCTCCGGCGCCCCTGATCAGCGTGAAAAGCTGCGTAGCTCCGGTGACCTTGAAGGTCCATGTGCGCCACAGCTCAGGGCGCTCGTTCAATGTTCCACATCCCGATGTTAGGCGTTGTTGTGAATGATCTGCGGCAATAACGAAGAAGCTGTAAAGCGGATCTTTATATTTCTAATAGGATTAATTTCATGAAAAATTTGCTCAAATTCACTGCTCCTGCAATTATTTTCCTTGCAATAAGCGGAAATACCTTGGCTGCTGACGCTGGCTCCAGCTTTCCAAACGGTTATTTCAAGCTCACCACCCAGTTCCGCGAAAGCAAGGATGAATGTCTTGAAGGCAACCAGGTGAAAGGCTCGATGAACGGTGCGGCATTTATGGATAAATGTCAGAACGTCACGGGCCAGTTGTGGAAAGCGACACCCGCCGGAAATGGCTATTTCAAGCTCACCACCCAGTTCCGCGAAGGCAAGGATGAATGTCTTGAAGGTAACCAGGCAAAAGGCTCGATGAACGGTGCGGCATTTATGGATAAATGTCAGAACGTCACGGGCCAGTTGTGGAAAGCGACACCCGCCGGAAATGGCTATTTCAAGCTCACCACCCAGTTCCGCGAAGGCAACGGTGAATGTCTTGAAGGTAATCAGGCAAAAGGCTCGATGAACGGTGCGGCATTTATGGATAAATGTCAGAACGTCACGGGCCAGTTGTGGAAATTCAAATAATAGCGGACCAAAGGGCCTGACTGAGGCTTGCACCTGCCCCCGTTACGCGGGGCAGGTGCAGCGGGTCGTTAGGTAACACATCCATCATGACTTCAGGGTAGCTTTGTGTGAGTGAAACCGCACGCTGAGGGGCTGTCAGTTCTGGAGAGCCCAGGCGACGCCCTCGGTGGATGCGTAGTGCAGGGCGGCGGTGGGACTCGTGAAACTGGGCTTGAAACGCATGATACGGGTCGTACTGGATGTTCCTTTGCCCGATTGTATTGATACCGATGCAGCAAAGCCGCCGTCGGAGTTCAATTTGGTCATGGGGGCAACGCGAAAGCGGCCGACTGCAATTTGTGTGTTTTTGTGCATGGTTCTGGTGTTTCCTGGTGGGATGTTTTGTGATGAAAGGGGCCATTCGAATCGCGAGGACAATAAAGTCCCTTGCCTTGAATGAGCTCTGTTTTTTTGGGGGGTGATGTCAGAAGTGCGGCACAAATGCCTTCCATCTGGACAGAAGGATTCCGCAATCGTGTCACGATCGCGTGTGCTGCCTTGCCGTGGGGAAATTTTCGGGGCTTCTTGAAGCGTCCCGGGATGATTAAGCGCCGCCCGGGGCCGGGGGTGGTGGCAGCGGCCTGGGGGACTTCAAGGGCAAGAAGTGTCCCGGCACGCCGCTCCTGACGCGAAGCTGATGACCATCGGCAATGGTCAGCCGCAAGCGCAGCTGCGGTGGCGCGCACTCATGGAGAGTTGGAGCGGCCCGTGGATCGATCTGCTGATCACCGATGCTCCGGGGTGCTTGCTGGCCGGAAGGCGTGCGGTGGAGAAGAGGCGTCCGGTGGGGCGGGTTCAGCGCAGCGCAGGCTGCGCTGCATTATTCCTCTGATGCAGTTCCGGAGTCCTTGCCATCCTTGTCCTGCAACACACCGTCTTCCGGGACATCTGCCGGAGGGGTGCTGGTGTTGGCGGCCTTGTTGGCAAGCTTTTCTCGACGTTTCTCTTCCTGTTTTTGCTTTTTGGCCAAATCTCTCTGGCGTTTTTCGAATTGGTAGTTTGGCTTTGCCACGAATGCTTCTCCTCGGGACCCAATGGGAAGAGTGAAAACGGTGTTCAGCAGGGAGAGACGTGCCCGTTCAAAATTTTCTGAGCGGACATCGAAAAACCAGGCGCTTAACGGCGCTTCGTTCGTGATGCGAGAGGTGCGCGACCTTCAATGTGGCGGAAGGTAATGCGGCCCTTGCTCAGATCGTAGGGAGACATTTCCAGAGAGACCTTGTCGCCTGCCAGCACGCGAATATGATTCTTGCGCATTTTCCCGCCGCTATAGGCTACAAGCATGTGTCCGTTGTCGAGGGTGACACGAAAGCGCGAATCCGGCAGCACTTCCATCACGACGCCTTGCATTTCCAGCAGGTCTTCTTTGGCCATGGTTATTTCTCCAAGGGTGAGTCAGGTCAGGCCCTAAAGAACAGGGCGAGGGGCAGTGCTCACTCGATGGGAGCAAAGCCGTAGTAGGAGCCGCAGGGCGATGGCGCCGGGGCATGAGGCGGGCGCAATACACGCACCAGAACAGAGCGCTGGAACCCTGGCTCTGTTCTGCTCTGGATGGATTGTCTTTTGCGGAGCATGCATTGAAATCGGGATGATTCCATGCCTGTGCCGACCATGACGCCGGCACAAGTGCTCTTGCAGGCGGCCGAGAGGATTCAGCCGCCTTGGATGATGCCGTGGGAATCAGGCGATCTGGATGTTGCTGGCCTGCTTGCCCTTGGGGCCAGCCGTAACGTCGAAATTGACGCGCTGGCCTTCGGTCAGGCTCTTGAAGCCCGCGGATTGAATCGCGGAAAAGTGGGCGAAGAGATCATCGCCGCCTTCGTCGAGCGTAATGAAGCCAAAACCTTTGGAATCGTTAAACCACTTTACAGTACCTTTTGACATATCTTTAATCTCCGAAAAATGACGGGGCGCAGCCCCTGAATGGAGCGAGATCAAAAGGGCGAGGTAAAAATGGGGGATTATTTCCGCAGGACTACGGACATTAGACCAACAAAATCACAACACGACTAGAAATCGCTATCGTTGATGATACGTACTGTTGAGTGACATAACAAGCGAAATCTGAATTCCAGGAACTGGATGCCAATGCGCTGGAGCTACGGGAGGGTGGGAAAGACCTCGGTGATCGCTCCCGAATTCCTGGCAAAGCCCGCCCCGCGTGGCAATTTGACGCATTCATATTGGGTAGATGTGCTTCGATAATCCAGCCTTTTTTGGATTGGGGATCATGTTTACGCCCACGCGAATCACGCTTGTCGTTGCGGCACTTTATGCGCCGGGTCTTTGGGCGCAGTCGGGGGATTTGGCCGCCGGGGAGGTGAGGACGCTGCCCGAGGTGCAGGTGCGGGATACGGTCTTGCGGGACTACAGGGCCGACAGCGCGACGGTGGCGGGCAAGACGCCCCAGGGCTTGAGGGAGATTCCCAACTCGGTGTCCGTGCTCACGCGTGCCCAGATGGATGACCAGAACATGGTGACCCTGTGGGATGCCCTGTCCCGGATGACCGGCGTGCAAGCCATTTCCAACGACATCACCCAGGGTCAGTTTCATGCCCGGGGGAGCTCCCTGGAATTGCAGAACGACGGGATGCCGTCCACGCTGCCCTTGTCCGGCTATCAGCAGTTCGATCTGGGCATGTACGACGTGGTGGAAGTCCTGCGCGGGCCGGCGGGGGTATTGCAGGGCTCGGGTTCGTTCGCCGGGGCCGTGAATCTGGTTCGCAAGCGTCCCGAGCATCGGTGGGCCCGCACGCTGGTGGCGCAGACGGGGACCTGGAGCAACAACCGTCTGGAAGCGGACGTGACGGGGCCGCTCAACGACAGTGGCAGTCTGCGTGGGCGGGCCGTTGTCTCCTACATCGATCGGGATTACGTGTACAACCGGGTGCACGATACAAAATGGCTGGCCTACGGCACGCTGGATTTTGATTTTTCGGTGCGCACCACGGGCAATCTGTATTTCGCGTATCAGGACAACGATTCGACGGGCTTTTCGGGGTTGCCCAGCTACACGGACGGGCGTTTCCTGTCGGTGCCCCGGTCCTTCAATCCCCACGCGGACTGGAATGGGAACCGCTGGTCTACCCGGGACGCGGGCCTGGAGCTCAAACATGTTTTCGGGAACGACTGGACGGCCACGTTCCGGGCCAGTCGGCGGGATCAGGGCTTTTTCTTCAAGGATGGTTATCCCACGGCCGGCGTGACGCCGGAAACCATGACCATCGCCAGCTATGCCCGCCGGGAATTCGACTACGACTACCGCCATGAGAGTGCCGATGTGTTTGCTGCCGGGCCTCTCACCCTGCTGGGCCGAAAGCATGAGCTGCTGGTGGGTGCCAACTACAGCACGTTTCAAAGCACGGGGCGTGGTGCCAACCCCAACTCGCCGGACAGCGCTTACCTGACCGTCCGGAACGTGCCCCTGTCCGATCCGCCGGCGGTGCCGGAGCCCGATGTGGTCTATCGCACGGGCAGCCAGAGCGTGACCACCCAGGCGGGTTATTACGGCAAGCTGACCTTGAACGTGGCCGATCCTTTCAAGGCGGTGTTGGGTGCCCGCCTGTCGGATTACGACTACAAATCCCGAACCGCCGCGCCGAACCCCAAGCCCACGCCGTGGGCCTATGGGGGCCATGGCTCCGGCAGGCTCACGCCTTATGCGGGTCTGGTCTATGACCTCCATCCGCAGCTTGCGTTGTATGCCAGCTATGCCGATATTTTTGTGCCGCAAACCCAGAAGCGGGTGGATCAAAGTGTCCTGCCGCCGCGGGTGGGCAAGCAGTACGAAGTGGGCACGAAGACCGAGTTCCTGGATGGGAAGCTGCTCGCCACACTGGCCTTGTTCACGATCCGCGATACCAACCGGGCCCTGGCGGATGTGAGCAATCCGGGTTACTTCCTGGCGGTTGGCGAGCTGGAGAGCAAGGGGTGGGAAATGGAGGTCGTCGGCAGTCCGTGGCGTGGTCTGGACGTGTCTGCGGGATACACCAATGCGGAGACCCGCTGGATCAACAACGGCAGCTCCACCGGCTTGCCCGTCAGCTTCTGGTATCCCCGGCAGATGTTGAAGCTGTGGACCCGATATTCCTTTCCCGAGCAGGTGCTCAGGGGTGTGAGCCTGGGTTTGGGCGTGACGGCGGCGACCCAGTCGGCGAGCGGGGCCCCCACCGCAACCGTGCTGCCGCGCACCCAGAACGATTACGCGGTGGTCCGCCTGCAGGTGGGCTACGCCATCGACAGACGCACGGCGCTGACGCTGGACATCAACAACGTCTTCGATACCACCTATTACACCCGCCTGGGCGGCACCAATACCTACAACACCTATGGGGATCCGCGTCATGTAGTCCTGACGCTGCGGGTGCGCTACCCATGAAGGCCCTTTCCATGGCCTGGGCACTTTGCGCGGGCCTCATGGAGCCGGTGGCGGTCCATGCGCAGGTGGTATCTGGCCTGGCGCAGAGGACACCCCCCAAGGCGCGGCTGGTGCAGATCGTCCATGAGCTGGCCCACTGGCCTTCCGACCACTGCCAGTCGTGCCATAACGACCCCAGGAATCCCCAGGGGCGTCAGTACGTGGGGTTTGGCAGGCGGGCGAAGGCGGTTTGGTGACGGACATGGCGCTGCGTTATTATATGTTTCGTTTATAAAACATATAAGGGTCGTTGCCGTGGGTATCGTCAAGATTTCCGAGCAGATGCATGAAAACCTGCGCCTTTCCAGCGGCGCGATGAGTCGCTCCATCAATGCCCAGGCGGAGCACTGGCTGCGGGTGGGGATGCTGGCGGAGCGCAATCCGGGCTTGTGCTACGGGGAGATCTGCCAGCTCTTGCTGGAGGCTGAGCAGGCAGGCGCGGTGGGCGTTGGCGTGGGGAGGGCGGCGTGATGGCGGCGCGTCGTGTGACTCTGCGTTCGGCGGCGGAGATTGCCCAGGCGCGAGTGGCTGGCGGCCTGGCGGCCCGGGTGCTGGAGATGATCACACCTCATGTGCGCCCGGGGGTGACCACGGATCAGCTGGATCGCCTGTGTCACGACTTCATCGTGGAGGAATTGAAGGCGGTGCCGGCCAACATCGGCTATCACGGTTACCCGAAGACCATCTGCGCGTCGGTCAATCATGTGATCTGCCACGGCATTCCGTCGGATCGCAAGCTGAAGGACGGGGACATCGTGAATATTGATGTGGCCTTGATCAAGGATGGCTGGTTCGGGGACACGAGCCGGATGTATTTTGCCGGGGAGCCGGGCATCCTGGCCCGGCGTCTGGTGCGGACCACCTATGAGGCCATGGTGGCGGGCATCCGGCAGGTGCGCCCGGGTGCCACCCTGGGGGATGTGGGGCATGCGATCCAGAGCGTGGCCCATCGGGAGGGGTTCAGCGTGGTGCGGGAATACTGCGGCCACGGCATCGGCCAGATTTACCATGACGAGCCCCAGGTGCTCCATTTCGGTCGTCCGGGGGAGGGCCTGGTGCTGCAGCCGGGCATGGTGTTCACCATCGAGCCCATGATCAATGCGGGCAAGGCGGCCTGCAGGCAGCTGCCGGACGGCTGGACGGTGGTGACCCGGGATCGCTCCCTGTCGGCCCAGTGGGAACACATGGTGGCGGTGACGGAAACGGGTTTCGAGGTGCTCACGTCCTGGCCGGACGGCCATGGGGACTATGCGCCCATTCTCCCGGCCGATGCCCTCGTACAGGAAGCGGCGGGCGACCTGTAGCCCGGCAAGACGTCGGCCTTCCGGCCCCCGGCTTAAGCTTTGGTTAATCTTGGGTTCCTAAAGTGGCGTCCTCACTCACCACACAAGGACGTCATGCCATGAGCAGCAATTCTTCCAAGGGATACCAATTCACCGTCCAGGACGGCGTGATCACGGCGGTCTACAAGACCGAGAAGGGCCGCACCAAGCTGGAGCGCATGGATTCGGACGAGACCTGGACGGTGGATGCCGGCCGGGTCGTCAAGACCGAGTGGGACGACGGCCGCTGGGAAACCTCCGTGTATGCCGACGACAACGGAGATGGCGTTTTTCACAAGGTGTCCGAGTTCTATGGCACCCCCGCGGCGGGCAGCTTGCCGCCGGTGCAGACCTTTCCGTACCAGGGTTATCAGAAAGAAGGCTACGCCTTCGACATCGTCTCCGGCGCCGTGACGGCGGTGTATGAAGTGGAGCGCGGCGTGTATCGCCAGGAGCGCAGCGATTACAACGAGAGCTGGTCGCTGCAGGGCGCGGACGTGGTCAAGACCGAGTTCGAGAAGGGTTTTGCCCAGGTCACCTTGTATTCGGATGGGGACGGCGACGGGGTTTTTCATAAGGTTTCCAAGAGCTACGCCAGCCTGAGCGACTTCCAGTCCGGCGGCGACGGCAACGATCTCGTGGTGGCGGGACGTGGGCAGGATCAGCTGTCCGGCGGCCTGGGGAACGATGTGTTCAAGTGGTTCTCGGTGGCGGATGCCGGTGTGACGCGGGCCGGTCGGGATGCGGTCGTGGATTTTGCTGCGGGCGACCGGATCGATCTATCCGCCATCGATGCCGTGGCGGGCAACCGGACCAACGATGCCTTCACCTTCATCGGCACGTCGGCGGCGCTGACCGGTGCGAACGCCAATGGCGCGCTCTGGTTTGAGGCGGGCGTCCTGTACGGCAGCACCGACCGGGACATGGCCGCCGAATTCCAGATCGAGCTGGTGGGTGTTGAGCAGCTGGCGGTGACTGATCTGGTCCTCTGACCGCCCGGGCGGGCGGCGCGCAGCGACTCAGCGCGCGGCCGGCCAGGAGAGGGAAACCGACAGCCCCTGTCCGAAGGGGCTGTCGTCCATCTGGATATGGGCACCATGGAGTTCGGCGATGCGGCCGACAATGGCCAGCCCCAGGCCGCAACCGCGACGGTTGTCGGTGTCCAGGCGGTAGAAGCGCTGCATGACGGCGTCGCGCTTGTCGGGGGGAATGCCGGGGCCGCTGTCGCTGATGACAATCCGGGGGCCCGGACCGATGACCACCTGAAGGCGTCCGCCCTCGGGGGTGTAGCGGATGCCGTTGTCCAGCAGGTTGCGGACGAGCACGCGCAGCCAGTCTTCCCGGCCGTGGATGGACGGCGCGCCCTGGTCTTCCAGGTCGAAATCGAGATCCTTCGCGAAGATCATCGGCCCGAGTTCCGCGCAGACCGATTTCACCACTTCCGTCAGCTTGATCTCCCGGGCGTCGGGCAGGCGGGATTCCGGGTCGAGGCGGGAGAGCTGGAGCATCTGGTCCACCAGGTGGATGGCCCGGTCCAGTCCGGTCTGGATCTGCTGCAGGGCTTGATCCCGCTCGGCGTCGTTGCGGGCCCGCCGGGCCACGGCAAACTGGGCCTGGAGAGCGGCGAGAGGGGTGCGCAATTCGTGGGCGGCGTTGGCGGTGAACTGGCGTTCGCTGTCCAGGGCCTGTTCCACCCGGCTGAACAGCCGGTTCAGCCCGTCGAGCAGGGGCTGGATTTCCAGTGGGGCCTGTTCGGGCCGCAGGGCTTCGAGGCGTTCCGGGTCCCGATGGGCGATCTGCCGGGCGAGACCGTTGAGGGGCTGCAGCCCCCGGCGCAGGGCCAGCCACACCCACAGGCTCAGCAGCGGCAGGCCGAGGAGGGCGGGGACCAGCATCCGCCAGGCGACGTGGCCGATGAGGTCGTCCCGTACATAGTGATCTTCGCTGACCTGGACCTGCAGGGTGTGCCCGCTGTTCCACTGGCTGAAGTGGCGCCAGTGCCCGGCTTCGGCGGAGTGGGTTTCCGAGAAGCCTGTACGCTCGGTGAGGGGGCTCATCGGCGCTTCGCTGGAGCGCAGGACCAGTTCGCCTGCTGCGCTCCAGATCTGGAAGCGCAGATGGGTCTGGTACTTGTGGGCCAGGGCGCCCGAATCTTCGATGGTGCCGCCTTCCCCGTGGCTGGCGAGGGCCAGCAGGGTCTGGGCGGAGTGGGCGAGCTGGGCGTCGAAGAGTTCGTCCACTTCGGAATGGACGTCCAGGTAACTGAGGGTGAGGGTGATCAGCCAGGCGACAGCCACGCCGCCTAGAAGGAGCACCAGCAGGCGGTGCTTGAGGGAAAACCAGCGGGTGTTCATTTGGGCAGGGTGTAGCCCACACCCCGGAGGGTGCGGATGGTGTCGCGGCCGAGTTTCTTGCGCAGATGGTGGATGTGGACTTCGAGAGCGTTGCTGTCGGGTTCGTCGCTCCAGCCGTAGAGCGCCTGTTCGATCTGGCTGCGGGTGAGGACGCGTCCGGCGTTTTCCATCAGGAGCTGGAGCAGGGCGAATTCCTTGGCCTGCAGCTCGATGGCCTGGCCGTGGGAGGTGACCTGCTGGGCGGCCGGGTCGAGGCGCAGCCCGCCGACCTCCAGGATGGGGGAGATACGTCCGGCGCTGCGCCGCAGCAGGGCGCGGATGCGGGCGCTCAGTTCGTCCAGGTGTACGGGTTTGACCAGGTAGTCGTCGGCACCGCTGTCCAGTCCCAGGATGGTGTCCCCGGTGGAGTCCCGGGCGGTGAGGATGAGTACCGGCAGGCTGTTGCCCCGGGCGCGGACGCGGGTGAGCACCTGGATGCCGTCCAGGCGGGGCAGGCCGAGATCCAGCACCACCAGATCGAAGGGTTCGGTTTGCAGCGCCAGGTCGGCGCTGTGGCCGTCCGTCAGCCAGTCCACCGTGAAGCCGGACTGGCGCAGGCCGACACACAGGCCGTCGCCCAGTTGGGGGTCGTCCTCCACGAGCAGGATGCGCACGGCGACCCTCAGCGGGAGAGCCAGACGCTCGCCAGGCAGGCGAGCACCAGCAGGAGCAGTCCGGCCAGGCGGTGGGCCGAGGGGATTTCCTCTTCCGGTGCCCCCAGCTTGCGCCCATGGACCATGGCGGCCAGCAGGTTTTCCCTGTGGAGCCAGCTGCTGAGGATGACGCCCCCGACGTGGATCACCACGACGCTGAGCATGGTGGAGGCAAGGCCCTCGTGGAGTTCTTCGAGGCTGTGGCCACCCACGTCGTTGTATACGGCCCAGCCGCTGGCAGCGGTGAGGATGCCAAGGCCGAGCAGCAGCAGGATGGCCCAGCCGCCGGCCGGGTTGTGGCCGGTGTAGTGCTGGGGCGCTGGCTGGAGCAGGCTGAGGAGGTAGGCGCCGACGGCCCGGGGGCCGCGCACGAAGGCGGAGAAGCGGGCCGTCGGCGAGCCGATCACGCCCCAGGCCAGCCGCAGTACGGCGGTGGCCAGCACCGCGGAGCCGGCCATGGCGTGGATCAGGCTCAGGCGTTCGCTTTCCTGGGTGAGCCAGGCGATGATGAAGCCGCCGGCCATCAAGGCGTGCCCGATGCGCACCGGCCAGTCCCAGACGAGAATCTTGCGCATGATGTCAGTGCCTCAGTTCGCGGATGGCGATGTCGTGTTCGCTGAAACGGCCCTGGGCAGCCTGGGTGTGGCAGGCCTCGCAGTTGGCCGCCGAGTGGACCCGTTGGTCCCGCCAGAAGGCCGGATCGATCTCCCGGTGTTTGCGCTGGAATGCGGCGCTGGTGGTGATCCGGGGCGGTTCGCCGGCGCTGCCGATCCGCGCGGGGTTGCCCCCATGACGGAGCAGGAAGCCGGCGATCTCCTGCCGGGTGGCGGCAGGAACGGAAGCGTCACTGCCGAAATGCCGGTTCAGGGTGTCGGTGATGCGTTTCCAGTGCTCGGCCGCCAGCAGGGCAGGGGGATAGGCCAGGTGACAGCTGCCGCATTCCGCGGGGTAGCTGGCGGGGGTGTCCGGGGGCAGGGGCAGCCGGTCGGCCCAGGCGGGTAAGGTCAGGCCAAGCAGCAGCAGGCAGCACAGTTTTTTCATGTCAGCGGACCTCGCTCATGAAGGCGATGAAATCGGCCTTTTCACTCGCGGTGCACGGGCGGCCGATGATTTCCCGGCAGTTGCGGCCGAACCACTTTTCCACCTTGGCGGGTTCGGTAAAACGTTCGCTGTTGGCAGCCACCGCAAGGGGCTGGATGCGTTTTCCGGTGATGGCATGCTGTCCGGTCCGCGTTGGGGCATCCGTGTGGCAGCTGGTACAGGCGGGCATGCCCTCGGCAATGGAAAACGCCTGCCGGTAAAGGCGTTCGCCCCGTTGGGCCGACGCGGTGAAGCCAGGTTGGGTCTTGCCGGCTTCGCTGGCGTAGTGCTGGAGGATCTGGCCAGGGGTTTCGGCGTGCAGTCCGCCGCTGACCAGGAACAGGGCAAGGAGGAAAGAGCGTTTCATGGTTGCCAGCGCACCGGAGGAGAAGAGGATTCTAATATGGTGCGTGAAGCTTAAGCTCACCTTAACAGCGTGCGCGCTCGAACTTCTGAAATCCCTCTTCCTCCATTCTTGATGGTATTGTTGCGTTGCAGCAAAGCTTGGGGAGGTGGGTGATGGGGATCAAGCGTTGGTGGAGCCGAAAGGCACCGGAAGAGCCTGTCCTGAGTCTGGCCCTGCAGGGGGGCGGAGCGCACGGTGCGTACACCTGGGGGGTGCTCGACCGTTTGCTGGAAGCCGGGCTGCCCCTGGAAGGGGTGAGCGGGACCAGTGCCGGCGCCATGAATGCCATGGCCCTGGCTCAGGGCTGGACCCGCGGAGGTCCGGAGGGCGCGCGGGAAAGTCTGTCGGTCTTCTGGGAGGCAGTGGCGGATTCGACGCCTTTCCAGCTGGATCTGCTCCACAGCCTCAACCCGGCGGGAGATGGGGCATTGCCCGGACCGATGGCGATGCTCGTGGGGCTGGCCAAGCTGTTTTCTCCTTACCAGCTCAATCCCTTTGAATTGAACCCGTTGCGTGATGTGGTGCGGGCCTGTTTCGACTTCGAGCATGTCCGCCGGGAATGTCCCCTGAAGCTGTTCATCGCAGCGACCCAGGTGCGCACGGGCAAGGTACGCCTCTTTCATACCGGGGAGCTGACCGAAGCGGCGTTGCTGGCCTCCGCCTGCCTGCCGACCCTGCACCATGCAGTGGAGATCGACGGAGAGGCTTACTGGGATGGGGGCTTTACCGCCAATCCTGCAATCTATCCCCTTATTCACGAATGCGAGACCCGGGATATCCTGCTGGTGCTGCTCAATCCGCTGTCCCGGCCGGAAGCGCCCCGCAGTGTGGATGAGATTGCCACCCGCAGTATGGAGCTGGGTTTTTCCACCACCTTCCTGCGGGAGATGCGCATGATCGCCCATGCCCGCCATGCCATCGCCGAAGGGGCTGGCTGGCGACCGCAGGGCCGTTTCGAGCGCCGCCTCACCGGGCTGCGGTTTCATCTGATCGAGGCGGAGGAGTTGCTGGCGGCCGGCAAGGCCAGCAAGCTCAATGCAGCCAGGGCCTTTCTGCATGACCTGCGGGACATGGGGCGGGCCCGCGCGGACGCTTGGCTGCGCAGCCATCAGGTGGATGTAGGCAGCCGGGAAAGTCTGGATGTGGCTGCCGTGTTTGGCTGAAGGCGTTTCCGGCCGTTGCCAGGGCAGCCCGGAAATCCTTGTGGCACAGGGGTCTTGGGGGGGCGGGTAGTATCGTACTACTCAAGTTGGGAAGGGTTCGGCCGATAGCATGGGAACATTTTTTGCATTCGAGAACTCCCTCATGCTCAAACACACCCCGATTGTCCGGCAGGTGGTCCTTCTGTGCACTCTGGGCGTTGCCCTGATGGTGACCATCCTGGTGGCCACGGTGGCGGCCCTGTCCCGTCAGAATGCCATTGACAAGGCCGAGGAGTCCCTCGCCCTGCAGGCGGACTTGACCGTCTCGATGCTGGCCTATGCCAAGGATGCGCTGGAGACGCGGTCGGTGGAGTCCCTGGACCAGTTCATCGAATCCTTCGATGGCTCGCCGCGCCTGACGGGGGCGGAGGTGACGAGTCCGAAGGGGACGGCTCCCGGTCTGGCCATCGGAGGCACGCTCCTGAACAACAACACCGAGGTGCTGGCTGCCTATGCCCGCCTGCACGGGGACCGCGAACCGGCCTTCCTGGTGCGCAAGGGCGACCGCTTCTACCGGGCAGCGACCCTGCTCAAGGACAAGAGTGGTGAGGCTCGCCATGGGGAGCTGGTGGATAACAACGGTGACTACCCGTCCATCCTGCTGACGGGCAAGCCTTTCGTGGGCTCCCTGGAGCGCAACGGCAAGATGTTCGTGCTGGCCGCCAAACCCCTGCGGGACGGGACTGGGGAGGTGGTCGGCGCGGTCACCATGCGGGTGGACGCCGAGAGCAACGTGCGCCTGATCAAGGAGAAGCTCGCCGGCATGAAGGTGGGTCATACCGGTTATCCGTATATCGTCTCGGTGCCGTCGGGGGATGCCAAAGACATCCGCTTCATCTATCACCCCAAGCTCGAGGGCAAGACGATTGGCGAGATGGATGCACGCCTCAAGGGCATCGTGGATCAGCTGATCGCCCGGAAGAACGGCACCCTGGTGTACAAGTGGGGTGAGCCGGGCGCCGAGGCCGACAAGATGGTGGTGGTGCGCTACATGCCCGAATTGCACTGGCTGGTGGCCACCGGGTCGTGGGTGGATGAGTTTGTCGAGGACGCGGAGCTGCTGCGCAATCAGATTGCCCTGCTGGCGGTGGGCTGCGGGGCGGTGCTGGTGCTGGCTCTGGCCTTCTTCCTGCGGCAGCGCCTGAGTCCCCTGTCCCATCTGGCGGGGCTGGTCTCCCGCTTTGGCAGCGGCGATCTCACGGTATGTGCGGCGGCTTCCCCTGACAGCCGTAACGAGATCGACCTGATTGGCAACAGCATCAACGCTGCCGCCGGGTCCATGCGGGTCCTGGCGGGAAGCATCCGTCAGACCAGTGACCATCTGCAACGGACGGCCGACAGCATGTCCGCCTCCTCCCGGGTGCTGGGCGACGCGACCCGCCAGCAGAGCGCGGCAGCCAGTGCGATGGCCGGGACCACCGGGCAGCTCACGGTGAGTGTCGAGCAGGTGGCCAGCAGCGCCACCGAGGCCCTGGCCCTGACCCGGGAAACCACCGCGTCGGTCGAGGAGGGGGTGGGCACGGTGCACAAGACCATTTCCACCCTCCACGATACGGCGGCAACGGTCCAGGATGCGGCGACCCAGGTCGAGCTGTTGGGCGCGCGTTCGGAGGAAATCCATCACGCCCTCAATGCCATCCGGGAAATTTCGGAGCAGACCAACCTGCTGGCCCTCAATGCCGCCATCGAGGCGGCCCGGGCCGGCGAGCAGGGGCGCGGTTTTGCGGTGGTGGCCGACGAGGTGCGCAAGCTGGCGGAGCAGTCCTCCAAATCGGCCACCCTGATCGACACCATCCTCAGCAGCATTCAGGAGGGGGTCGGCTCGGTGTCCGGGTCCGCTCATCGGGCGGTGGCGCAGGTGGGGTTGAACGTGGATGCAGCCCGCCGGGTGGAGGCTGCCCTGCAGGCCATCCAGGCCCGGGCGGGACAGACGGCGGCGGCGGTGGCGGATATCGCCCGGGTCACCCGCGAGCAGAGCCAGGCTGGCCAGTCGATTGCCCGAGGCATCGATGGGGTGGCCCGTTCGGTGGCGGAGAGCAGTCAGTCCGCCGACGAGAACCGCAATCTGGCCGAAGAGCTGTTGAGGGTGGCCCGGGAACTGGATAACGAAGTGTCCCGCTTGCGCCTGTAGGCGAGGCGCTGACGGAGGTGTTGAGGGGGGTGTGGCAAAGCTGACGGAGTACCCGTCCGGATGCGTTTAGAATCCGCCTCATGATGTTCAAGTCACGTACCCTGCAGATCATCGGACTGGTCGTCCTGGTCTGCATCCTGGTGGATGCCAGGCTGGCCCAGCAGGTTCTGGCGGATCGGGACCAGCTGCTGGCGGAGGCGCAGGCGTCCCTGGCGCGTCAGGCCCACACCACCCTGACCCGGGCCGAAGCGATCGTCGACATCTACGACCGGACCCTGTCCGGGATTGGTGAAGCCATCCAGTTCCGGGGGCCCTCGCTAGAGGCGCCCGATCTGGAGATGCACCGCTTGTTGCTGCGTCGCCACGCCATCACGCCCTACGCGGAGTGGCTTTCGCTGATCCGTCCGGATGGACGGCTGGCCGAGTACAGCATGGCTTTTCCAGCGATTCCTCTTGATCTGTCGGATCGACCCCACTTCCGGATACCGGCGGAGCAGCTGTCCGGTGGGTTGTTCATCGGTGCCAGGATCGCCAGCCGCTCTGACAATCGTCCGGTCATCCCGGTCAGCCGGGCGGTCCGGGACGATGCCGGCACCTTGATGGGCGTGGTTGTCGTGGGTGTCGATCCGGACGCCTTGCGCTCCTATCTGTTTGATGCCGGGATCCCGGGCAATCTGCGCCTCAGTCTGGTGCTGGATTCTGGCGCGATTCTGGCGTGCTCTTTCGTTGAGGGGCGCTGTCCCGAAGGTGGGGTAGATCTGGCCTTCGAGGTGCAGCAGGCCAGCCGGGGGGTGACCCGCCAGGGGCTGCTGGCGCCCACCCAGCGGATCGGGGAGGATGGCCAGTTGCAGGTGACCTCGGAGATCCGTCCCCTGCGGGTGGTGGGGCGCTACGACCGGGCGATGGTGCTCGCCGAATGGCACAGCAGGGCCATGGAGATTCTGGCAACGGCGCTGGCCGCCAACCTGGGTTTTCTGGCCCTGGGGCTGTTTGCCTTGCGGCAGTTCCAGCGTCGCGAGAAGGCGGTCGCGGCCCTGCATGAGACCATCGCCAGCCTTGATCAGCGTGTCGCCGAGCGCACCCGGCGTCTCAACCTTGCCGTCGAGGCGGCGGATATCGGCGTCTGGAGCTGGCGTCTGGAGGACGATCAGCTGGAGTGGGATGCCCGCCTGCGGGCCTGGTATGAGCTGCCGGAAGAGGTGCAGGGACAGGCGCTTCGCTACAGTTTCTGGCGTCAGAGGGTGCATCCCGACGATCTGGCCCGGGCTGAGGCCATGGTGAAGAGGCTCCTTGGGAATGGGGTCTCTGTCAGCGAGGAGTTCCGGATTGTCTTGCCGGGTGCCCGGATCCGCCACATTCAGGCGGCTTGCGCGCTGGAAGTGGACGTCGAGGGGCGCCCGATCCAGATCATCGGCATCAACCGGGATGTGACCGCCCAGCGGGAACTGGAGGACTCCCTGCGCCTGGCCCGCTCCGAGGCCGAGGCGGCGGATCGGGCCAAGGGTGCCTTCCTGGCCATGATGAGTCACGAGATCCGCACCCCGATGCATGCGATTCTCGGCATGACCGCTCTGGTCCTGGCCAGCCGGCTGGACAGCTCCCAGCGGGATTACCTGGAAAAGGTCCAGCGGGCTGGCCAGACCCTGATGCGTCTGCTCAATGACGTGCTCGACTACTCGAAGATCGAGGCGGGCCGGATGACTCTGGAGCGGGTGCCCTTCCAGCTGTCCGTCTGCCTCGCCGGTGTGGCGGGGCTGTTCGAATTCCAGTGCCGGGAGAAGGGGCTGGGCTGGCAGCTGCAGGTGCCGGCCGATCTGCCCGACTGGCTGGTGGGGGACCCCCTGCGTCTGGAGCAGATCCTGACCAACCTGCTGGGGAATGCGCTCAAATTCACGACCCAGGGCGGGATTGCCCTGGAAGTGGGCTGGCGGGCAGGGCCGGCGGAGGGCCCGCTGATGCTCCATTTCCGTGTCAGGGACAGTGGTATCGGCATGACTGCCGAGCAGATCGAGGGTCTTTTTTCATCCTTTACCCAGGCGGACAGCTCGATCAGCCGGCGCTACGGGGGAACCGGGCTGGGCCTGTCGATTGTCCGCAGCCTGGTCGAGATGCAGGGCGGGCACATTGAGGTGCACAGTGCTGTGGGGCAGGGCAGCTGTTTTACGTGCGAGCTGCCTTTCTCTCCGGGAACGGCGCAGGCCCGGGGGACGGTTGCGGAGGGGCTGGAGCGCCCCGCCGAGCCGGAGCCCTCTGCCGCTTCCGCAGGGCGCACGGAGGGAGATGCTAGAATCGACCCCTCGCAAGTCCTGGATCTGGCGAAGTCTCTGCAGGGCCTGCTGGCCGAAAACAGTTATTCCGCCCGCAAGGAGGTGAGGAAACTCGAAAGCCTGCTGGCAGAATCCGATCTTGCCCAGGCCTTTGCAGGGGTTGCCAGTGCGGTCCGCCGGCTGCAGTTCAGGGAGGCCGAAGAGGCCCTCCAGGCCTTCATGGAGCGTGTGCTCTCCGACCCATTTCCGTCCAAGGAAGACCATGCTGTTTGGCCAGCGCCCGAAGATCCTCATCATTGACGACGTGCCCGGCAACGTGGAGTTGCTGGGGGCCGTCCTCGACGACTTCTGCGACGTGCGCTTTGCCCTGTCCGGAGCGGATGGGCTGTCCATGCTGGAGTCCTACCTGCCCAACCTCATTCTGCTGGATGTGATGATGCCGGGCATGGATGGCTACGAGGTGTGTGACCTGCTCAAGCATGAGTCCCGCACCCGCGGCATTCCGGTGATCTTCGTGACCGCCCGTACCGATCCGGCCAGCGAAACCCGGGCCCTGATGGGCGGTGGGGCCGACTTCATCCACAAGCCCTTCAACCGGGATACGGTGCGGGCCCGGGTGCGAACCCAGCTGGAGCTCAAGGCGCGGGAGCTGGAGTGCCGGCAGGCCCGGGATGATCTGACCCTCCAGGTGGTGGAGCGGACCCGGGCCCTGGAGGATGCCCTGGCTCAGGCCGAAGCGGCCAGCCGGGCCAAGAGCAATTTCCTGGCTAACGTGAGCCATGAACTCAAGACCCCCCTCAATGCCATCCTGGGCTATGCCTTTGTGCTGGCCCGGAAGCTGGATGATCCCGTTTTGCGGGAGCGCTCGGAGCGCACCGGGAGTCCGGTCTGCGCCTGCTGGGGGTGGTCAACAACATCCTGGATGCCAGCAACCTGACCGGGGACGGTGCGGCCCTTGAACGCATCGACTTTCATCTGCTGGAGATGCTCAACCTGGGCGAGGAACAGCTGATCGAACGCGCCCGCGGCAAGGGCCTGGCTCTGACCCGGGAGATTGATCCGGCGCTGCCCCCGGTCTTTCACGGCGATCCCCTGCGGATCGGCCAGGTGCTGGGCAACCTGCTCGACAACGCGGTCAAGTTCTCGGAGCAGGGCTGCATCACCCTGAGGGTACGCCGCAAGATGGAAGAGGCCAGGGGGCTGATGGTCCGTTTCGAGGTGGAGGACCAGGGGATGGGGATTCCGGAAGGGTGCCGGGAGCTGCTCTTCGAAAATTTCCGCCAGCTGGACGACTCTTCCACCCGCCGTTTTGGGGGCTGCGGTCTGGGTCTCAGCATCTGCCGGCAGTTGGTGGCCCGGATGGAGGGCAGCATCGGGTTCGAGGCTGTGCCCGGCGGGGGAAGCGTGTTCTGGTTCCAGGTTCCCCTGGCGCCTGCCCAGGGCGACGCGGGCCCGCAGCTGACCCTGGCCTACCTGCGCCGTCTGCTGGAGACTGAAAGCCTGATGGCCCGAACCCTGTGGGGTCAGTGCCGGGATGTGCTGCTGCCCCTGCTGGGGCAGGATGGTGTGTCCATGGAGCAGGCCCTGGAGCAGGCGGAGCTGTCCCGGGCCCTTGAGCTGTTGGGGCCGCCGATGGGAGAGGGAAATGAGTGAGGATCGCCTGGAAACCCTGGTGAGGGCGTTCGAGAGTGAATTGCCCCGTTACCTGAGCGAGCTGCAGGAGGCCTGGCAGGGGCCCCGGCGCGGCACCCGGGACGCGATGCTGAAGATCCAGGAAATCACCCACAAGCTCAGCGGTTCGGCGGGCGCCTATGGCTATTCGGGGCTGGCGGAGGCAGCGGTGGCGGTGGCTGCGACGGCGGAGGAGGTCCTGTCAAACTTTGGGCAGGGGCATAACCCGATCCAGCAACGTCTGTTTGGCCAGCTCAATGTCCTGGGGGCCCACCTGGCGATGCCGGTGCGGGCTGAGGCGGGGCTTGGCAGCCTGGCGGGTCCGGCGCGTGACCGGCTGCGGGTGCGCCATGTGGTGCTGGTGGACGATGATGTGGCCTATGCCCGTCTGCTGCAGGCCGAGATGCAGCATTTCGGTTTCCAGGTGGATGTCCTGACGGATCTGGCCGCGCTGACCAGTTACCTTGACCGGCAGCAGCCGGACCTGATCGTGATGGATGTGAGCTTCCCCGAGGGGCGGGTGGCGGGGCCGAAAGCCGTCCAGAGCGTCCGGGCCCATGCCCACGGCGGTGTGCCGGTGATCTTCATCAGTGCCCGGGACACCATCGGCAGCCGGCTGGCCGCCGTGCGGGCGGGGGGTGAGGCTTTCTTCGTCAAACCCTTCGATGTGGCCGAGCTGATGGACGCTGTTGACCGGATCCTGGGGGGTGAGCAGCAGGCGGCCTATCGCATTCTGGTGGTGGACGACGCGGCCTCCCTGGCCCGGCTGTATGCCAGCACCCTGGAGCAGGCAGGCATGATTGCCCAGGTGGTCAGCAATCCCCTGGAGGTGCTGGAGGCGATGGAGAGCTTCCATCCCGACCTGCTGCTGATGGATATTTACATGCCGGAGATCAGTGGCGTGGAGCTGGCCCGGATCATCCAGCAGCATCGCAGCTACCTGGGGGTGCCGATCGTCTTTCTGTCCGCCGAGCGGGACCCGGTCAAGCAGATGGAGGCCCTCGGGCCGGGCGGGGACAACTTCCTGACCAAGCCGATCG
>NZ_JAQUVG010000150.1 GCF_028693495.1 Zoogloea sp. | reverse complement strand
GAACTTCGTCGGCTGGATCGGCGCATTAAGGCTGGCCGACAGGGACAGGCCCAGGGTCCGGCGGGTCTGGGCCGGATCCACCACGCCGTCGTCCCACAGGCGGGCGGTGGCGTAATAGGGATGACCCTGGTCTTCGTACTGCTGGCGGATGGGCGACTTGAAGGCCTCTTCCTCGTCCTTGCTCCAGCTGCCGCCCTTGGCCTCAATGCCTTCACGACGCACGGTGGACAGCACGCTCGCCGCCTGCTCGCCCCCCATCACGGAGATCCGGCTGTTGGGCCACATCCACAGGAAGCGGGGACTGTAGGCCCGGCCGCACATACCGTAGTTGCCGGCGCCAAAGCTGCCGCCGATCAGCACCGTGAGCTTGGGCACTTGGGCGGTGGCCACGGCGGTGACCATCTTGGCGCCGTCCTTGGCAATCCCGCCGTTCTCGTACTTGCGGCCAACCATGAAGCCGGTGATGTTCTGCAGGAAGACCAGGGGCACCCCGCGCTGGGCGCACAGCTCGATGAAATGGGCGCCCTTCTGGGCCGACTCGCCGAACAGGATGCCGTTGTTGGCGACGATGCCGATGGGCATGCCGTAGAGGTGGGCAAAGCCGGTGACCAGGGTGGTGCCGTAACGGGCCTTGAACTCGTCGAAGCGGGAGCCATCGACGATGCGGGCGATGACCTCGCGTACGTCGTAGGGCTTGCGGGTGTCGGTGGGGATCACCCCGTAGATCTCGGCGGGATCGTAAAGGGGCTCTTCCGCGTCGAGGAGCTTGAGGCCCCCCGGCTTGGTCCGGTTGAGAGTGCCGACGATGCGCCGGGCGATGTGCAGCGCATGGGTGTCGTTCTCGGCCAGGTGGTCGGCCACGCCGGAGACCCGGGTATGCACGTCACCCCCGCCCAGGTCTTCGGCGGTGACCACCTCACCGGTGGCAGCCTTCACCAGCGGTGGGCCGCCCAGGAAGATCGTGCCCTGGTTCTTGACGATCACCGTCTCATCGCTCATGGCCGGCACGTAGGCGCCGCCCGCCGTGCACGAGCCCATCACCACGGCAATCTGGGGAATGCCCTCGGCCGACATGTTGGCCTGGTTGAAGAAGATCCGGCCGAAGTGGTCCCGATCCGGAAAGACCTCGTCCTGCTTGGGCAGGAAGGCGCCGCCGGAGTCCACCAGGTAGATGCACGGCAGCTTGTTCTGCTGGGCGATCTCCTGGGCACGGAGATGCTTCTTGACCGTCATCGGGTAGTAAGTGCCGCCCTTCACGGTGGCATCGTTGGCCACGATCATGCACTCCACCCCATTGACCCGGCCAATGCCGGTGATCACGCCAGCCGAGGGGGCCTCGTTGTCGTACATGCCATAGGCGGCGAGTTGGCCCACCTCGAGGAAGCCGGTGCCCGGATCGAGCAGGTGATCGACCCGGTCGCGGGGCAACAGCTTGCCCCGGGCCACATGCCTGGCCCGGGTGGCCTCGCCACCGCCCAGGGACACCTGGGCCACCTTCTCCTTCAGGTCAGCGACGATGCGCTGCATTTCCGCTGCGTTGGCCTGGAACTCTGCCGAGCGGGTATTGATGCTGGATTTGATGACGGTCATCGGAGCCGCTCCCCTCAGGCGGTTTCAGAGAACAGTTCGCGGCCGATCAGCATCCGGCGGATCTCGCTGGTACCGGCACCGATTTCGTACAGCTTGGCATCGCGCCACAGGCGGCCGGTGGCGTAGTCGTTGGTGTAGCCCACCCCGCCCAGAGTCTGGATCGCCTCGCCGGCCATCCAGGTAGCCTTCTCGGCGGAATACAGGATCGCTCCGGCGGCGTCCTTGCGCAGGCTGCGGGCGTGGTCGGTGCGGTCACAGGCCTGGCCAACGGCATACACATAGGCGCGGGTGGCCATCCAGGTGGAATACATGTCGGCCAGCTTACCCTGCATCAGCTGGAATTCTCCGATGCTCTGGCCGAACTGCTTGCGCTCGTGCAGGTAGGGCACAACGATGTCCATACAGGCGGCCATGATGCCCAGGGGACCACCGCACAGCACGGCGCGCTCGTAGTCGAGGCCGCTCATGAGCACCTTGACGCCGTTGCCCACACCGCCGAGGACGTTCTCTTCCGGCACCTCCACGTCGTCGAAGAACAGCGGGAAGGTGTTGGAGCCACGCATCCCGAGCTTGTCCAGGTGGGTGCCGTGGGTGAAGCCCTTCATGCCCTTCTCGATGATGAAGGCGGTCATGCCCCTGGGGCCCGCCTCGATGTCGGTCTTGGCATACACCACCAGGGTGTCGGCATCACCGCCGTTGGTGATCCACATCTTGGAACCGTTGAGCACGTAACGGTCGCCCTTCTTGTCGGCGCGCAGCTTCATGGAGACCACGTCGGAGCCGGCGTTGGGCTCGCTCATGGCCAAGGCCCCGACGTGATCGCCGGAGATCAGCTTGGGCAGGTACTTCTGTTTCTGGGCCTCGGTGCCGTTGCGGCGGATCTGGTTAACGCACAGGTTGGAGTGGGCACCGTAGGACAGACCCACCGACGCCGAGACGCGGGAAACTTCCTCAAGGGCAATGATGTGGGCGAGGTAGCCCATGTTCGTGCCGCCGTATTCCTCGGGGGCCGTCATGCCGTGGAGGCCCAGGTCGCCCAGCTTCTTCCAGAGGTCGGCGGGAAACTCGTTGACCCGGTCGATTTCAGCCGCGCGGGGGGCGATTTCCTTGGCCGCGAAGGACTGGATGGTGTCGCGCAGGGCTTCGATGGTTTCGCCCAGGTGGAAGTCGAGGCTGGGAATGTTCATGGTTCTGTCTCCTCCGGAAGTAGGGAATCCCCGGGACGCAGGCAGCCCTCAGGGTACCGGGGCAGAGTACGGGCTCAGGCGCCCCCCCGGGCGCCATCGTAGTTGCAAATGCTGCCACGCCCCTTTAGATTCCCGCCTCATGTCCCTGCGCCCTGCCCTCCCCCCCGCCAGCCTCGTGAGCCGGGCGGCTACGCCCATCGCCTTCATCGAGGCCATCGTGGCCGCCTACCGCCGTTACGGCGCGGATCCGGCCGGAGCCCTTGCCCTCGCCGGGATCAATCCCGGCCTGCTGGCCCAGCCCGACGCCCGTGTCACTGCAGACCAGATGGAAATCATGTCCGGCGCCGCCATGCAGGAACTGGACGACGAGGCCCTGGGCTGGTTCTCCCGCCGCCTGCCCTGGGGCAGCTACGGCATGCTGTGCCGAGCCTCCATCACGTCCCCCAACCTGGAGGTCGCCCTCAAGCGCTGGTGCCGCCACCATCGCCTGCTCACCGACGACATCACCCTCCGCCTCTCCACTGACCGGCTCACCGCCGGGCTGGACATCACCCTCCACCGGGATCTGGCGGGGCTCAAGGAGTTCTGCTGCGTCACCCTCCTGCGCTACGTGCTGGGCTACGCCTGCTGGGCCATCGACTCACGGATCCCCCTGCAGGAAAGCCGCTTCCCCTATCCCGCGCCAAGCCATGCGGAAGCCTACCCCCTGATGTTCGCCGGTCCGGTCCGGTTTGAGGCGGAACAGGCGGGCATCCGCTTCGACGCCCGCTATCTGGAGCTCCCCATCCGTCGGGATGAAAACGCGCTGCAGAGCATGCTGCAACGGGCGCTGCCGCTCACCGTGCTGCAGTACCGGCGCGACCGGCTGCTGGTGGCCAGCGTCCGGCGTTTTCTGCGGGATCCGGCGAACCTGGGGGCCACCGCCGAACGGGTAGCCGAACACCTGCATGTCTCCATCCGCACCCTGCACCGGCAGTTGCGGGAAGAGGGCTCGTCCCTCCAGCAGATCAAGGACGAGACCCGCCACGACCAGGCCATCGAGCTTCTGGACCGCAGCCGCAAGTCCATCAAGCAAGTGGCTGCCCTGTCGGGCTTCGGCAACGAGAAGAGCTTCAGTCGGGCCTTCCGCCAATGGACGGGATTTTCTCCCCAGGCATGGCGGGAGCGAAACCGGGTGGCGTGAACTCGACCACCGACAAGCCCTGCCCCAGAACCAATCTCCTCGGCGCCACCCCACCCAAGCCTCACCCAGCGCCTGCGCCTGCTGCAGCACCAGCTCCACCGCACCCTCCGGCGGGTCCGGCGGGTACTTGTACTTGCGCAGGATGCGCTTGACCACATTGGCCAGCAGCTCGCAGAACTTTTTCTCCTGCACCACATTCCCCGAGAAGCGGCTCTTCAGGAAGTAATCGTCGGATTCGTCCTGGAAGCGGCGGGTCAGCCCGGCCCGGCGGGCGGCGAAGGTGTCAGAGATGTACTTGAGGAAGATGAGGCCGAGCGCCAGGTGCTTGTATTCGGCCGCATCCATGTTGGCGCGCAGCTTGTCGACTGCCGCCCAGAGGGTCTGCTTGATGTCGTCGAGCATGAGGCAGAAAGAAGGTGCAGCGGACTATTCAGGCAATCGAACACGGACCACCTGGATCACCTCCGCAAGCCCCCAGAAGATCTCACGGAACCCATGCCCGGGAACGGACAATGAGGTTACACCGAGACCCAAAGAGCTGACCATACACAGATGACGGAGATCCACGCACCTCAACGCCAAGCGGAACAACCCCACGCCCGAAAAGTGAGGCAGATCACTCCGGCAAGGGTTTGTGGTTTGTGGTTTGTGGTTTGTGGTTTGTGGTTCCTGCCCCCAAGAGCCACCCCCTCGAACTGTTCAAGGCTGCCCAACAGACACCGGCCCAGGCCAAGCTGCCATGGCAGGCCAGATGACATACCAACCGGCGTAAAAAAAGAAAAACCCCTTGAAAATCAAGGGGTTTTTCAGGCATCTTGGCGGAGAGGGCGGGATTCGAACCCGCGTCAGGGTATTACCCTGAACACGCTTTCCAGGCGTGCGACTTAAACCGCTCATCCACC
>NZ_JAQUVG010000049.1 GCF_028693495.1 Zoogloea sp. | reverse complement strand
CTGGGTCATGCCCGGTTCGAACCCGCCACCCTGGATCATGAAGCCGTTGATCACCCGGTGGAAAATGGTGTTGTTATAGTGGCCGGATTCTACGTAGGCAATGAAATTCTTGACGGTTTCGGGAGCCTTGTCGGCATCGAGTTCGAGGACGATGTCGCCGTGATTGGTAACGAGTTTGACAGCCATGGGTGGTACTCCTGTTGGGGTGATGGGAAAAACGGGGCCGGTGGCCCCGGGAATTTATTTGACCAAGGGTAGCTGGCGGATGGACTGGATGATGATCGGTGTCGCAGGCACGTCCCGGTGGAAACCGCGGGTCGTGGTTGGTTCGTTGCCTATTTTGCGGACGACGTCCATTCCCTGGGTCACCTTGCCAAAGACGGCGTAGCCCCAGCCGTCCGGCGACGGATAGTTGAGGGCCCGGTTGTCCTCCAGGTTGATGAAGAACTGGGCCGAGGCCGAATGGGGGTTTTGAGTCCGTGCCATGGCAATGGTGCCTGCCTCATTCTTGAGGCCATTCTTGGCTTCGTTCTCGATCGGCGCGCGGGTGGTCTTTTCTTCCATCCTGGTGTTCATGCCGCCACCTTGAACCATGAAACCGTTGATCACCCGGTGAAAGATCAAGCCCTCGTAAAAGCCCGTGTTCACGTACTCGAGAAAGTTGGCCACAGTCTTGGGAGCCTTCTCCTGGTTCAGCTCGATAATGATGGTGCCGGCGCTGGTCTTCATTTCAACCTGTGGGTTGGCAGCGACAGACAGCAAGGCATGAGCGCCCAGAACTGCGGCGACGAGAGTCTTCTTCATGGAGTCTCCTGGATAGGGTGCGGGATCGGCGGTGGGTCAGGCCAGGCCTTCGTAGACAATTTTCCAGCGTCGGCCTTCCTTCTGCCAATACTGGCGTTTCTTCAGTACGTGGGAAAGGGTGTTGCTGCGGTATTCCTGTTCGAAGGTGATCACCACCAGGTCCTGCCTCCCTGGGGTGCGGAATACACTGAGCCTGTTGAGTTCGACCTTGACTGAGGTCTTGGCGCTGGCGATCTGGCGCTTCTGACGGGCCCACTGCGCGAAATCACCTTCGGCACTGCGGAAGCTCCGCGAGTAGTGAGACAAATAACGCTCAACGTCGAGGCTTTCCAGGTCCTTGCGCCAGTTTTCAACCTGGCGGTTGAGGTTGTCCCTTTCTGCGGTCCAGTCTTCCAGACTCAGCCACTCGACCGCATTGCTGATGATCACAGGCGTCACACCGATCTGCAGATACGGAGACAGGGCTTCCAGGTCCCGGTTGGCAAGAACGACGCAGCCGTCCGACGCGCGGGGAGGGCGGGAGTAGGTGTCGCTGGGAGTTCCATGCAGCCAGATTCCATGCCCATCCCGCCCATTCAGCCGATCCCACTCATTGGGGTAGCTGATGGGGAATGCGCCGCTGCCATAGAAGTCGGAAAGTTTCTGACGGGCCAGATGAGCGGTGACATGATAGACCCCTACTGGGGTGCGTTTGTCTCCTTCCCGCATTTTTTCCGCGCCGAGTTTGCCTTGAGTGACGTAATAATCCGTCACGAAGCGGGGCCGTCCCTCATCGTTTTCATAGATGTACAGGCGTGAGCGGCGGGCGTCCACTACCAGGGCATATCTCTGGGAGGGCTCCATCCGGAGCAAGTAGCGTGGCAGGTAATTTTCCGGTGGACGGTGCCGATAGGCTTCGAGGCGGACCATGGCCTCGTCACGCAGATCGGCTACTTTCTCCTCGGGCGCATCGGACAGGCTGCCAAAGGTATGCAGGGGACGAGTTCGGGCCAGCAGCAGGTCACCCCGGATCAAGTGGGCCAGGCGGAAATTGGGATAGGCAGCGAGGAGCGCATCCACACCTGCCAGGGCCTGCTCCAGGCGCCCCTGTTCGATGTCCCGGAAGACCGACGCCAGGGCCGCGTCCGGACTGGGTGTGGCCCTCTCACTCTGGGCGCCGAGGGCAAGGAGTGAGGTGCATGCCAGGGCCGCGGCAAGACCCCGCAGCAGAACTGCCTTCAGGAGCACCATCAGCCGCCGACCTTCTCCTGCTGGATCAGCCACTGGCCGTCCTGGTTCACGAGGATGAGGGTCTTGTTGGAGGAAGTGTTGAGGTTGGCTGAACGGTAGTGCTGGCGGAGTTTGACGGTGGCCTTGCCCGCCGAGACGTCACGTACCTGAATGTTTTCCAGTTCCACCTGGATCGCGCCTGGTTTGGTCAGACGCTGGCTGCGTTCTTCTTCCCAGGCCTTGCGGTTCATTCCCTTCGGGGGCTGGAAATCCCGGGCGTAATGACCCAGGTAGGCTTTTACATCCTTGCGGGACCAGACTGCAGCCCACTGGGTGACGGAGCGGATAACAGCAATGTTCTGGGAGGGAGCACCTTCCTTGGGCTCGGGGCGTTTGGCTGCTGTCTTGGGCTCTGCCAGGGGGGGCGTTGGGGAAACGCTGGGCGTCTGGGGGACTGTGATTGGTTTGGTGACGGACGTGCTGACCGCGGGAGGGGGCGCGTGCGGCACTGTTCCGGTGGGCGGAGTGGTCTTTGCGACGATCTGTGCCGGCGGTGCTGGGAGCACGGGTGCCTCGACTGGCTTTGCGGCGGAACCTGGGGTTGCCCCACCAGCGCTCCCCGCCGGGCGAGCCGTTTTGCCGCCGACCGAGATCATCTCGCGGATCAATGCCAGCTTGCTCTGTGCAACCTGGTTGGACGAGTCCAGGGCCAGGGCCTTGTCGTAGGCCTGGCTGGCCAGGCGTGCGTAGATGTCGCCCAGATTCTCGTGGGCTGTGGCGTAACTCGGATGGGTCCGGATGGCCCGTTCCAGGGCGGTGCGTGCCTTGTCATACTGGCGCTGCTGGGCGTAGAGCACGGCCAGGTTGTTGTAGGGTTCCGGCAGTTCCGGGAAGTCTTCGGTGAGTTTCTGGAAAATCGTTATGGCTTCTGCCGGACGGTTCAGTTCGGACAGCACCACCCCGCGCAGGAACCGCAACTGGGCGTCCTGTGGTCTGGAGCTGAGCATCTGATCCGTTTTTTCCAGGGCCTGGGGCAACTGCCCCTGCCGGACGAGCGCCTGGATTTCCTGGAGGGTTGCCGCGCTGGCAAGCGGGCTGCAGGTCAGGCTCGCAAGGAGCAGGGAGGCGGCCAGGACTCGTTTTGACATGTGATATTATTCGCCGGCGCGCACGGGCACGCGGTGGTGGGTGTGTTCGGTGTGAATGAAACGTACATTCATTTTACCAAGAAGCTCTGACCCCGGCCACGCGTGAGCGGTTTTCCGCCCCGGTGCCAGCTGATTCGTCTTGATTCGGGTCCTTGACTCTCCACCGTTTTCCTCGCGGCGTTCCCCATGTTGAAAATTCACAACTCTGTTTCCCGAAAGAAGGAGCAGTTCGTTCCCATCGAGCCCGGCCGGGTCCGCATGTACGTTTGTGGCATGACGGTCTACGACTACTGCCATCTCGGCCATGCCCGGGTGATGGTGGTTTTCGACATGGTGGCCCGCTGGCTGAGGGCCAGCGGCTTCAATGTGACCTATGTCCGGAACATCACTGACATCGACGACAAGATCATCAAGCGGGCCCAGGAAAAGGGCGAGAGCATCCGGGTGCTGACCGACCGGTTCATTGCTGCTATGCATGAGGATGCGGACGCCCTGGGGGTGTTGCGCCCGGATCACGAACCCCGTGCCACCGAGTTCGTCGAGCCGATGCAGAGGCTGATCACCACCCTCGTCGAGAAGGGCCTTGCCTACAAGGCGGCCAACGAAGATGTGTGCTATTCGGTCCGCAAGTTCGAGGGCTACGGAAAATTGTCCGGCAAGTCCCTGGATGAACTGCGGGCAGGCGAACGGGTTGAGGTGGCTGGCGGCAAGCACGATCCGCTGGATTTCGTCCTCTGGAAGCATGCCCGTCCCGAAGAGCCGGAGGAGGTGAAGTGGAGCTCCCCCTGGGGCGCAGGTCGTCCGGGTTGGCATATCGAGTGTTCCGCCATGAGTTCAGAATTGCTGGGCAAGCATTTCGACATTCATGGCGGGGGCGCCGATCTCCAGTTCCCTCACCACGAGAACGAGATCGCCCAGAGCGAGGGTGCCCACCAGTGCAGTTTCGTAAACTACTGGATGCATAACGGTTTTGTCCGGGTTGACGACGAGAAGATGTCCAAGAGTCTGGGCAACTTCTTCACGATTCGCGACGTGCTAAAGGAGTACGCACCGGAAGTAGTGCGATTCTTCATTCTGCGCGCCCACTACCGGAGCCCTCTCAATTATTCCGACGCCCATCTGCAGGATGCCCGCAGTGCCCTGTCGCGTCTGTACACCGCGCTGCGTAACGTGCCGCCTGTTGAGTCAGAGGTTGACTGGTCCTCGCCTCCGGCGGTCCGTTTCAGGGCCGCCATGGACGATGATTTCAACACGGCCGAGGCCTTCTCGGTGCTGTTCGATCTGGCAAACGAAGCAAACCGTAGCCGGTCTGCCCAGGTGGCCGGACAACTGAAGGCGCTCGCCCGTGTCCTGGGCTTGCTCGAGCAGGATCCGACCGCTTTCCTGCAGGGAGGTGATGACGAGGGAGGCGAGGGGGCCGGAAGCATTGAGGCGAAGATCGCTGCGCGTATCGCTGCCAAGAAAGCCAGGGATTTCGCAGAGGCCGATCGCATCCGGACTGAGCTGCTGGCAGAGGGTGTCGTGCTGGAGGATACGCCTCAGGGAACCCTCTGGCGACGGGCCTGAGGTCCCGCTGCCAGGTATTCGCTCATGAAAGGCTCGTCCTTGGGGACGACCCTTTCACTCAATGCAGGATTTTTCCTTCACGTCCAATCACGGTCAGGTCCACGAAGCGGGAACCGTTGTGGCTGGTGGAACTGTAGTTGAGCTTGTAGCCTCCCATATCGAAGGCTCCGTTTTCCAGAGTGTTGACCAGCCGCTCCCGGGTAAGATCCTTCCCGGTACGCTTGAGAGCCTCCGCTACCAGCCTGGCATTGATATACCCCTCGATCCCATAGTAGCCATACTTGCTACCCTTGGCGTAGGCCTGCAGGGCTTTCTGGTACTCCCGTACAAGAGGAATGGTGTCGTTCCAGGGATAGGGCATGACCTGAGAAATACCGATACCGTGGGCCTCCTTGGGGCCCATCTCGGTGATCAGCACATCAGCACCGATGGGGGACAGGGTGGTGAGTTGGGGCATCTGACCCATCGCTCGAAGCTGGCGGGCGAAGACTGTGGTGGGTTTGTAGAGGGTCACCATGATGACAGCCTGTGGGTTGGCCTTGGCAATCTGACTGACGGCTGTCGATACGTCCAGGGAGTTCCGTTCCACCGAGCCGGCAGCGACCGGCTTGAGCTTGTGACGGGCGAGGGCGGCCACCACGCCTTCGAGTCCGGATTTTCCGAAGCCATCGTTCTGGTAGAACACGGCGATCTGGGTGATGCCCAGGCCAACCATGTGATTGACGATGGCCTCGGTTTCGTCGGCGTAGCTGGCTCGCAGGTGAAACATGTAACGATTGACGGGTGTGCGCAGGCTGCCTGCGCCACTGATGGTGCCCACAAGCGGAACTTTGGCTTCAGAAAAAACCTTCATGGCTTCTGTGGTGGGGGACGACCCATAGTAGGCCATCAGCGCAAAGACCTTGTCCTCGTGGATTAACTTGCGGGTATTGGCAACCGTCTTTTCGGTTTCATAGCTGTCGTCCAGGGCAATCAGCTCCACCTTGCGGCCGTTAATCCCGCCGTTGGCGTTGAGCTGGTTGAAGTAGGCGAGCGCCCCTTCCTTGAGCTCCTTCCCGTAAATCCCGCTGGGTCCGCTGAGCGGGGCGGACATGCCGAGGGTGATCGTGGTATCCGTGATGCCGGGATCTGCCGCCTGGGCGGCGGGCATCACCGTCAATAGCAGTCCGGTTCCCAGAGCCGCCAGCCGGGATTTGATGGAGTGGATGGACATGGTTCCCTTTATTCCTTTGTAGTGGAGGGCGAAGCGGCCACGAGTATAGGACAAAAGAAAGAACAGGGTCTCCATGAAACGACGGGCCATTCCAATCCGGAATGGCCCGTCTGACGGACAGCACCAGGGCAACTGGAACGGTTCAGTTACTAAAGAAATCCTTCACCTTGTCCATCCAGGAGTTTGCTTTCGGATTGTGACGCTCGGCGTTGCTGGAGGCGATTTCGTCAAATTCCCGCAGCAGCTCTTTCTGGCGCTCGGTCAGTTTTACCGGCGTTTCGACGATCACATGAACCATCAGATCGCCGGGCGCACCGCTGCGCACGTTCCTGATGCCCTTGCCCCGCAGGCGGAACACCTTGGCGCTTTGGGTTTCCGGCGGGATGCGGATATTGGCAGCGCCATCCAGGGTCGGGATTTCGATTTCACCGCCCAGTGCCGCAGTGGTGAAGCTGATGGGCATTTCACAGTGGAGGTCGTCGCCATCCCTCTGGAAGACCGGGTGCTGGCGGATGTGGATTTCCACATACAGGTCCCCTGGGGGACCCCCATTGACTCCCGGCTCTCCATGGCCGCTGTGGCGCAGGCGCATGCCGTTGTCGATGCCGGCAGGGATCTTCACCTCCAGGGTCTTCTGACGTTTGACCCGGCCGGCGCCGCCACAGGAGGTGCAGGGCTCGGGGATGATCCGGCCACTCCCATGGCACTTGGGACAAGTCTGCTGGATCGAGAAGAAGCCCTGCTGGATCCGCACCTGACCGGCGCCGCCGCAGGTGGGGCAGGTCTTGGGCTGGGTGCCGGGCTTGGCGCCGCTGCCGTGGCAGGTGTCGCATTCCTCCAGAGCGGGAATGCGGATGGTCTTCTCGGCGCCGCGGGCGGCTTCTTCGAGGGTGATCTCCAGGTTATAACGGAGGTCTGCGCCTCGATAAACATTTGAGCGTCCGCCACGCCCACCGCCGCCACCGAAGATGTCCCCGAAGATGTCGCCAAAGGCGTCGGCGAAGCCGTCAAAGCCCTGGCCACCACCACCGCCCATCTGCGGGTTGACACCTTCGTGGCCATAGCGGTCGTAGGCAGCGCGCTTGTTGGCGTCAGTGAGGATCTCGTAGGCCTCCTTGGCCTCCTTGAATTTTTCCTCTGCTTCCTTGTTGTCCGGATTGCGGTCCGGGTGGTATTTCATGGCCAGCTTGCGGTAGGCCTTCTTGAGTTCGTCCTCGGAGGCGTCACGATTGACGCCGAGGATCTCGTATAAATCCCGTTTCGCCATGGTTGGGTGCTCTGGCTATCTTGTGGAAAGGCCGAGCCGAGCGGTGCGCGAGGCACCGGCATGGCTCGGCCGGAGGGTTTCAGTTCAGCGACTGGGCTTTTCTGAGGCTTACTTCTTGTCCTTCACTTCGGTGAACTCGGCATCCACCACGTCCGGGTCGTTGGCTTTGCTGCCACCGGCGGATGCGCCAGCACCGGCCCCACCGGCTGCACCTGCTTCGGCCTGGGCCTGGGCATAGATGTGCTCGCCCAGCTTTTGGCTGACGGCGCCGAGCGCTTCGCTCTTGGCGTCGATGGCGGCCTTGTCGCCGGACTTGATCGCTTCCTCGGCTTCGGCAATGGCAGTTTCGATCTTGGCCTTGTCGTCGCCGATCTTGTCGCCGTGTTCGGCGAGCGCCTTCTTTACCGAGTGAACCAGGGTATCGAGCTGGTTGCGGGCATCCACCAGTTCGTGAGCCTTCTTATCCTCTTCGGCGTGGGCCTCGGCGTCACGCACCATGCGTTCGACTTCCTCGTCGGACAGGCCGGAGTTGGCCTTGATGGTGATCTTGTTTTCCTTGCCGGTGGCCTTGTCCTTGGCGGAGACGTGCAGGATGCCGTTGGCGTCGATGTCGAAGGTGACCTCGATCTGCGGCATGCCGCGCGGTGCCGGCGGGATGTCGGAGAGGTTGAACTGGCCGAGGCTCTTGTTGCCGGAGGCCATCTCGCGCTCGCCCTGCAGCACATGGATGGTCACGGCGGACTGGTTGTCATCCGCGGTGGAGAAGACCTGCGATGCCTTGGTCGGGATCGTGGTGTTCTTCTGGATCAGCTTGGTCATCACGCCGCCCAGGGTTTCGATACCGAGGGACAGGGGGGAGACGTCGAGGAGCAGCACGTCCTTGACTTCACCCTGGAGCACACCGCCCTGGATGGAGGCGCCGACCGCGACGGCTTCGTCCGGGTTCACGTCACGGCGGGGGTCCTTGCCGAAGAACTCCTTGACCTTCTCGATGACCTTGGGCATGCGGGTCTGTCCGCCGACCAGGATCACGTCGTCGATGTCGGAGACCTTGACGCCGGCATCCTTGAGGGCTACTCGGCAGGGTGCGATGGTGCGCTCGATCAAATCCTCGACCAGGGATTCGAACTTGGCACGGGTGATCTTGAGTGCCAGGTGCTTCGGACCGGTGGCGTCGGCGGTGATGTAGGGCAGGTTGATTTCGGTCTGCTGGCCGGAAGACAGCTCAATCTTGGCCTTTTCAGCGGCTTCCTTCAGGCGCTGGAGGGCCAGCACGTCGTTCTTGAGGTCGACGCCCTGTTCCTTCTTGAACTCGGTGACGATGTAATCGATGATGCGCTGGTCGAAGTCCTCGCCGCCCAGGAAGGTGTCACCATTGGTGGCCAGCACTTCAAACTGGTGCTCGCCATCAATGTCGGCGATCTCGATGATGGACACGTCGAAGGTGCCGCCACCCAGGTCGAACACGGCGACCTTGGAGTCACCCGGCTTCTTGTCCATGCCGAAGGCGAGGGCCGCCGCGGTGGGTTCGTTGATGATGCGCTTCACGTCCAGGCCGGCAATACGGCCGGCGTCCTTGGTGGCCTGGCGCTGGCTGTCGTTGAAGTAGGCTGGCACGGTGATGACCGCTTCGGTCACTTCTTCGCCAAGATAATCTTCGGCGGTTTTCTTCATCTTGCGCAGCACTTCGGCAGACACCTGCGGCGGTGCCATTTTTTTGCCGCGGACTTCGACCCAGGCGTCACCGTTGTCGGCCTTGGCAATGGTGAAGGGCATCAGATCGATGTCCTTCTGTACTTCCTTCTCTTCAAAGCGGCGACCGATCAGACGCTTGATCGCGTAGAGGGTGTTCTTGGCGTTGGTGACGGCCTGGCGCTTGGCCGGGGCGCCGCACAGGATCTCGCCATCGTCGGCGTAGGCCACGACGGACGGGGTGGTGCGCGCACCTTCGGAGTTTTCGATGACCTTCGGCTTGCCGCCTTCCATTACGGAAACGCAGCTGTTGGTGGTGCCGAGGTCGATGCCGATGATCTTGCCCATGAGTTTTCCTTCAGTTCAATTCTGTTGGTCAGTGGCGCGGGTGTCCCGTGCCTTGGCTTGTCGATGAATATGGGGGCGCCGTGGCGGGTTTCAAGCGCTGGTTTTGGCCTTGGATACCACCACGAGGGCCGGCCGGATGACCCGTTCGTTCAGCAGGTAACCCTTTTGCAGCACGGTGATCACCGTGTTGGGTTCTCCGTCGGCTTCAATGGCGGAGATGGCCTGGTGCTTGTTGGGATCGAACCGGGTGCCGATGGGGTTCTCTTCAGCGACGTTGCCGCTCTGGAAGGCTGCCGTGAGTTGCTTGAGGGTCAGTTCGACACCTTCCTTAAGGTTTTCCAGGCTGCCATTCTCGATGGCCAGGGCTGCTTCCAGGCTGTCCTTCACCGGCAGCATGGCGGTGGCAAATTTCTCGGCGGCAAATTTGCTTGCCTTGCCAATGTCGTCCTGAGCCCGGCGGCGCACGTTCTCGACCTCGGCACGGGCGCGCAGCCAGGCATCGTGGTGTTCGGCCGCCCTGAGCTCGGCCGCTCTCAGTTGCTCCTCAAGACTGGGCGTGGTGTCCACAGGGGGGGGCGTGCCAGGGTTTTCCTGGCTGGAGCCCGCTTCGGCGACGCTCTCCACCAGCTCCGGTGCGACCTTGTCTTCGGGGCTCAGGGGGGTGTTCTGGTCTTGCATGGGTAAAGGCTCCTTTTTTGACTCGCTTTAACTGGGGGCACGGGATAAGATTTCAAGGGCGAAGTTCCCGTTTTTTGCGGGCAGTCCCTTTGAGCAAGAATTTTTAAATCCCGTAATGGGGCGATGGCACAGGTCATCATGCGGGCAGATTTGACGTAAACCAGGCATGGAAAAGACACCTGAACAAATCGGCAAGTACCGGCTGATCCGGGAGGTTGGACGTGGGGCAACTGCGACCGTCTATCTCGCCGAGCATCCCCAATACCCGGAGCCTGTGGCCCTCAAGCTCATTCGGTTCGATGACCGGGCCCGGGACGAGGCCAAGTGGAACCGGCGTCTGCTCAAGTTGTTGCGGGCCGAAATGGATGTATCCCGGCGCCTGGACCACCCCAATATCATCAAGATTTTTGATGCTCAGGTGGAAAAGGATTATGCCTACCTGGTCATGGAGTACTTTCCTGGCGATACGCTGGAAAAATACTGCAACTTTCAGAATTTGCTGCCCCTGCACCGGGTCATCGGCATGGTCTTCAAGTCGGCGATGGCGCTGGACTACGCCTACCGGCAGGGCATCGTGCACCGGGATATCAAACCCGCCAACATTCTGGTGGATGACCGGGACAACATCAAGATCACGGATTTCGGCCTCGCCCTCAACATCAGCAAGAAGAGTGGGTCGGATTCCACATTCATCATGGGGGTGGGTTCTCCCGCCTACATGAGTCCGGAGCAGATCAAGGGATATCCTCTCAACCAGAAGACCGACCTCTTTTCCCTGGGCGTCGTGTTGTTCCACATGTTGACCGGGCGGCTCCCTTTCCGGGCCAAGAATCCTGCCCAGCTGATCTACAAGATCATCAACACCGAGCCGCCTCAGGTATCCCAGATCAATTCCGAACTTCCCGAGCAGCTGGATGCAGTCATCCGCAAGGCTCTGGAGAAGGATCTTTATTCGCGCTACAAGAACGGCGCGGATTTTGCCAAGGATTTGTCGGCAGTCCGTTACACCATCCTGGACGACACCTCGATCCCGATGGACACCACGCGTTTCGCCCTGTTGCGCAAGATGCCCTTCTTTACCGAGTTCGAGGACGTGGAAATCTGGGAGATCCTGCGTATTTCCCGCTGGCGCAAGGTGGACGCGAATACCGCCCTGGTCCGGGAGGGCGATACGGATCAGCGTTTCGGCATCGTGATCGACGGGCGGGTGGAAATCTCCTATGAAGGTCGCAGGATCAGCGAGCTTGGTTATGGCGAGGTTTTCGGCGAACTGGCTTACCTGGACGACCAGGACCGCCGCCAGATGCATACGGCCGTGGCGATCACTACGCTGGCGTACCTGGAGATCTATCCCTCAGCCCTATCCCTGGCAACGGACGAATGCCTGTCCGTGTTTCGCCGGCAGCTGGTCACCGTGGTGGCTCGGCGACTCGGCAAGGCTTACCAAACCTTGTCCCAGAACGGTCCCCCGGCGGAGCAGATCACGGTCAGTGGCTTTGGCATGGAGCTGCAGCTGGTCGACAACTGAGTCGTGGGAGTCATCGGCCTTCAGCGAATCGATCAGGCAAGATGCTGACGGGTCCAGCGCAGGATGTCTTCCACCCCCATGGCGCCCGCCTGACGCACAATTTCATTACCATCCTGAAACAGGATCAGGGTGGGTATGCTGCGTATGCCGAACCGGGCTGCCAGGGACGGGTGTTCCTCGGTATTGACCTTGGCCAGCCTGACATGGGGCGACAGACGGGCCGCCGCTGCTTCAAAGGCGGGGGCCATGCTGCGGCAGGGACCACACCAGGGAGCCCAGAAATCCACCAGCAAGGGCAGACTGCTCTTCGATACATGAAGCTCGAAATTCGGTGCCGACAGCGCCAGGACGGTGCCATCAAAAAGGGGTGACTTGCAGCGGCCGCAGGTGGGGGTGTCCTCCAGGCGTTCCTTGGGGATGCGGTTGAGGGCCTGGCAGTGGGTACAGGGCACGAGGAGGGCGTCGCTCATGGTGAAACGGGCTCCTGAAAAGGATGTACGGGAGTTGGGGGCGTTCTTGTTTCTTTCAAGTTCGGGGCTTCCTGAGACGGGTCTGCTGGAGTGATGTTTCACTGTTTCAATTTGACCCCGGCGCCGTGGCGATCAGTCCTTGTCGCTGAGCGCCAGGCTGACCAGCCAGGTCAAAACGCTGTAAGTCAGGGCCCCCCAGAATGCAGCCCAGAAATCCGGGACCACGAAACCAGCAACCAGTCCAGACACGCTCCAGAACATGAGCGCATTGATCACCAGTGTGAACAGTCCCAGGGTCAGCAGGGTTATCGGCAGGGTGATGAGGATCAGCAGAGGCCGGATGATAGCGTTCACAAAACCCAGGAGAAGGGCGCTGAGCAGCGCGGCGGTGTAGCTCTCCACGCGTATCGCACTGAGCACTTCCGGTATGAGCATCAGCGCAACGGCGTTGAGAAGCCAGCGGAGCAGCAGTTTCATGGTTTTCTCCACGGCGCAAAGGGGGGCGGTGCGGAGGGGGTCACAGGGGCCTGGTCTCCATTCTGTGGGCTGCTTCAGCCTGGATTGCCAGTTCTGCGGGTTTGGCCCGGCCTTCTTCGAGCCAGTTGCCGAGGTGACGCAGGGACAGTTGGGTCAGGGCGTTGATCCAGTCATCCCGCTCGTTGAGGCAAGGAATGTAGCCGTACTGCTTGCCACCCGCATGGAGGAAGGCCTCGCGGCACTCCATGTTGATTTCCTCAAGAGTTTCCAGGCAATCCGAAGTAAATCCCGGACACATCACATCCACCGACTGGAGTCCCTGGGCGGCGAGTGTTTCAAGGGTGGGTTGGGTGTAGGGCTTGAGCCATTCGGCTTTGCCAAAGCGGGACTGGAAGCTGACAAGGACCCGCTCAGGCGGCAGTTTCAGGGCCTCCCTCAGCAGTCGTCCGGTTTTGTGGCATTCGCAGTGGTAGGGGTCGCCCAGATCCAGGGAGCGTTTGGGAATTCCGTGGAAACTCAGGACAAGCTTTTCTGCTTGGCCATTTTTCTGCCAGTGCTCCCGGACCGACGCCGCCAGGGACTGGATATAGCTGGGATCGTCGGCAAAGCTGCGCACATAACGGATTTCCGGAAGGTTACGCCAGTGACGCAGGCTGTTGCCGACTTCGTCAATCACGGTCGCGGTCGTGCTGGCTGAGTACTGGGGATAGAGAGGCAGGACCAGGATCCGGGTGCAGCCTGCTGCGCGCATTTCATCCAGCTGGCTACGGATCGATGGTTTTCCGTAGCGCATTGCCCAGCGCACCATCAGGTCGCGCTCGCCGGCATGGGTGAGGAAGCCAGCCAGCAACTTGGCCTGTTTTTCGGTATGCACCTTGAGGGGAGAGCCATCGTCGGTCCACACACTGGCGTATTTTTTGGCCGACTTGGCCGGGCGTAGTGTGAGGATGATCCCGTGCAGGATTGGCCACCAGATCAGCCTGGGTATTTCTACAACTCTGGGGTCGGAGAGAAACTCCTTGAGATAGGGGCGCAGGGCCGCAGCGGTGGGGGCCTCGGGGGTTCCGAGATTGACCAGCAGAATGCCGGTACGGGGGGGCTGGCCGTGGGTATAGGCCGGCTCTTGCCAGAATCGGGACATGGGGTGCTTTCGGCTAGTGCTAGTTGTTCTGGCCCGACAGGGCACTGGTGAGGAGGCGGGCGGTGACATCCACAATCGGAATGACCCGCTCGTAGGCCATGCGGGTGGGGCCGATCACGCCGACGGAACCGACCAGTTGGCCGTCCACCTCGTAGGGCGCGGTGATCACACTACAATCATCCAGGGGGCTGAGACCGCTTTCGCCCCCGATGAAGATCTGGATGCCCTGGGCCCGATTGGAAATGTCGAGGAGCTGCATCAGGCCGGTCTTCTGTTCAAACAGTTTGAACAGCTCCCGCAGGCGGACCATGTTGGAGGACAGGTCTTCGGCGTCCAGCAGATTGGTCTCGCCAGTGATGACATAGGTGTTGCTGGTCTCTTCCAGGGCTTCACTGCCCGCTTCGACTGCTGCGGTCATGAGGTCGGTCATGTCGGAGCGGAGCTGCTTGAGTTCGTCCTGGATGCGGTTGCGGATTTCCGGAAAGGCCAGGCCGGCGAAATGCCGGTTCAGGTAATTGGCCGCAGTGACCAGTTCGGAGGCGCTGTAGGAGCGGTTGCTAAACAGGATCCGGTTCTGCACGTCTCCGGTGGTGGTGACGATGATCAGCAGAACCCGCTTGTCGGACAGGCTGACAAACTCGATCTGACGTATTTTAAGGGCCTCCTGCTTCGGGGAGATGACGACCCCCGCAAAGTGGGTCAGGCCGGACAGCAACTGGGAGGCTGCGTTGATCACGCGCTGGGGCTCGCCAGGCTGAATGTGCCCCTTGAGCTCCTGGAGCTGGCGTGCTGCCAGGGGTTGGATCTTCAGCAGGCTGTCCACGAAAAATCGATAGCCCCGGGCGGTTGGAATGCGTCCAGCCGAGGTGTGGGGGCTGCTGATGAAGCCCAGCTCTTCCAGGTCGGACATCACGTTGCGTATCGTGGCCGGCGACAGCTGGAGTCCGGAAGCCTTGGACAGGGCTCGTGAGCCGACGGGCTGGCCATCGGCGATGTAGTGCTCCACCAGGGTTTTGAGGAGGAGCTGGGCGCGTTGATCGAGGGGGGTCATGGCAAAGGATTCGGTAACACCCATGGATTCTAGGGAAGGGGAGCTGTCGTGAGAAGCATGCGGTTCCGTTTCGTCTTGCGGAAAGCCCTCCTGTCATGCGGTGCAGTAGGATAATGTGGTTTAATCATTCCATGATTTCCGACTTCAAAACCATCGCACTGATCGGTAAGTACCAGAGCCCCGAAGTGGCTGAAGCGGTGCTGCGTCTGGCAAAACATATCCGGGATCTCGGGTTCGGGGTGATGATTGAGCAGGGTACGGCCAGCGCCACGGGTCTGACTTCCGGATTTGATGTGGCCAGCTATGAGGAAGTCGGCAACCAGGCTGATCTTGCCGTAGTGCTTGGGGGAGACGGTTCCCTGCTGAACAGCGCTTGCCGTCTGGCCGAGTTTGGTGTGCCCCTGGTAGGCGTCAATCAGGGGCGACTGGGCTTCCTGACCGATATTTCCCGGGATGTGGCCCTCGAACGGGTTGGAGAAGTGCTCGAAGGGCGTTACACCGAGGAGACCCGGGTCTTGCTGGATGCAGCGGTGCTGCGCAGTGGTCAGCGGGTCTTTCATACGGTGGCCCTCAACGATGTGGTGGTGCACAAGGGTGAGCTCGGACGCATGATCGAGTTCGACCTGCGCATCGACGGGGAATTCGTCTACACCCAGCGTTCAGACGGCATGATCATCTCCACTCCGACGGGTTCGACGGCTTATGCCCTGTCGGCCAATGGACCCATCCTGCACCCCAGTGTGCAGGGTATTGCACTTGTCCCGATGTTTCCCCACACCCTCACCGCGCGGCCGATCACGCTGCCGGACAGCTGCACCATCGACATCATCCTGCTGCCGCCCCATGATTCCCGGGTCCATTTCGATGGCCAGACCCGTTACGACACCCGGGCGGGAGACACCGTTCGGATTACCCGGTCACCCCATCAGGTGCGTTTGCTTCACCCGGTTGGGTACAGTTATTTTGCAATGCTCCGGGAAAAGCTCCACTGGAGCTCCGCCCCCCGTCACACTTGATCTTCGTCGTCTTTTCCCTGCCCCCTGCCTGTCTTCATGCTGCGTCATCTGTCCATTCGCGATTTCGTGATCGTCGATCGCCTTGAGCTCGACTTCTCCGCCGGCTTTGGTGCCCTCACCGGTGAAACAGGGGCGGGCAAGTCGATCCTGCTGGACGCCCTTGGCCTGGCGCTGGGAGGCAAGGCTGAGTCCGGCGTGGTCCGTGCTGGCCAGGCCCGGGCGGAGATCGTCGCAACCTTCGACCTGCCACCCGGTGGCGCCCTCCAGGTCTGGCTTGAGGAGCAGGCGCTGGAGGCGGGCGATGGAGAAGTGATTCTCCGGCGGGTCATCGACAGTGGTGGCCGCTCCAAAGCCTGGCTGAACGGTACGCCGGTGGTCTTGGCCCAAATGAGGGCGGCAGGAGAGTGGCTGGCTGACATCCACGGTCAGCATGCTCATCATGCCTTGCTGCGCGCAGATGCGCAGCTTGGGCTGGTGGATGCCCATGGGGGGCTTGTGGTCCAGGCCAGGGAGGTGGCTGGGCGCTATCGGCAGTGGTCTGTCCTGCGCCGGGCCCGGGAGGCGGCGGAGGAAGGCGCGTCTTCTACCGAGCGGGAACGGGAGATGCTCGGTTGGCAGGTGGCGGAGTTGAGGGAGATTGCCTTTGATCAGGGTGAGTGGTTGACCCTGAATCAGGAACAGGCCCGGCTGGCTCATGGCGCAGCCCTCATCGAAGGCAGTGCGTCTGTGCTGGACGGGTTGGCCGAGGGAGAGTATGCCGTGTTGCCCCAGCTGGATGTGCTGCTGGGGCGTGTCGCCGAAATGGCGCGTCACGACGCTCAATTGACTGACGTTCAGGAGCTGTTCAGTAGCGCCAGCATTCAGCTGGATGAGGCTGCTCATGCCATGCGCCGGTATCGGGATCGGCTCGATATCGACCCCCAGCGTCTGGCAGAGATCGATCAGCGCATCCAGGCCGTGATGGGAATGGCGCGCAAATACCGGGTGGCTCCGGAAGGTCTGCCCGGTATTCTTGCGGAGAGTGAGGCACGCCTGGTCCGGCTGACCCGTCAGGCGGATCCGGAGGCCCTGGCTCGAGAGGAGGCTGGCGCCAAGGAGCTCTTCATGGCATCCGCCCGGGCTTTGTCTGTCCGCAGAAGGCAGGTGGCGGACGACCTGGCTGGTGCGGTCACTGAGGCGATGCAGTCCCTGGCCATGACGGGGGCCCGTTTTGCGATTCAGTTGCTTCCTGTTGAGGAGGGGTGCCCCAGTGGGCTGGAAACCGTGGAGTTTCTGGTGGCGGCCAATGCCAGTCAGCCCCTGCGTCCTCTTGCGAAGGTAGCCTCCGGGGGGGAGCTTTCCCGCATCGGCCTGGCCATTCAAGTCATCACCAGCCGTAATGGGGCGACGCCGACCCTGCTTTTTGACGAGGTGGATGTGGGTATTGGCGGGCGTGTGGCAGAAATCGTCGGGCGGCTGCTGCACCAGCTCGGGCAGGATCGTCAGGTGTTGTGTGTAACCCACCTGCCTCAGGTGGCTGCCCAGGCGGATTGGCAGTGGACTATCGCCAAAGAAAGCCGGGAAGGTCAGACCCTGTCACGGGTGAATGTGCTGGATGAGAACGGGCGGATCGAGGAGATCGCTCGCATGCTGGGGGGTGTTCACATCACTGAAACCACCCGTCGCCACGCCGCTGAAATGCTTGACCTGAAAGGCTGATCAGGCACTCAGGCCGGTGGCGATGGTCAGGATGCCGGTCAGTGCGAACACGCTGGCGGCGATCCAGCGGATCTGGGTGAGAGGCAGTCGCTTGGCCAGGCCTTCCCCCAGGAGTACGGCGGGAACATTGGCAATCATCATGCCGATGGTGGTGCCCAGGACCACCCAGCCCAGCGCGTCGAAGTTGGCTGCCAGAGCGACGGTGGCGAGCTGGGTCTTGTCGCCCATCTCTGCGATGAAGAAGGCGATGGTTGTAGTGACGAAGGCGCCTGCCGGATGGACCTCGGAGGGTGCTTCGTCGTCGCCGAGGGTGTCCGGTTTGAGCGTCCATAGGCCAAAGACGATGAACACCGCTCCCACAATCCAGGGCAGCCAGGTCTGAGGAATCAGATTGGCGACCCAGACCCCGACCGAGCCAGCGAGGGCGTGATTGAGGATGGTTGCCACGAAAATGCCGGCGATGATTGCCCAGGGCTTGCGCAGGCGGGCGGCCAGGACAAAGGACAAAAGCTGGGTCTTGTCGCCGATTTCAGCCAGGGCGACCAGGGCAGTTGAGGTCAGGAATGCTTCCACGGGAAGGACGGCGAAGGCCGCCGAAGGCTATTTTTGGGCGGCAGAGCCGGACTTGTGGGGGCAGTCAGTCTTGGTGCACTCCACGTAAAGGTAGAGTGCGTGCTCGCGGACCGTAAAGCCGTGTTCTTCGGCGATCCGGTTCTGGCGCTCTTCGATCTGAGGGTCAAAGAATTCCTCTACCCGCCCGCACTGCATGCAGACCAGATGGTCGTGGTGTTGACCTTCGTTCAGCTCGAAGACCGCCTTGCCGGACTCGAAATGATGGCGCTCAAGGAGACCGGCCTGTTCAAACTGGGTGAGTACCCGGTAAACGGTGGCCAGGCCGATGTCCATGTCTTCGGCAATGAGCAGCCGGTAAACATCTTCCGCAGTGAGGTGACGCTGTTCTGCGCTCTGAAACAGGTCCAGGATTTTGAGGCGGGGGAACGTTGCCTTGAGACCGATGTTCTTGAGGTTCTGGGAGTTGCTGGACATGGGAGCCCCGAAAAACTGGAAATGGGGGCCGGAGGTCCGGCCAGCCCCGTATGATATAGTTTCTGGCCCCTATTGAGAATGCGGCCTGTCGTTCGGGGGCCGGCTGCCCCTTACGAGTCACCATGCGCAATCTGATTGTTTTTGTTGTGTTTGCCGCGGCCCTGCCAGGCTGTGCGGCCCTTGTCGATTTCGTCAAGCCCTACCGGATTGATGTCCGTCAGGGTAACTACATCACCCAGGAGATGGTCTCCCAGCTCAAGCCCGGGATGACCCGCGAGCAGGTGCGTTTCGTTCTCGGGGTCCCTCTCCTGACCGATGTTTTTCACGCGGATCGCTGGGACTACGTGTATCGCTTCTGGCCGGGCAAGGGGGCGCTCCAGGAGCGCCGCCTGACGGTCATTTTTGAAAATGGACAGCTTTCCCGTCTTGATGGGGACGTCCAGCCCCAGGCAGGCACTGAAGCCTCGGGTCAGTGAGCCTTTTCGTCATCGTTTCATTTTCTGATTTCCGGAATACCCATGAGCCAAGTTCGTATTGCCATTGCCGGAGCTTCCGGCCGGATGGGCCGCATGCTCATCGAAGCCACCCTCAAGGCAACGGATGCCGTGCTGGCGGTCGCTCTGGAGCGATCCGATAGCCCCTTCGTCGGGCGCGATGCCGGCGAGTTTGCCGGTTCCCCCTGCGGTGTCACCATCACCAGTGACGTCGCCGCCGGGCTTGCCCAGGCAGACTGCCTGATCGACTTCACTCGTCCCGAGGGGACCCTCGAACACTTGAGGATTGCCCGGGAGCTCGGTTGTGGCATGGTGATTGGTACGACAGGCTTTACCCTGGAGGGCAAGGCGGCCATAGCCGAGGCTGCCACGGATATCCCCGTGGTATTTGCGCCCAACATGGCTGTAGGGGTCAATGCGGTTTTCAAGCTGCTCGACATGGCTGCGCGCATCCTCCATGAGGGGTACGATATTGAGGTCATTGAGGCCCATCACAGGCTCAAGGTAGACGCTCCGTCGGGGACGGCCCTGCGCATGGGCGAAGTGGTGGCCGATGCGCTGGGGCGGGATCTGGAAAGCTGTGCGATCTACGGTCGCGAGGGCGTGACGGGTGAGAGGGAGGATCGGACCATCGGTTTTGCGACGGTACGCGGTGGGGACATCGTCGGTGACCACACGGTGCTTTTTGCAGGGATCGGTGAGCGGATCGAAATCACGCACAAGGCAGGAAGTCGCATGCCCTATGCGCTGGGGAGCCTGCGCGCCGCCCGGTACATTGCCGGGCGTCAGGCGGGCCTGTTTGATATGCAGGATGTTCTGGGCCTCAAGTAGTGGTGCTGGACGGGGAGTGGGCAGGATCGGGAGCCCGAGCCTGCCTTTACCCGCTTCAGCAAGGTAGCTGCTTCAATCTCGGGACTATTGTCTTGCCCAGGTGAGCCTCCAGTGACGCCGTGACACGTAACGTTGTCGAATCTTCCTTGCCCGATGCCGAACTCGGGCGTGCCCTGAGGGCTCTTCTGGCGGCGCGTGCCGCGGAAGGGCTCCCGGGTGTTCCCGTGGCCCCCTCCCTTGCCTCCGTTGCGGATTGGCTTGCAGTGGTGGAAAGGTTGATCGGGGAGCGTGACGCAGCCCTCAGGGCGGTCAAGGAAGAGAGGGACCGCCTTGAACTGGTGATGCATAGCACCACAGGAGGGATCTGGGACTGGGACCTGAGAGGTGGAAAGCTGGTAACGGATCTGTACTGGCGGCAGATCCTGGGGTATCAAACCGAAGAGCTGGATGACCGTTTCAGCGTCTGGCTGCCTTTGATCCATCCTGCGGATCTGGAGCTCAGTCGCAAGTCGTTGCGTGCGCATCTGCGGGGTGAGCTGGGCAGCTTTGAAACCCAGTTCCGGATGGCTCATCGGGAGGGTGGCTGGCGCTGGATCCTGGTGCGTGGCCGTGCCTCCGCGAAAGGAGAGGATGGGCGATGGGCCCGGATCGTTGGCACCTATGCGGATGTGTCCGACTCCCGGAGCGGGGAGCTCGAGTTGCTGCATGCCAAGGAGCAGGCGGAGGCGGCCAACCGGGCGAAGAGTGATTTCCTGGCCAACATGAGTCACGAAATCCGCACGCCGATGAACGGAATCATCGGCATGACCGAGCTCGTCCTTGATACCCGTCTTGACGATGAGCAGCGTGAGTACCTTCATGCCGTCAAGAGTTCGGCAGATTCCCTGCTGAGGATCATCAATGACGTGCTCGATTTTTCGAAGATCGAGGCGGGGCATTTGACCCTCGAGCGGGTCGAGTTCTCTTTAGGTGAGCTCCTCGGCGATACGATGAAATCCCTCGCCTTGCGTGCCCACCAGAAGGGGCTGGAGTGTTTCTATCATGTGGCCAGAGATGTGCCGCCCGTCCTTCTCGGAGACCCGACCCGCCTTCGGCAGTTGCTTACCAATCTGGTGGGCAACGCGATCAAGTTCACCGAGCAGGGCGAAGTGGAGGTGTCCGTCAGGTGTCGGGGCGGACAGGTGGGCGAGCCCATCATCGAGTTTGCGGTGCGGGATTCGGGGATCGGCATTCCGGCAGACAAGCAGGACTCCATATTCGGGGCGTTTTCCCAGGCTGATGAATCCACGACCCGGAAATACGGCGGTACGGGACTCGGGCTGGCTATCTGCAGTCGCATCGTCGAGCTGATGGGAGGAGAAATCACACTGGATAGTCGGCCTGGTGCTGGCAGTACATTCAGTTTCGCAGTCCGTCTGGGGGCAGGCGAAGGGGGGCGCTCTCTGGCAGGGCCCGATTTCCGTGGGCGTCGGGCCCTGGTGGCGGCTCGAAACACAGCTCTGCGTGACAGCCTTGTTGCGCAGCTGGTGGAGGTCGGGGTGGGTGTTGAGGCTGCAGCCAGTGGTGATGTGGTCGAGGAACACCTGGCTCGGGCGGCCAAAGCGGAGACGCCCTTTGACTGGGTGCTCATGGACGCGGGGATGTCGCCGCCCGGTGGGTATGCCCTCGCTGAGCGTTTCCTGAAGGGTTGGCCTCGCCTGGACCGACTGGTGATGATGCTGGATGCGCACAGTCAGCGTAGTGGAACCCTGAAATGTGAGCATCTCAAGATCGGAGTTCGCCTCGTCAAGCCCTTCGCTCGCTCGGATCTGCTTGATGCCCTGGGGCTGGCGCTGAGCGGCGCCATGGTCGGGGATGATGCATTTCTCCAGTTTCAGCCGGAACAGACATCGGCAATGGACTCCCCGCTGCCGGGTCTTGGGCGACGTCTGAACATCCTGCTGGTGGAAGATAATCCGGTCAATCAGACTGTGGCGAGGAAGATGCTTGAGAAGGTCGGACACAAGATCACCCTGGCATCCAACGGTCAGGAGGCGCTTGAGTGGTTCGATCGGGGCCGTTTCGATCTGATTTTCATGGATGTCCAGATGCCCGTCATGGGAGGGCTGGAGGCGACCCAGGCGATCCGTGCGCGGGAGGCTCGTCGTAGCTGGGCAGCAAGCGGTCAGTGGCATTCCACGCCGATCATCGCGATGACGGCTCATGCCATGCAGGGGGATAGGGACAGGTGCCTGACTGCAGGCATGGACGACTACATTGCCAAGCCCATCAAGCCAAGTGAGCTTCATGGCGTCATCGAGCGGGTCATGGAGGGGGGGCAGGGGGATCAGGATATGGAAGACTGTGTGCCGGGCGAGCCCTTCGGTGATGGGAGTGGCGACGTTTCAGTGGCGGATCTTGCGGCAACCCGTGAGCTTCTTGATGGAGACGAGCTTGCCCTACAGCAATTAATCACCTTGTTCTTCGGGGATCTTGATCGCAACCGTAAGGCGCTGGAGCATGCACTGCGGGTGCACGACTGGCTGGCGATCCGTAACCTGGCTCATTCGTTAAAAGGGTCTGCGGGGGTGTTCAGCGCGTCGTCGGTGGTTGCCGTGGCTCAGCGCGTCGAAAGTGCGGCCAAGAATGAGGACGGCGGGGCCGTTAGCCGCGATCTGCCTGAGCTTCTCGATGAGCTGGGCCGTCTTGCCGCCGTACTCCGGCGGGCACGCAAGAAGGTTTAGGCTTGTGCGCTCCGGTCCTGGCCCGATTAACGTCAGTTTGCTGCGCTGGGTGGCTTCAGGCTATAATTGGAAAGTTTCTGAGCGGGATGGCCATTGCGGCTGATCCCGTTTTTCATGTGTAGCACGCCTGCTCATGTCAGTTGTCCAATCACACGATTTCGAGGAGTTCGCCGTGTCAGCTTTCCCGCCCGCCATTCTTGCCCTTGCCGACGGGACGGTGTTTTACGGTAAAGGCATAGGGGCGACCGGAGCGACAACGGGCGAAGTGGTCTTCAACACTTCCATGTCGGGTTATCAGGAAATCCTGACCGACCCGAGCTACTGTCGCCAGATCGTCACGCTCACTTACCCGCACATCGGAAATACCGGCATCAACCGCGAAGACTGCGAGGCTGTTAAGGTTCATGCCGCCGGCCTGGTGATTCGCGACCTGCCACTGGTTGCGTCCAACTGGCGTTGTGAGCAGACCCTGGATGCCTATCTCAAGGCCGAAAACATTGTCGCCATTGCCGGTATCGATACCCGCAAACTGACCCGAATCCTCCGGGAGAAAGGCGCTCAGGGCGGGTGTGTCATGACTTCGGCAACGGTGGCCGAGCTCAGTGTCGAGACTGCTCTGGCCCAAGCCCGTGCTTTCCCCGGTTTGGCTGGCATGGACCTGGCCAAGGTGGTTTCCGCAGTCCAGCCCTATCCCTGGACAGAAGGTGAGTGGCAACTCGACAAGGGATACGTGACCCAGGAAAATCCGCGCTTCCATGTGGTGGCATTTGACTATGGCGTCAAGCGCAACATCCTGCGAATGCTTGCCGAACGGGGCTGCCGCCTGACGGTGGTGCCGGCCCAGACCTCCGCAGCCGAGGTTCTGGCGCTCAATCCTGACGGGGTCTTCCTGTCCAATGGTCCTGGTGATCCTGAGCCTTGTGATTACGCGATTGCTGCGATCCGGGAAATTCTTGCCAGGGGTGTGCCGACCTTCGGCATTTGTCTCGGGCACCAGCTTCTGGCGCTTGCATCCGGCGCCAGGACCCTCAAGATGAAGTTTGGTCACCACGGAGCCAACCATCCGGTCAAGGATCTGGAGTCGGGGCAGGTGCTGATTACCAGTCAAAACCACGGTTTTGCGGTGGACTCCACCACTTTGCCGGCCAATCTGAGGGGGACTCACGTGTCTCCCTTCGATGGGAGCCTGCAGGGTCCCTCCCGTACCGATGTG
>NZ_JAQUVG010000149.1 GCF_028693495.1 Zoogloea sp. | reverse complement strand
CAGGGGGTGTCCCTCCAGCTTGCGCCGGGCGACTACGTGGCCATCGTCGGCGAGTCCGGCGTTGGTAAGTCCACCCTCCTCAACCTGATCGCCGGCCTGGACCGTCCCGATGGGGGGCGCATTGCCCTGGATGGCCGGGAATATGCCAGCCTCGACGAGGATGGCCTGACCGCCCTGCGGCGGGATCAGCTGGGTTTCGTTTTCCAGGCCTTTCATGTGCTGCCCCATCTGACGGTGCGCCAGAACGTGGCCCTGCCCCTGTGGCTGCAGGGGCAGGGCCCACAGGCGGCGGATGGGCCCGCGCTCCAGTTGCTGGAGGCCGTCGGACTGGCGGAGCGGGCCGACAGCTGGCCCCGGGAGTTGTCCGGCGGGGAGATGCAGCGGGTGGCCATTGCCCGGGCCCTGGTCCATCGGCCCCGGCTGGTGCTGGCGGATGAACCCACCGGGAACCTGGACCCGGCCAACGGCGAGAAGGTGCTGGCCTTGCTGGCAGACCGGATCCGCGCCGCCGGTGCCATCGGCATCCTCGTGACCCACTCCCTCGAGGCGGCGGCCACTGCCGACCGGGTGTTGCGCCTGACCCCGGAGGGCTTGCAGGTGTGAAGCTGGCCCCCGTCTTCCTCGGCTCCCTGGCCCGGCGCCGGGTGGCCACCCTGTTCTCCTTTCTCGCCATCGTCCTCGGCGTGGCCTTGGGTATGGCCGTGCAGGCGGTCCATGAGGCAGCCCTGAGCGAGTTCGGGCGGGGACTGCGGACGCTGGCCGGGCAGGCTGACCTGCAGGTCAGCGGACCTCGCGGCGGCTTCGACGAGACGGTGTATGCCCGCCTCCTTGAGGTACCCGGCGTGGCCGACGCCAGTCCGGTGGTGGAGGTGGAGGCCCGCCTGGCTGGCCGGGAGGACAGTCTGCCGGTGCTGGGGCTGGACATCTTCGCGCTGGGGACGGTGACACCCAGGTTGTTTCCCCGCCCCCTGGGACAAGACGAGGACGATCGTCTTGCCGCCCTGGCAGAGGATCGCATCTTCCTGAGCCGCGCTGCGCGGGAGGCCCTCGGTGTCAGCGTGGGGGACCGCCTGCGCCTGCTGGCGGGCGCTCAAGAGGTGTCTGTCCGGATTGCCGGCGATCTGCCCGGGGTGGAGGAGGGGCGCAGCCTGGCGGTGATGGACATTGCCGCAGTCCAGAAGATTTTTGCCCGCCTGGGGCATCTGACGCGCATCGACCTGCGGCTGGCCGAGGGAAGCTCCCCGGAGGGGATCCATTCCCGGATTGCCGGCGTCCTGCCTGCGGGCGTCGTGCTGGAGCCCCCCGAGGCGGCAGAGGACCAGGCTGCCAACCTGTCCCGGGCGTACCGGGTCAACCTGACCATGCTGGCGGCCATTGCGCTGCTCACCGGGGGCTTCCTGGTCTTCTCGGCCCAGGCCCTGTCAGTGGTGCGGCGGCGGACGGAGTTTGCATTTCTCCGGGCCATCGGCCTGAGTCGGGCCACCCTGTTCCGCTGGCTGGTGGCCGAGGGGGCGGCAGTGGGGCTGGCCGGGGGTGTCGTCGGCGTTGCCTTGGGTCATGGACTGGCCTGGGGTGCCCTGGTCCTGCTGGGGGGCGATCTGGGGGCCGGATATTTTCAGGGCCTCCGCCCGCAGCTCCAGTTCCAGCCCGGTGTGAGCCTGCTCTATGTGGCACTGGGCGTGTTCGCGGGCCTTGCGGGGGCCTGGCTGCCGGCCCGTGAGGCGGCCACCGTGTCCCCCGCCCGAGCCCTCAAGGCGGGGGATGAGGTGGGCCTCGGAGCCGGGCCCGGACGCCCCGGGCTGGGGGTGAGCGTGCTCCTCCTGAGTCTGCCCGCCTGCCTGCTTCCCCCCGTCGCGGAACTGCCCGTGGGGGGCTACCTGGCGGTGGCTTGCCTGCTGGCGGGTGGGGTGATCCTGCTGCCGTCCCTGGCGGCATTTGTGGCGTCCCGTCTCCCCGATGGTGGTCCTGTTGCCGCCCGCCTGGCCGTGGCCCGCCTGCGGGCAGCCCCAGGCCACGGGGTGGTGGCCGCGGCAGGTGTCTTGACCAGCGTGGCCCTGGCCGTCGCCATGGCCATCATGGTCGCGTCCTTCCGGGATTCCGTGGACCAATGGCTGGCCCAGATCCTGCCGGCCGATCTTTACCTGAGGGCCGGGCGGGCCAGCAGCAGCGCCCACCTGGATCCCGACCTGCAGGCCCGCATCCGGGCGCTTCCCGGTGTGGCGGAGGTGGATTTCATCCGCCATGAAACCCTGCGTCTGGCACCGGATCGGCCTCCCGTGGCCCTTATTGCCCGGCCCCTGGAGAGCGACGGCAGCACCCTCCCCGTGGTGGGGGCCGTGGTGCCCGTGCGGGACGTGCCGGCCATCTGGATTTCCGAGGCGATGGAGGATCTCCATGGCTGGCGGGTGGGGCAGCGGGTGGTCCTGCCCCTGGCGGGGCAGAGCGTGACCGTGGGCATTGCCGGCGTGTGGCGGGATTATGCCCGCCAGAGCGGCGCCGTCATGATCGACCGGACGGACTATCAGCGCCTGACCGGCGACCGGCTGGCCAATGACGGCGCGATCCACCTGACCGGAGGGGCAGCGCCCGGGGCGGTGGCCGAGGCGCTGGCGGCCCTGGCGCCGCCCGGAGCCCTGGAGGTGGCGCGCCCGGCGGAAATCCGTGCCCTCAGCCTGCGCATCTTCGACCGAACCTTTGCCGTCACCTATCTGCTCGAGGCGGTTGCCGTGGCCATCGGACTGGCCGGCGTGGCGGCCAGCTTTGCCGCCCTGGCAGCCGCCCGACGACGGGAGTTCGGCATGCTGCGGCACCTGGGCCTGACCCGCCGCCAGGTGGGCGCCATGCTCGCCCGGGAGGGCGCCCTGGCGGCGGGGGTCGGAGTGCTGGGAGGGCTGCTGGTGGGCGGCGGCATCGGACTGGTCTTGATCGAGGTGGTCAACCGCCAGAGTTTCCACTGGAGCATGGACATTCACGTGCCCTGGGGTTCCCTGGGGCTGTTTGCGCTGACCCTCACGGCCCTGGCGGCGCTGGCCGCGGTCCTTGCGGGGCGTCAGGCCATGGGCGCCAGCGCGGTGATGGCGGTGCGGGAGGACTGGTGATGGAGCGTCGTCGTTTCTTGCTGGGGCTGGCGGGTGCGCTTGCCGCACCTGCCTGGGGGGCGTCTTTCGAGCCGGTGCTTCCCGGGCGTCGTCTGGTGTTTCCCGCGGACCATGGGGCCCATCCGGGCTTCCGCACCGAGTGGTGGTATGCCACCGGCTGGCTGAGCCTGCCGGACGGGCAGCCCCTGGGCTTCCAGGTCACCTTCTTTCGGGTGCGGACGGGGGTGGGGGAGGACAATCCCAGCGCCTTCGCACCCCGTCAGCTGATCCTGGCCCATGGCGCCTTGTCCGATCCCCGCAAAGGTGCCCTGCGCCATGCGGAGCGCTCCGCCCGGGCCGGCCTGGGGCGGGCGGGCTTTTCCACGGAGACCACCCGGGTGTGGCTGGGGGACTGGCGTTTCGAGCTGACGCCCCGGGGCTATCGGGCCGAGGTCCGGGATGAAGGCTTCGCCTATGCGCTCGACCTGCGCACCGATGCACCGCCCCTCCTCAACGGGCGAGGGGGCTTCAGCCAGAAGGTGGCCGATCCCCGGCATGCCAGCTACTACTACAGCCGGCCCCAGTTGCAGGTGACCGGTACGGTCACCCTGGAGGGCATGACCCAGCCGGTGCGGGGCTCCGCCTGGCTGGATCACGAGTGGTCCAGCGAGCTGATGCCCGAAGGCGCCCAGGGCTGGGATTGGGTCGGACTCAATCTGGACGACGGCAGCGGCCTGATGGCCTTCCGGATGCGCAACGGCGCAGGAGAAGCCCTGTGGACGGCGGGCACCCTGTGCGCGCCCGATGGACGGGCACGGGTCATGGCCCCCGGCGAGGTCCGCTTCACGCCCCTGCGTCGCTGGCACGCCCCCCGCAGCGGGATCGACTGGCCGGTGGCCTGGCGCCTGCAGGTGGCCGGGCGGACCTTCGAGCTGGTGCCCCTGATGGACGACCAGGAGCTGGACAGTCGCGGCTCCACCGGCGCCATCTACTGGGAAGGCGCCGTGCGGGTCCGCGAGCAGGGGCGGGAGGTGGGCCGCGGCTATCTGGAGATGACCGGCTACGGTAAGCGCATCCGGGTGGGGTGACGTCCGGGCCGCATTCCTCCGGTTCCGCCCCTTGAAGTCTGTCCCAGCCCCCCCATCTAGGGTTCAGACCAGAATCCGGAGGCTCCATGCGCATCGATAAATTCACCACCAAGTTCCAGCAAGCCCTCGCCGAGGCGCAGAGCCTTGCCGTGGGTAACGATCAGCAATTCATCGAGCCCCAGCACCTGCTGCTGGCACTGCTCGCCCAGGACGATGGCAGCACCGTGTCGCTGCTGCAGCGGGCCGGGGTGAATGTGGGGGGGCTCAAGGCCGCCCTGACCAAGGCCCTCGAGCGCCTGCCCAAGGTGCAGGGCCATGGCGGTGATGTGTCCGTGGGCCGCGACCTGGGCAACCTGCTCAACCTCACCGACAAGGCCGCCCAGCAGCGCGGCGACGAGTTCATCGCCAGCGAGATGTTCCTGCTCGCCCTGGCCGACGACAAGGGCGAGGCCGGTCGTCTGCTCAAGGAAAACGGCCTGACCAAGAAGGCCCTGGAGCAGGCCATCGACGCGGTGCGCGGCGGCCAGACCGTGGGCAGCGCCGACGCCGAGAGCCAGCGTGAGGCTCTCAAGAAGTTCTGCGTGGACCTCACCGAGCGGGCCCGCCAGGGCAAGCTCGACCCGGTGATCGGCCGCGACGACGAGATCCGCCGTGCCATCCAGATCCTGCAGCGCCGCACCAAGAACAACCCGGTGCTGATCGGCGAGCCCGGCGTGGGCAAGACCGCCATCGTCGAAGGCCTGGCCCAGC
>NZ_JAQUVG010000048.1 GCF_028693495.1 Zoogloea sp. | reverse complement strand
GAACCGGGTCACCCAGCCCCCCCTTCGCGAGGTAAGGCCGTCAGATTACGCCGGAACAGGCCCGCGCCCTAAACAGCCATGGGCACAGGATCAGCACTTCATCCAGCCCCGTCCAACGACGATCAACCGAAGCCAGCATGCCATGGCATACCAGATGGCACACTGGCGAATCGGGATAGGGGCGGCCAGCTTACCTGACCGTTCCCCTCCCACACCACCCGGCATGCGGGTCCGCACCGGGCGGTTCGAGTAGTTGAGGTTATGAAAGCCGAGGCACGCCGAGTCGGTCGAAGTAGGCGATCGGCAGCGCGCGGTTCAATCGCATGCGGCTGTTACGCCACCAGCACCGACTGTTCGACGCCACCTTGCGGGCATCCTCTTCCGAGGCGCCCCTCGCTTTCAACTCCCGATACATCGTCGTGCCCCGACGCCACTGCTTGAGCTGCACCGCACGCAGCCGGTGTCTTATCCACTCGTCCAGTGTACGGAACACCTTGGGTGTCTGCGCGAGTTGGAAGTACGCCTTCCAGCCCGGCATGTAGGCCCGCAGCCGTTCGGCGATCTCGGACAGGCTGCGCCCGCCCGAGCGACGCGTGAATTGCCGGATGCGTTGTTTGAAGGTCCTGAGCGCCTTGTCGGCCACCCTGCACTTGACCTGTCCGCCGGGGCCGTACCAGAAGGCATAGCCCAGGAACTTGCGGCGTGAGGCCGGTGCGACGGCCGTCTTGGCGTCGTTCACCTTCAGATGGAGTCGGTCGTAGAGCTTGCGCAGCCCATCCAGCACCCGTTCGCCCGCCTTTTGACTGCGCACGTACACATTGCAGTCATCGGCATAACGAACGAAACGGTGGCCCCGTCGCTCCAGTTCCCGATCCACCTCGTCGAGCAGCACATTGGCCAGCAGCGGCGATAGCGGCCCGCCTTGCGGCGTCCCCTCGTAGCGCGCCATGACCACCCCGCTATCCATGACCCCAGCCACGAGGAAACGACGGATCAGCCGTAGCACGGCCTTGTCGTCGATTCGCCTCGCCAGGCGTTCCATCAGGATGTCGTGATTGACCCGGTCGAAGAACCTCTCCAGATCCACATCGACCACCACCCGGTAGCCGTCCTGCACGTAGCGCTGTGCATCGAGCAACGCGTCGTGCGCACGGCGTCCCGGACGAAAGCCGTAGCTGTGTTCCGAGAACGTCGGATCAATCCTGCGCTGCAAGACTTGCAGCAGGGCTTGCTGGATCAGCCGATCCGTCACCGTCGGAATCCCCAGTTCGCGCACCCCCCCATCGGGCTTCGGGATCTGGACGCGGCGCACCGGCAAAGGCCGATAGCTGCCATCGAGCAAGGATTCCCGAATCCTGGGCCAGTGCGCTCTCAGGTAGTCCGCCGTATCGGCGATCGACAACCCATCCACCCCAGCACTGCCGCGATTGGATTTGACGCGTTTCCACGCCGCCTCCATGTTCGCTTTCGCGAGCGCCTGTGCAAGCAGGTCGTCTCGCCCTGAGCTTCCAGTTTCGCCCCGCGCCATCCGTGTTTCATCACGCATCCCTTCAGGCTCGGCTTCACCTCGCCCTCCTGCGATACGCCCCGCAGACGCGGGCTTCTGATGCACTGCACGTCCGAGCGACACGGCCTTCGGCTCTCCTACTCGTTTGGCCCTTCACCCCATACCGGCAGCTACTACGGCCGCGGCTGACTTCTCGCTCCGGTTCATCACCGTCGCCCTTTCAGGCACAAGGCGAGATCTCCCCAGGTAAGAACGCACTCCTTCGCTGCACAACCGCCGGATGTACGCCACTTCGCCTTGATCACGAGAGCTTCGCGGTTTCACGCCCGATCGCCCTGCTCGGCAGCGCCTTCTATCCGATTCTTGTCCATCGGCTCGCAGCTTATGCTCCACGCTTCCTTCCCACGATCGGTCGCCCTCACGCAGTTGCGCTTCACTTCGTTCGCTGTGATCAACTTACGGCGGGACTTACACCCGCAGGAGTGCGCCCATGCTGGGCGCACAAAAAAAGCTCTTTAAAATCAAGGGCTTTTCTGAGTTTCCTGGCGGAGAGAGAGGGATTCGAACCCTCGATGCGGTATAACCGCATACCGGATTTCGAGTCCGTTTGAACCGTTACACCTATCTCTCGAAAGGCTTGCTGGATGCGGGTTTCCGCCCTCTGACGAGATCACATTGCCAAAAATAAACCGCCTTGCCAAATAGTATTTCTACTCTCACACGCTCTGTCGTTAGAGCTTAATAGACCGCCCACTGCCGTCGGCCGTCCCAACCTTTGAAAGGAGCAGGGGCTTCAGGAAAAAGCCGGGCCGGCGGCGCCCATTAGGAGACAACAATGAACAGAAAACTGCTTCTGAAAATCCAAGACATTTTTCACGCCAAACTTCAGGCTAAAACCGGCTGGGGCCGCAACGAGATCATGGACCTCTACCGAGACAGCGTGAACGAAGCCCTGGTCCAGATGATGGACGAGGTGGGTTCCGGTGCGTAATCGATGCCTAGAGGTTTTCCTTGCCGAGAAGGGCGATGAGATCGTCGGCAGTGTCAAGTCTTACGGTGACCCGCTGTTCGTCCTTGAATGCCTCACAGTCATCATCGGCGAGATTGCCAGAAAGTCGGGTGTCCCTGTGCTTGAAGTAGCGGCTGATCTGCATGGCTTAATCGCCCAAAAACAACGAAACGAAGGAGGTAACGAATAATGGGCATCAACCTGCACTGCAATGAGGAAAACCTCTGGCAGACCCCAACATGGGTGACTTACTGCGTGTACTCAAACGGCGACGGTGGTTGGGAGGGTATCAAGTACAGGTACATCCAATGGGTAAAGTCACATCTCGACGGTGTGTGGCAAAACTCGTCGGATCTTGCCGAGATGAGGGTCCGTGTTGCCGACCACATCAATAATCTCAGCTTGCATAAAAAACTGAATTTCAGCATCGGGTGACCAAATGAGAGTCAGTACAACAATGGATGCCGAAGAGCTGCAAGACCTTTGCAAAGGCAAGATCCAATGGCGCAAATGTCAGGACTGCGACGTTGACGGTTTTCAATAATGGGACAGGTTGACCGGCGAAGGTGTTTGCAACAACCCTTCGTACATCGCACCTGACCGAGTCGAGAGCGCCCGATGTGAGACATGCGGAGGTATTGGATACCAGTTTTACCGCGTCGACGGGAGAGGGGTAAACGTGTTTTATCTGTTTAACATAAAATGGTGAAAAACCCCAACTTCTGAAAATGGTTTGTTCCGTTCCAATCCTAAAAACTTCAGTTACAGGAAGAGAAGTGATGTGTGAGACGATTTTGAAGTGCTATAGCTAACCTATATATTAAATTTCGGAACAAAAATATATAGTAAAAACAGCCACTTACAAAAGTGGCTGTTCCAAAGTTCCAAAACGTGAGAGCCGGCCATTACAATGTAATCCGGTTGCGAATAGCCCACAACTGTGTTGCGCCCCGTCAAACGCCCAAAATTTCGGAACTTTGGAACATATGACGGAGCACATAAACCTCCTCAGTTAGCCATTCGTCCTGCCAAGTTTCCGAACGGTAGAGCCCGCAGCGCCGTCCTGGACGGGTCGTCGAACGGTGCGTGCAGCACCTGACTCACCGCCGGGCCGGTTAGCCCCACACCGAAGTCCGTGGCGAAGGCGTCATAGCCCATCTGCCCGATACCCAGGAGCCCCGCCCTATCCACGCCGTGCTGCAGCATGCCGGCCAGCCCACTCTTCATCCACCCAGGCTCGTCGCCCGGGATGAGCAGCTCCTTGATGGCGTCAGCGGCAATGATCACTGGCACGTAGCCGGCCATCGCTGCCAGCGCAGGCCGGTAGTTGCCCAGCTTTGCCTGCCCCACCGCCTTGGCCAGAATCACGTTCTGGAAGGTGTAGGTGAACTGCTTCATGTGCCAGAGAATCTGGTAGTGCGGGTCACTGCCCCAGATCGTCCGCTGAGCCGCGTTGGGGCGCAGGATCGCCCCGTTCACCCACTTCGAGACCGCCGCTTGGTTCTTGGGGTCGTTCATGTCTAGCCCCCCGTCGGCACCCATCTTGATCGCCTTCGGGTCGAACCCCTTGCCGAACAGCTCCTCGAAGCGGGCCACCGCCGCGGGGTCAGCCGCGTCGAAGCCCTCCGAGTGGTACTGCTTGATGACGCGCTCAGCCACACTTGTGGCCGTGATACGCATGGCCCGGTTCCAGGCCTCCATGCCGTTCCACTTGAAGAGGCTGTCACTCATGCGCCGCGCCGTACCAGTGAGGAACACGCTGCCGTAAGTCTGGCCCAGGGCATCCATCATGCTGCCTGCGTCGACCGTGCCCCACATCTCCGCCCGTTTGGCCTTAGTGTCGTCACTCTTCTTGTTGGACCAGCCCAGCTTCACTTCTTTGACGCCGGTCGTGAAGGCTTCCCATGCGTCACCCAGCTCGCCGCCGTTCACCACCAGACCGACCACGTCAGCGAAGGAGATGAACAGCGTCGTCGAGAGCAGGCGGAAGTTCTGGTAGGTCACCATCCAGCTGTTGAGCGCCCGCACGTTGTCGCTGATGTCGGCGCCAAGCGTGCCCTCCATGGCCATCACCGCTTTGTATGCTGGGTGCACTCTCGATACCCACTCGCTGGATGCTCAGTGACTAGGACGTCGGCTTTAGTCTTAGACCTCTTGAGTAACGAGTCTCGGATCTCCATCAGGATGCGCGGGAACTCCTTGGCCCACACGCCCTTGTCCTGGGTGTGTGTGAGTCTCGCATTCCCCGTGGCCAGCAGGGCCTCACGAGCGCTCTGGTTCTGCTCGAAGGAGCGCTGCATGATGCGTTCCATGAGCTTGATGTTCCAGTTGCCTTCCGTCTTGGTGCCTTTGTTGCCGGCGATCTTTACCCCAGCCGACGTGTATTTGTCGTAGGTCTGTTGGTCAAATGCGCCCGACTTCCAGCTCTGGTACGCATGTTCGACCGACAAGTACCGACGGCCGTTGAGCTCGACAGGCCGTGCAGCAAGGTTGCTGAGTTCTGCGTTTTCACCTGTCGCGTGCCAGATGTTTACAGAATCCGTTCGTTCGGCCTCACCATTCACCCTCACCCGTTCATACTGGAACTGCCACGCCCCTTTTTCGGCGTAGTGCGCGAAAACCTCCGGGCTCCAACCTTCGAGCTTCGACCACTTCTCGGCGTTCGCCTGATCTCGCACGTCACCAAACAGCTTGAGCTGATACGGCGCCTTGGTGACGCGCACGCGAACCTTCGTGCCATCCTTGCCGGTCATGTCGAGCTCTTGGCCAACTGACACCTCTGGATTGGTTGCGCGAGTGGTGGCCTTGCGATCCCCGCTCTGGATCAGGTCGATTGTGCTCTTGCCCTTGAACTCCGGCCGCATCGCGTGTGTGATCCCACCATACACGGTGCCGTCGGCGAAGTTCATCGGCATGGAGCGGACGGGTGCTACAGAATCCCCTCCCTGAACGGGTCGTACCCCGGGGGCCACCCCAGTTCCTGCAGCTGCCGCCTCCGATCTCTTGCTGACAGCTGCGACACGTACTGGGCGCGATTCCCCAGCTTGTCGCGCAACCACGCTTCTCGGGGCGATAACTCCGTTGGCATCAGCGCCAAAGTCACTCCAGAATCCTCTTGTTTCATCGGTGATCCCATGAACTTGAACGTCGCCATTCTGCCCCTTGAGCAGGCGCTCGACAACACGGTAGTCGATGCCGTTCTCGGGCGCCGACGCTGCCGCGTTGAGGTCAAGCGCGTTGATCTCAGTGAGCACCCCACCTTTCTTCGTGTAGGCAATGCGACCCACTTCGACGCCGTCAGCCTTAATGGGTCGCACGAAACTCTCGGTGCCGTCGGCGTCGCGCTGTACCTCCGCTTCACCAAGCCGCAGGGTGGCCGTCACAAAGTCCACTCGGGGCGTCTCGGCCTTCACGGTCGCAGCCGCGGGCTCAGACCTTCCTTGTACCCCAGTCTTCACCTCACGCACTCCGGTGACAGAGTCCTTGGCGAGGCGTGTCGAGTCACCCGCTCCGGCCATCATGCCTGTCGCGTAGTCGTCGTCACCCTTGGCCATGCCACGCTCGTTGCGGTGGATAGCCGTGCCTTTCGTGCCGACGGCCTTGGCCGGGTCGTCGCGCAGCGTGCCCCACTTCTGGATGTCGTCGTCCGGGCCAACACCACGGCTGTTCTCGCTCGGGGTCGTTGTTTTGTTGTACTGCTCGTCGCCGGTGATGTGGTACAGAGCATCGGTGACGTCGTCGAGGTTACCCGTCTCGTTGAACACAGAGGCTGCAGCCTCGGCCCGCTTGGCGGTGTTGAGCTTCCAGTTGATGGCCGACAGAGCACGCTCGCGCCAGTCGACCGCATCTTCTGTGCCCTTCTTCAGGCCCTCGAAGCGCTGGTCCTTGTCGAAGAACTTGAGGGTCGCATCGCGCGCGGTGATGAAGCGGTTGTCAGAGGGCTTGCGACCGAGGTCGTTCTTCAGGCCGCGCAGGTAGCTCACCTGCTTCGGGGTCAGCATGTGACGTGCCAGCTGCAGCATCATGCCGGCTTCGCGCGGGGTGTAGTGAAGCTCACCGCTGCCGGTGATCGCCTTGAGGGCCTGCTTCAGCACAGCCTCGTCACCTGCGTCGTGGAAGTCGGCGAGCGCCTTGCTGGCCACGTCGTGGTTCGCCTTCGCTTTGCTGTCGCCCTTACCCAGGCGGGCGTAGTCTTTGTCGCTCAGCATGAAGCTGCGCAGGCGCTTTGCCATCAGGAACTGCATGGCCTTGCCGCTGCTCTGCAGGATGGCCCGCTCGACGACAGACTGACGCTCCTGCTCGGCGTCGTATGCTTTCTGCTGGGCGCGTGCATCCCCAACCTTCATCTTGGCGGTAAGCGGCAGCACGTCGGGGAAGTTCTGGTTACCCTTGCCCGCCTTCATCCATACAGGCTTGACGTCCTTCCTGCTCGGTGCCGTCTTGTCGATGTAGCCGACGCGGGTGAAGCCGCGCACCTCCATGATGGAGGTCACGCCATCCTGCAGCATGCGGTACAGGCGCACGAGGTTGCCCGGCTCGTTGAATGAGCCGGTGAACCCGGCGTCACCGGCTTTTCTGACCACCAGGGAGATGATCTTGCGCGCCGTGGTGGCGTAGTAGTTGCCCGACTTCGACCCGTTGTCGAAGACCAGCACACCCCTGTCGACAAGCGCGTTGAATCTGCTCAGGTCCAGCGACTTCATCTGGAGGTCGGTCACGTCCTGCCGGGTGAAGCCCAGGTCGTTGGGCATCTCGCTCTTGGTGACGCGAACCGCCACGCGATCCTTGTTGAGCTTGGCCAGGGCGCTGTCCACCGCGCGGTCGTGATCCCTGAGATCCATCTCGTGGAACTTCCGCTGGAACTCGCTGGCGTCCTTGCCCGGCGCCTTCGGCGCCTTCATCCCCAGCTCACGCTCGGCGATCTCGCGCCGGATCTTTCCGATCTCGTTGGGGTGCAGTGCCTTCGACTCAGCCTCTGCGGCCCTGCGCTCGGACGGGGTGAGCTCCGCAGCCGGCAGCGACTTGGCGAAGGTCAGCTCCTCACTGCTCAGGCCCCCCTCGTCCTTGCCCAGGCTGCGGGCGTACTCACGCACGGCCTTGCGCTTACCCGCCTGATCGACGGCCTTCTGGTGCTGACGCTTCTCGATCTCACGGTCGACGAAGCCCACGGTCGAGATTGTGCGCAGCGACGGCTCGTCACCCTCTTCCTTGGCGGCGCGAACACGCCCAGCCTTCAGCTCGTCAAGGGCGACACGGTGCTCTTCGTTGGTGAGGTCGAAGTATTCCCCGGCCTCTTTAGCCCCCTTGTCGCGGTGCTGGTAGTAGCTCTCCTCCTTGACCTTGGTGAAGCCGTGCTCAGTCGACTCGGACAGGCCCTGCTCCTCACGCTGGGCGAAGGCGTTGTCTTCGGCAAGGCCGGAGATTACCTCTTCATCATCCTGACCGTCGTCGACGCCTTGCTTCGGCTGGGTCTTCTCTTCGTAGAAGTGATCGAGCACTTCGTTCTTGCGAGGGCCGAACCAGCTGTCGAGGGCTTCGTCTTGAGCCTTGCTGATCTCACCGCCGTTGGCGATGGTGCGAAGAGCCTTGGCGATGGGCTCGATCTTCGACAAATACTCCTTCCTGGAGTTGGAGCTGAGCGCCTCGGTGAACTTGGCCTGAGCAATCGGTGTCATCGCGTCGAACACGACGTCGGCGTCAGTGCCGTACCTATCCGTGAGGGCCGTAACCTCTTTCATGACATGCTGATGCGCGTCATCTGTCGAAGTCGTGTCGATGAGACCTTGCTTGGCTGCAAGCGTGTAGGCGTTATCGATCAGCTTCGGCGCATCCTTGCCGTAGCTCTTGATGAGGCTCTCCGGCACGAGCACCTCACCGTCAGCGCCTTTGAAGCCCCTGGCCACCCAGCTCATGATGGCCACAGCCGCTTCTCGCTGAGCAGGCGCCACGTTCTGGCTCACCTCGCTGACGATGCGCTCGTCGATACCCTGCTTGAGCCAGATGTCGGCGAGGATGCCGATGTTCATCCGCGCTTCCTCCTTGATAGCCTCGGCCTTGGCTCCCCCTTCCTCGTTCAGCAGCTGGCGATGAAGGGCTTGCCGCTCGGTCATGTTCCCAAGCATGCTGGGTGTCGTGGCCCTCGTGTCGTCGCGGCCATGCCCACCGACCTTTTTCCCGGGCGTGGTGCCCACAAAGAACTCCTTGCCTTGCCGACGCGCGCTCTCGCGCTTGGCGGCGAAGACGTCGGGGTCAGCCGGGCCGCGATCGGTGAACTCGGCATCAACCAGTCGCAGTTCTGGCAGCAAGTGTTCGTCACCCAGTCCGGCGGCAGCCGCTACGAAAACGACCGCTCCGTCCCCAAGCAGGTCCAGGCCCTGTTGGTCATTGCTTACGGCACTGACGCCGAGGCCAAGGCCATGTTCGAACATCTGCGCGCGCCGGCCAAGGAGGTGGTCGAGGTATGAAGATCACACCGATCAAGGTCGACCACGTCGACCATATGGGTTCGGACCTCTCGGTCGTCAACGCGGCCAGGGTCAGCTTCGACAAGATGAGCGACTGGGCGTACAGCGAAGCGGCTCTCACGCCTGATCCCTGTGACCCCGAGGCCACGTTTTGGCATAACCCGCGTGCGTTATCCAAGGCAGACACTAAGCTCATCCATTACCTCGCCAAGCACAACCACTGGTCACCGTTCGCCCACACCAGCATCCAGCTGCGCATCAAGGCACCGATCTTCGTGGCACGACAGCTGGTCAAGCACCAAGTTGGCGGCGTGTGGAACGAAGTGAGCCGGCGCTACGTGGACAGAGAACCTGAGTTCTACTTCCCCGAGGTGTGGCGCGGCCGACCGACCGACGGGGCCAAGCAGGGGTCGAGTGGGGTGGTTCAGCACAACGTCTACGCCAATGACAGCGCAAAGCAAACTGTAAATCTCGCACTTGAGATTTACAACGAGCTTCTCAAGTGCGGCGTCGCCCCCGAGCAGGCCCGCATGATCCTACCGCAGAACACCATGACCGAGTGGATCTGGACTGGTTCGCTGATGTTCTTCGCCCGGGTGTGTAAGCAACGGCTCGACCCCCATGCCCAGGCCGAGACCTCCGAGGTGGCACAGCAGATCGCCAACATCGTCCGCCCATTGTTCCCAGTGAGCTGGCCGGCACTGACAAGCAACGAAAAAGAGGTGCAAAATGAGCAACCTGCTTCGTAACGAACTCACTGAATCCGTCGACCTGTTGGTCGAAGTGTGCCACTCAGCATCCCTTAACGCCGGCTGGTGGCATGACTTAAAAACCGACATCGATCTTCGCCGGCAGGCTTGTGAAGGGACTCGACTTGGCAAAGCTCTAGTTGCCGAGAAGTTGTGCCTCATCCACAGCGAGGTCAGTGAGGCGATGGAGGGTCACCGCAAAGGGCTGCAAGACGACAAGCTGCCCGAGTTTCCGGCAGTCACCGTCGAGCTTGCTGATGCGTGTATCCGCATTTTTGACTTGGCAGGAGCTCTTGGCCTGGACCTTGGATCGGCGTTGGCAGCCAAGATGGCCTACAACGCCCGGCGTGAGGACCACAAGATCGAGAACAGGCTCAAGCCCGGTGGAAAGGCGTATTGATGACCGTCACATCTGAGCTGCTCAACCTCATCGCTTGGGAACAGAAAAGCCGCAGGGTCAAGCCTGAAGAAATTCGAATCACAAAGTCGAGCTTCGACAAGCTCAAGGCTGAGGTCGAATCTGGGTGCCTTGTGCTTGAGCCGAGCGACGGGCCTCCGAAGTTTAACGGGGTGATGCTCCAGGTGATCGACTGATGATCAAGCACATCGCTTTTGGTTTTGGTGCCGGTTCGACTCTTACAGGGTTCGGACTCTGGTGGTGTCTACACGCAGGAGCGTGCCAAAAACTTTTTTAAGATTCGTTTCAAATCAACGCGAAAGAGTGCGAAAGAGTCGAGGTTTATTTGGCACTTTCACAGTTGCCTGACGTGACTTGGGCCACCCGAAAGTGGCCCAAGTCATTGATTCCTGGCGGAGAGAGAGGGATTCGAACCCTCGATGCGGTATAACCGCATACCGGATTTCGAGTCCGGCGCATTCGACCACTCTGCCATCTCTCCAGGCTTTGATGCTCACCTGCCGGTGATCGAAGCCATCAATTATATAGCAATTTTCCGAAAATACCAGTTATTCCATGGGCTTGGCTGCTTCGGTAAATTCATCGTACGCCCGTACCGCCTCGGCGGCATACATCAGGCTCGGCCCGCCCCCCATGTAAGTGCAAATGCCCAGGGTCTCCATCAACTGCTCCCGGGTAACACCGAGACGGATCAGCGCCTTGACGTGAAATCCGATACAACCATCACAGCGGGCAGAGACACCAATGGCCAGCGCAATCAGCTCCTTCTGGAGTGCGCTGAGGGAGCCTTCCTGCATGGACTCTTTGGCCATGGCCGAAAAACCCTTCATGGTGCCGGGAATTTCTGCATGAAGCGCCTTGAGACCCTTGCTGAGGTCACCGGTGATCTGGACAAAGGATTTACTGCTCATACTCGCTGCTCCGGTAAATTATAATTTTCTAATTTACTCTTTTTTGGCGTGAAGGAAAACCGGGGTCAGCCCGGTTTCTCTCACGCCGTGATGGAGCCGTTCAGAGAACAGGCTCGAGCACCATCAGACCACCCATGTAAGGGCGCAGGACCTCCGGGATGTGCACTGAACCATCGGCCTGCTGATAGTTCTCGAGTACCGCCACCAGAGTCCTCCCCACCGCCAGGCCCGAACCGTTGAGGGTGGCCAGAGTCTCGTTCTTGCCCTGGGCATTCTTGAAGCGCGCCTGCATCCGGCGAGCCTGAAAACTCTCGAAGCAGGAGCAGGAGGAAATTTCCCTGTAGGTATTCTGGGCAGGCAGCCACACCTCCAGATCGTAGGTCTTGGCCGACCCAAAACCCATATCGCCCGAGCACAGGACAATCTTGCGGTAAGGCAGCCCCAGCTTCTGCAGGATGGTTTCCGCATGGCCGGTCAGCTCCTCCAGAGCCTCCCAGGCATTCTCTGGCCGTTCGATCCGGACGAGCTCGACCTTGTCGAACTGGTGCTGGCGGATCATGCCCCGGGTGTCCTTGCCATAACTGCCCGCCTCGGAGCGGAAACACGGCGTGTGACAGACGAATTTCAGGGGAAGCTGCTCCGCAGGGACAATCTCGCCACGGACGATGTTGGTAACCGGCACCTCCGCAGTGGGGATCAGATAAAACTTGCTGCCATCGGCCTTGGGCACCGAAAACAGCTCTTCCTCAAACTTGGGCAGCTGGCCAGTGCCATACATGCTGTCGGCGTTAACCAGGTAAGGGGCATAAAGCTCGGTGTAGCCATGCTCCCCTGTGTGGGTGTCCAGCATGAACTGGGCCAAGGCCCGGTGCAGACGGGCGAGTCCCCCCTTCATCAAGGTGAAACGGGCCCCCGAGATCTTAACCGCAGTCTCGAAATCCAGTCCGCCCAGCCGTGCCCCGATCTCCACGTGGTCCCGCACCTGGAAATCGAAGCTGGGCAAAGTGCCCCAGCGCCGGACCTCCACATTGTCCTCCTCGGACTTGCCTACAGGCACGCTTTCGTGGGGCAGATTGGGCAAGCCGGCGACAAAGGCGTTGAAGCGCTCAAGGAGATCGGCCAGAGCCACCTCGTTGGCCTTCAGCTCATCACCGAGACCGGCCACTTCAGCCAGCACCGCGGTGGTGTCTTCTCCCTTGGATTTGAGCTGCCCAACCTGCTTGGACAGGGCGTTGCGCCGGGCCTGGAGATCCTGGGTACGGGTCTGACGCTCCTTGCGCTCATCTTCAAGCGCCTGGAAGGCTGCCACGTCGAGGCTCATACCCCGGGTTGCGAGACGCTCCGCAACAAAATCCAGTCGGCTGCGCAGCAGTTGCACATCAAGCATGACAATCCTTCATCCAATAAAAAACAAACTGTTCGATTATGCCCCGGCGCGAAAATTGCTCTGCACTCCTGAGGCTTTTCAGTTATATTGCAGCGCAACATACTTGCTTCGCAATATATTCACGATTCAATAGAAATCAAGAATTTAATAGCGTCGGACAGACGAAACTTTTCTTGCTTTAACAAACTCACACGTCAATATTTAAAGCAAGACGCCCTCAGACGGCGTTATTCCCATGAGACCACCGAAGGAGAATCCCGATGCTATCCATGCGTGACTGCCTGGACTACTGTGACCTCACCGACGAAGACGTGGCGATCATTGCAGAACACCACGACATACCGGATGTGGCCGCCGCCCAGATTGCCTGCGGACTTGTTCAAACCAAGGAAGGAACCCTGCTTCTCACCCAGTTCATGCTCGACCTGGTCGATGAAGCTGAGCAAAGGGGCGACGAGGACAAGGCTCGCCGTTTCCGGGATGCCTGCGCGCGCTTTGTTGCGGCCCACCCTCTTACCCAGATTCACTAGTTCTACCCCTGCCCTGCGCGGGTCTGACCGGAGTTTTTTGCCTGGTACTCCTGGTCAAGCTCGCGCAGGCGCGCCAGCTTTTCAGCAATTCTGACTTCCAGGCCCCGGCCCACAGGCTCATACCATCCGGGTGCAGACATGCCCTCGGGCAGGTAGTTTTCTCCAGCTGCATAACCTTCTGGTTCATCATGGGCGTAACGGTAAGTCCTGCCGTAGCCCATCTGCTTCATGAGCTTCGTGGGAGCGTTACGCAGATGAATGGGAACAGGCCTGGACCCATCCTGCTTCACAAACTGGCGCGCAGCATTATACGCCTTGTACACTGCGTTCGATTTGGCCGCGCAGGCGAGGAAAACCACCGCCTGGGCCAGGGCCAGTTCTCCTTCCGGCGAACCCAGTCGTTCGTAGGTGGTGCAGCCATTCAGGCATAGCTCCAGGGCCCGGGGGTCCGCCAGACCCACATCCTCGACGGCCATCCGCACCAGGCGCCGCCCCAGGTAAAGGGGATCCGCACCTCCGTCCAGCATCCGGCACAGCCAGTAGAGAGCGGCATCCGGGTCAGACCCCCGCACCGACTTGTGGAGGGCCGAGATTTGATCATAGAAAGCCTCGCCACCCTTGTCGAAACGCCTCAGGTTGCGGGACAAGGCATCCTCGATGAAGGCCGGCGTCACCGGATTGACCCCGGCAGTAGCGGCTGCGGTCTGAACCTGCTCCAGCAGATTGAGCAACTTGCGGGCATCCCCATCGGCAAATCCGGTGATTCGATCCCGGGCGTCCTCCTCGAAGACCAGTTCCGGACAGGCATGAGCACGGGCTCGTTCAAACAACTCAACCAGCTCTGCCTGAGTCAGGGACTCCAGCACATAGACCGTCGCCCGCGACAACAGGGCTGAATTCACCTCGAAGGACGGATTCTCGGTGGTCGCTCCGACCAAAGTCACCAACCCCTGCTCCACATAAGGCAGGAAGGCATCCTGCTGCGCCTTGTTGAAGCGATGAACCTCGTCTACGAAAAGGATCGTGTGACGCCCCCGGGCACGGTCCACTTCTGCCCGGGCAATGGCCTCGCGGATGTCCTTGACTCCCGAAAACACCGCCGACAGGGAAATGAATTCTGCATCGAAGGCCCTGGCCATCAGGCGTGCCAGGGTTGTTTTGCCCACCCCCGGCGGCCCCCACAAAATCATCGAATGAAGCTTGCCGGACCGGAAGGCCAGAGCCAAAGGCTTGCCGGGACCGAGCAGATGCCTCTGGCCTATCACCTGATCGATGTGCTGGGGACGCATGGCCTCGGCCAGGGGCTGGCGGGGCGGTTCGATGGCATCGAAAAGATCGCTCATGGGCACACGCGGGGAAGGAAACTCAGTCACCCACCACATCAGCCCCCTTGGGCGGCACGAAACGGAACTGGGCACTGTCAAGGGCAGGATTGCGTTCGATCTGGACAAACTGGAGTGCAGTGGTCTGGCCAAAGTTGTCGAACAGCACCATGGACCGGAGTTGCCCTCCCGAGAAGCCCAGGCGGATCCGCTCGAAGCTGCTGTCATCCGCCTTGGGGACCGCTTCAACCCATTCGAGGCCATCCGCCGCGCCGGCATCCTTCAGCACGAAATTCCTGTCCAGGGCGTTGTCCCCAGCCAGGATAGCTGCCGGCGTACTCCCGAGGGCCTGGCCAAGCTTCTTGGTGGTGACCTGATTGAGCTCCTGATCGTAAGCCCACAGGGTACTGCCATCTCCTACCAGGAGCTGGGCGTACGGCTTGTCATAGGTCCACCGGAACTTGCCAGGCCGCGCAAAGGCAAAGGTGCCACTTGCTTGCTGGGGCTTGCGTCCGGATTTGGAAAAGACCTGCTGGGCGAAACTGCCCCGGGCCGTGCGGGTGCCGTCCATGAACTGCTTCAACTGGGTCAGGCCATCAGCCCGGGCAATGCCAGATGCCAGCAACAGGGCCAGCAGGACGGCGGATCTGCGAATCATCATTCTCCTTCCCGGGCCGGCGCAACCACTTCCCGGTTTCCATTGGCACCCATCGGCGTCACCAGGCCGGAGCGCTCCATCTGTTCGATCAGGCGGGCTGCCCGGTTGTAACCAATCCGCAGGTGCCGCTGCACCAGGGAGATGGACGGACGACGGGTCTTGATGACCACCTCGACTGCCTGATCGTACAAGGGGTCGGCCTCACTGCCCTCGCCGCCCTCTCCTCCTCCCAGCAGATCTCCGCCCTCTTCTTCCGAGGGGGTGAGGATGCCTTCGATGTAGTCGGGCTCACCGGTGGACTTGAGGAACTCCACCACCTTATGCACTTCTTCGTCGGCCACGAAAGCTCCGTGCACCCGGGTCGGAAGGCCGGTACCCGGCGCCAGGTACAGCATGTCGCCCATCCCCAGCAGGGTCTCAGCACCCATCTGGTCGAGAATCGTGCGGGAGTCGATCTTGCTCGAGACCTGAAAAGCCATGCGGGTCGGGATGTTGGCCTTGATGAGGCCAGTGATCACATCCACACTGGGGCGCTGGGTCGCCAGAATCAGGTGAATGCCTGCGGCCCGGGCCTTCTGGGCGAGACGGGCGATCAATTCCTCGACCTTCTTGCCCACCACCATCATCAGGTCAGCCAGCTCGTCGATGATCACCACGATGTAAGGCAGCTTCTCGAGGGGCTCGGGCGCATCGGGCGTGATCGAGAAGGGATTCTTGAGCGGTGCCCCGGCCCTGACCGCTTCGGCCACCGCCTTGTTGTAGCCGGCCAGATTGCGCACGCCCACGACGGACATCAGCTTGTAGCGCTTCTCCATCTCGGCGACGCACCAGTTGAGGGCGTTGCCTGCATGCTTCATGTCCGTCACTACCGGCGCCAGCAGATGGGGTATGCCCTCGTAGATGGACAATTCAAGCATCTTCGGATCTACCAGAATCAGGCGCACATCCGTCGGCTCGGACTTGTAGAGCAGGGACAGGATCATCGCATTGATGCCTACCGACTTGCCCGAACCCGTGGTGCCGGCCACCAGCAGATGGGGAGTCTTGGCAATGTCGGCCACCACCGGCTGACCGCTGATATCCTTCCCCAAAGCCACCGTCAGCGGGGAGTGCATGTCATGGTAGGCCTTCGAACCGAGGATCTCGGAGAGGCGTACCGTCTGGCGCTTGGGATTGGGTAATTCCAGAGCCATGCAGGTCTTGCCGGGTACGGTCTCGACGACACGGATGCTCACCACCGACAGGGCTCGCGCCAGATCCTTGACCAGGTTCATCACCTGGCTCCCCTTCACGCCCACGGCCGGTTCGATTTCAAAACGGGTGATCACCGGGCCGGGATAGGCCGCCAGCACCATCACCTCAACGCCAAAATCCGCGAGCTTGCGCTCAATCAGGCGAGAGGTGAATTCCAGGACTTCGGTGGAGGGCGGTTCCACGTCATGGGAAGGCTCGTCCAGCAGGGTCAAGGGGGGCAAGGGCCCGGCAGACAGATCCGCAGGGGTGAAGAGGTGGGCCTGATGAGCCCGTTCAATCCGTACAGGCTTCTCCACCTCCGTCCGCACAGGCTTCTCGGGCTCCGGCTCGGGTCGAGCGGACCGGGGAGGCGCAACCGGCAGGGGGGCAGCCGGATCAGGGGGGTCAAGCGGAGCGGCTGTCTCGGGTTCGTTCCTGAGGGGCCTTTCAAGCCCGGCAATGGCCGGCTCGATACGCACCGGCGACGAGGGAGCCTCCTCCTCTTGCCGACGCCGGGTCTCGCCCCTCTCCCCACGCTTCGGATCCCCCTCGTGCTCGCCCCTGCGGAGCTGCCAGGAATGCACCCCGCGGGACAGGAGCAGCCACGCTTTCTCAAGCGCAATGCCCAGCGCCTCGGACGCCTCCACCCAGCTGACCCCGGAAAAAAGGCTCAAACCTCCTGCCATCAAGCCCAGGAACAACAAGGTACCGCCGGTAAAACCCAGGTACTGCAGCACCAGCTCCCCGAGTTCGAGACCAATCAAGCCGCCGGGCTCGAGGGGAAGCGTGGCCCTGAGCGAATGAAAACGCATCGCTTCAAGGCCGCTGCTGGCCAGCAGGAGAACGACGAACCCTACAAAAACCACCGCAAAGGAGCGCCGGTCGGCCCCGAAAACCTTCTGCAGGCGCCGGAAACCAATGGCCAGCCCAAAACCCAGGAAAACAACCCACCACCAGGCGGAAAGACCAAACAGGTAGAGCAGGAGATCCGAGAGCCAAGCCCCGAAACGCCCGCCGGGATTGGCGACCAACTCCACCTGGACCGCATGGGACCAGCCCGGATCGGTCCTGGAGTACCCGAACAGGATCATTGCAAAATACAGGGCCAGCACTCCGCGAAGCAACCATCGGGCTTCCTGGAGAAGGCTGGCGATCTTTTCCGGCAGGGGCTCTGGCCGGGTAGAGGGAAGATTAGACATGAGTGGCGTTGCGGTGTTGCGGGCGGCACGTAAAAGCAAAAGCGCGGCAGTGGGCCGCGCTTGGCATTATAGACCAGTGTTTCCGGCCATCCCCTCTTCAACCCGGGTAACGGGCTGCAGAAAGGATTTCCGGATTTTTCACAAGTCGTAGATCTTTTCCCGCAGGATCACGCCGCCGTCGGTTTCCTCAATCAGGCCACGCAGTCCCAGATCTTTCATGACCCGGCTGACCATTTCCCTGGATGCACCAATCATCTTGGCAATATCCTGTTTCGAAATCTTCTTGCGGACGACCTTGACCCCATCCACCTCCTCGGACATCTCGAGCAGCAGGCGGGCCACCCGGCCATAGACATCCATCAGGGCCAGGCTTTCGATCTTCCGGTCGGCGTCCCGCAGGCGACGGGTCAGGTTGCACATCACGTGCCAGGACAGCTCGAAGTTCTCCTGCATCAGGCGCTTGAAATCGGTCTTGGAGATCGTCACCAGATCGGAGGGGGAAACGGCCACCACGGAAGCGGAGCGGGGGCTGTCATCAAGCACACCCATTTCGCCGAACATTTCACCCTGTCCAAGAATGGTGAGGATGACTTCACGACCGTCTTCATCACTGACCATCACCTTCAGGTTGCCGGTCAGGACAAAATAGACAAAATCGGTACGGTCCCCTTCATGGACCACGGCAGAACCCCGCGGAACCCGCCGCATCATCGCGCAACGGGCTACGGCCGCCAGCCGGTCATCGCCCAGGCCCTGGAAGATCGGAAAGGTCCGCAAGGCAATCGTGGACACGGAGCTGGTTACGGTCATAAGGCCTCTCCTGGATAGGACACAGAATCAATATCGATGCCGGTGCGCGACGATCACGCACGATGGGCATCCCAGTATAAAGCAAACTGCAGAACATCCGATTCGCTGAGCATTTTTCTGCAGGCCCGCCGTCCGGACCAGGGGCGCCCTGCCAATCCGGGAACTGCCCGCCGTATAATCCGTCTCTTCTTGCACCACTGACTACCAGAAAGAGACGCATCAATGGCCACTCGACACATCAAGCTGCTGATCCTCGGCTCCGGCCCCGCCGGCTACAGCGCCGCCGTGTATGCGGCCCGCGCCAACCTGAACCCGGTGCTCATCACCGGCATCGCCCAGGGCGGCCAGCTGATGACCACCACCGAGGTGGACAACTGGCCCGCCGACGCTGACGGCGTCCAGGGCCCCGAACTGATGGCCCGCTTCGAGAAGCACGCTCTGCGCTTCAACACCGAAATGATCTTCGACCACATCCACACCACCCATCTGGCCGAAAAGCCGATCCGCCTGGTGGGTGATGCGGGCGAGTACACCTGCGACGCGCTGATCATCGCCACCGGCGCCAGCGCCCAGTACCTCGGGCTGCCCTCCGAGGAAGCCTTCTCCGGCAAGGGTGTGTCGGCCTGCGCTACCTGTGACGGCTTCTTCTACCGCAACCAGGAGGTGGCAGTGGTCGGCGGCGGCAACACCGCGGTCGAGGAAGCCCTCTACCTGGCCAACATTGCCAGCAAGGTCACCCTGGTGCATCGCCGCGACAAGTTCAAGGCCGAGCGCATCCTCATCGACAAGGTTCATGAAAAGGTCGCCGCCGGCAAGATCGAGCTGGCCCTGGACGCCACTCTCGACGAAGTGCTGGGCGATCAGACCGGCGTCACCGGCATGCGCATCAAGAGCACCAAGACCGGCGCAACCCGCGACATCGCCCTCAAGGGTGTCTTCATCGCCATCGGTCACAAGCCCAACACCGACATCTTCGCAGGCCAGCTCGAAATGGAAGGGGGCTATATCGTGACCCAGGGAGGTCGCCACGGCAATGCCACTGCGACCAGCGTGCCAGGCGTCTTCGCGGCCGGAGACGTGCAGGACCATATCTACCGCCAGGCGGTCACCAGTGCAGGCACCGGCTGCATGGCGGCGCTCGATGCCGAACGCTACCTGGACAGCCTCGGGCTGGCTGGCTGATTTTCCTGCCCATCGCCCTTCAGACGGACCGGAACTTTCCGGTCCGTTTGCTTTTCAGACTTTCCCTTCTTCAAAGCACTATCAACCATGGGCAAGGACAAGCGCAACAGCGGGCTCGATGCCCTCAAGGCGATTCGCCGGCAAGTTCCCGCCAAGAGCGTGGCGATGGCTCTCGCCGGCAAACCCCGCCGGCACGTCCCGGCACGGGTGCCCGATCTCGAGGAGGCCGACGAAACCGCGCTCTTTCGCAAGCAGGTGGGGCCAGTCCAGCCCATCCAGGGCGGTAACCGGGCCGAGATTGCCCGGCCACGGCCGACACCGGTCCCCCGCCCCCAGGTTTTCGAGCCCGAACCGGACCTCCCGCGCCGGCAGGCTCGCATCGACGAGAATGATGCAGGTGCGGTTTTCCGGGCCGCCCTGGGCGACGTGTCGCCCATCAAGGACTTCGGCCGGGTGGACCTGAGCCGCCAGCAGCAGCGGAACAATCCCCGGGTGCACGCACTGGATCAGTGGGAGCCCCCCGGAACCACCATTGAAGACGTCAATCTCAACGATCCGGCTGCCCTGTTCCGTCATGTGGCCGGCGCCGTCGCCCCCCTCAAGGACAAGAACCGGGTAGAAGTAGGGCGACCCCTGCCGCCCCCCCGTCCCATCCAGCGCGAAGCAGACGAACAGGACGTGCTAAGGGAAGCCATCGAGGCGCCCCTCACCTTCGAAGACCGGCTCGACATGGGCGACGAAGCCGCCTACCTGCGCACAGGCCTGCCGCGCCGGGTGCTCACCGACCTACGCCGGGGACGCTGGGTGGTCCAGGGAGAACTGGACCTCCACGGCCTGACCCGGGATGAAGCCCGCGCCAGCCTCGCTCAGTTCATCGCGCTGTCGCTGCAGCAGGGACGACGCTGCCTGCGGGTGATCCACGGCAAGGGGCACGGTTCACCCGGCCGCATGCCGGTACTCAAGCACCTCTCCCGGGGCTGGCTCGCCCAGCGGGAAGATATTCTGGCTTTCTGCCAGGCTCGTCCCCATGACGGCGGTGACGGCGCCCTGCTGGTGCTGCTTCAGGCAGGCGGCTCACCCAAGACCTGACTTCTCAGGTTCCTGCGCCAAAACCTGAAAAGTGCGCAAGATTCTTAGCCTTGATCAATTTGTTTGGCCAGACATCCGATTATTGTTCTCTGCGACAGATTGTCGCAGGGACAACGGGATGCAGCTCGACCTGCCCCCCCTGCTTCGTCTTGGAGCGCCACCGTACAAGGCAGCGCAGACGCTTTCGGCCCAGGGATAAGGGAGAGTAATAATGAGCAATGCAGACATCAAGCACGACGACCAGAACCTCGTTCCGGGTCGTCGCAAGTTCCTGAACACCGCGGCGCTGGCCGGTCTCGCCGGGGCCGGCTTGTCGGTCGGCCTGTCATCCTGCAAACAGGAAGCCGGGCCTGCGGGTGCCCCCGCTGCGCCTGCCGCCACGGCCCATGGTGCTACCGGAGAACTCAACCTGCACCCTGCACCGGGCCAGCTCGACACCTACTACGGGGTCTGGTCCGGCGGTCACTCGGGCGAAGTTCGTGTCCTCGGCCTGCCCTCTGGCCGTGAGATCAAGCGTGTCCCGACCTTCAATGTGGACTGCATGAGCGGCTGGGGCATCACCAACGAATCAAAGGCGATCCTCGGCACCAAGGCCGACGGCAGCCTGAAGTACATGACCGGAGACACCCACCACATCCACGGCTCGTATGTGGACGGCACCTACGACGGCAAGTACTTCTGGGTGAACGACAAGATCCACGGCCGCATTGCGCGGATCCGCGGCGACATCTTCGAGTGCGACAAGATCACTGAAATCCCGAACATCCAGGGCTTCCACGGCATCTTCCCGGACAAGCGCGACCCGATCGATCCTGCCATCAACCACACCACCCGCGTCTTCTGCGGCAACGAGTTCCACATCCCACATCCCAACGACGGCCGCGACGTGGACGACCCGACCAAGTACAAGACGCTGTTTACCTGCGTCGATGCCGAGACCATGGAGGTGCGCTGGCAGTGCCGCGTCGACGGCAACATGGACCTCGTCGCCACCTCCTACAACGGCCGTCTGGCCGCCGCCAACCAGTACAACGTGGAAGGCGGCGCCAGGTATGAGGACATGATGTCCGCCGAGAAGGACGCCTGCGTGTTCTTCGATGTGGGCCGCATCGAGCAGGCCATCAAGGACGGCAAATTCACGACCATCGGCGACAGCAAGGTGCCGGTCGTGGATGGCACCAGGGAAGCCAACAAGGATCCGAAAACTGCCCTCACCTGCTACGTGCCAGTGCCCAAGAACCCCCACGGCGTAAACGCCAGTCCGGACGGCAAGTACTTCATCTGCTCCGGCAAGCTCTCGCCCACAGCCACGGTGATCGACCTGGCCAAGGTCGAGGAATTCCTCGACGGCAAACTCGACGACCTCAACAAGAGCGTTGTCGCCGAAGTTGAAATCGGCCTCGGCCCCCTGCACACCACCTACGACGGCCGCGGCAACGCCTTCACCACGCTGTTCCTGGACAGCCAGATCGTCAAATGGAACGTGGACGCCGCCATCAAGTTCCACGCCGGTGACAAGAACATCAAGTACGTGGTGGACCGTATCGACGTGCACTACCAGCCGGGTCACATCAGCACCGATATGGGCGAAACCAAGGAAGCCGGTGGCCAGTTCCTGGCGGTGGGCTGCAAATTCTCAAAGGACCGCTTCCTGCCGGTCGGCCCGCTGCACCCGGAAAACGAGCAGCTGATCGACATCCGCAGCGAAAAGATGACGATGCTCGCCGACCATCCGGTCTATCCGGAGCCCCACGACTTCATCATCGTCAAGCGCGAGAAGGTCAAGACCAAGCAGGTCTTCAATGTGGATGATTTCCCCAATGCCATCAAGGACGCCAAGGATTCCGGCGTCTTCAGGAACGGTAACAAGGTCACCGTCAAGATGGTCTCCCAGGCCCCGGCCTACAGCCTGCGTGAATTCAAGCTCAAGAAAGGCGACGAGGTCACGCTCATCCTGACCAACCTCGACAAGGTGGAGGACCTTACCCACGGCTTCGCGATCCCCAAGTACGACATCAACTTCATCGTGAATCCCCAGGAAACCAAGTCGGTCACCTTCAAGGCCGACAAGCCGGGTGTGTACTGGTGCTACTGCACGCACTTCTGCCACGCACTGCACCTCGAAATGCGCACCCGCATGATCGTCGAGAAGTAATCGGCACCCTGCAACACGTCGATAAATGAAGAAGCAATTGGGGGAGGCGCTCGCGTCTCCCCGTTTTTTTCAGCCGCCGCATGCGTCCCGCGGCCTTCGCCCGGAGCCCTCCCCCATGCACCTCACCTCCAGTCTCGCTGCAGCGCTGACCGCAGGCCTGCTGATCCTGGGCACCAGCCCCGCTGCGCTTGCCAATGCCTCCGCCCCCCATGAGCGCATCGCCGACCTCGCCGAACAGAGCCGGATGCTCGCCCCCCGCGCCACCAAGGCCTACCTGATGGTGCAGCAGGGCATCAGCCCGGAGGCCGGTCGCCGGCTGCTCGCCGAATCCGTCTCCCGCCTCGACCAGAACCTGGCGGCCCTGCGCTCCGCCAGGCTCGACGAAACCACCCGTGCCCAGCTGAACACCGTCGAAACCCGCTGGAACACCGTGCGCACCCGCCTCACCGCCACACCCGATGCCACCGGCGCCAAGGCCCTCTACGACGACACCGAGGCCCTGCAGACGGCCACCCAGCATCTCGCGATGGCCATCAACAGCACCGGCTCCGAGGACGCCCGCCGGCTCACCCTGCCCGCCCGCATGCGCCTCCTGTCCCAGCGCATCGGCATGTTTTACCTCTACCGCGACAGCGGCCTGATGACCCCGAATGCCCCGACGATGGAGCTGAGCTACGCGCGCAGCGAGTTCTCCGCCAACCTCGTCCGGATCCGCCGCAACGAGGCGCTGCCGGCCGAAACCCGCCGGGTCGTGGAAGCCTTGAACCAGGCCTGGTCCGACTATGACGTGGCCGCCGGCAAGCCTGGCCCACCGGGCGAGTTGCGCAAGAACGCCCCAGCGGTGATGGAAATGAGCGAGCAGGTTCTCGGTGCCACCGAGAAGCTCGTCGTCAGCCTGCTCGGCCCATCCCACCCCTGAGCTCTGGCAGGGTGTCGCCCCAAGGCACCCTGCCAATTCCTGGTGCTTGACCCAGCTTAAGGACACCGTGCCCCGGCCGCATCAGAATTCCACGAAACGCTGATTCATCGGAGTCCCCATGAAGCCCCCCCTCTTCACCCCCCTGCGCCGTCTGTGCCGGCACGCAGCAGCGCTGCTCACCGGCCTTGTGCTGGCAGGCAGCAGCCTCGCCGACACCTACGAGGTCAAGCTGCCGCCGGAGCTGTCCAGCTCGCCCAAAATGTGCGACTACGCGCCATGCAAGGACGTGATGCCCGGTGCCACCTCATTCTCGGAGCGCAAGGGCCAGCCTCCCTACGTCGAGGCATACGCCGACACAGACGGCCAGAAGAAGCTCATCGGTTACGTGATGCTGTCCACCGACATCACCGACATCCCCGCCTACCCGGGCAAGCC
>NZ_JAQUVG010000148.1 GCF_028693495.1 Zoogloea sp. | reverse complement strand
CGACCACCGGGTCCCCCAGGTACAGGGCCTCATCAATGTCATGGGTCACGAAGACGATGGTCTTCTTGGGTGTCTCGGTCTCCCATGCCGTGATGAGGAGGTCCTGCAGGCGGGCCCGGTTGGTGGGGTCGAGGGCCCCGAAGGGCTCGTCCATCAGCAGCACCGGAGAGCGCAGGGCCAGGGCCCGGGCAATTGCGGCCCGCTGGCGCATGCCCCCCGACAGCTCGAAGGGATACTGGCCGACGGCCGACTCCAGCCCCACCTGGGCCAGGTAGCGCGAGGCCTGAGTGCGGCACTCGGCCTTGCGGGTGCCCGGCCGGGCCTTGCCAATGGCAATCGCAATGTTGTCCACCACCGTCATCCAGGGAAACAGGGCGTAATCCTGGAACACCACCCCCCGGTCCAGGCCGGGTCCGGTGATGGGCTGGCCGTTCCAGAAAAGCGCGCCCTGGTCGGGAAACTGCAACCCGGCCAGCAGCCGCAGCAGGGTGGATTTGCCCGATCCGCTGGAGCCGAGCAGGCAGACGAACTGCCCGGCCGGCACCGTGAGGTCAATCCTTTCCAGGATGGGTGTCGTCTCCTCGTAAGAGAACCCGACCCCCGCCAGCTTCAATTCTGCCGCCATCAGGCATTCTTCCGCTTGAAGTCCTTCTGGAGCTTCTTCCAGTAGGCGTCGTTGGGATTCTCCTTGACGAGCTGGTTCAGCACCTTTTCATACAGGGCGACATCGATGCTGGTGGACAGATCGGGCGCCTTGGTAATGAATTCGCTATTCACCATCACATCGGCAAAATGCTTCACGCCCTTGGCATCCGGGTCGGTGGACTGGTCCAGGTACTCGGAGTAATAGCCGCGCCACAGGAGCTGCTGGTCGAGCTTGACGTACTTGGCGATCGACTCGATGGTCTCCTTCTTGTTTTCGACGGTGAAGCGTTCGGCCTTCAGGATCGCGCGGATGAACTTCTCCCACGTGGCCGGGCTCCTGGCGGCGCTGGCCTCGGTGATCACCAGACGGCAGCAGGGGTGGCCGCGCTGCAGGTCGGTGGAGTGGATCACCACCTTCAGGCCCTGGTCCTCGGCGCGCAGGTCGTGGGGGCCCCACACCAGGCCCACATCCACCTGGCCGGACTTGACCGCTTCGATCACCGCAGAGGGATTCTTCAGTTCGAAGATCTGCAGGTCGGTCTTCCAGTTGAGGCCCTTGTCCTTGAGGGCGCCGCGGAGCACCGCGTCACCGGAGGCCATGCGCACCGTGGCGACCTTCTTGCCCTTGAGGTCGGCGATCCCCTTGATCTTGCCGGCATTGGCCTGGCTGGCCACCAGCGCTGCGTCGCCGCCCATGATGCCGCCGATGATCTTGAGCTTGGTGCCCTTGGAGAGATGGGCAATCGGCCCGGTGGTGCCGAAGGCGCCGATATCGAGCTTGCCGGCGATCACCGCATTCAGGCCATCGGCGGAGTTCTGGAACTCGATCAGTTCCACATCCAGGCCTTCCTTGGCGAAGATGCCCTGCTCCTTGGCCACGAAGAATTTGGCGTGCCCGGTGGCCGGGATATGGCCAACCTTGAGCTGTTCGGCAAAGGCGCTACCCAGGGTGCCGGCAAAAGCAATGGCAGCGACAAAGGTTTTGAGGGCGAATGTGCGTTGCATGAGGTTGACGTCCTGAGAAATGGGAATGAGCCAAGTTTGCCAAATGCCCCGGCTGGACCAAACGATTATTTTCTGTATTGCTTATCAAAAAAACGGAGTATGACAAAAGATTTTTCCGGAATTGCTATGGCAGCAGTATTTTTTATGGAAGGATATGAAAAATATTCTTTTTTATTTGTTTTCTTATTTTCCCTTCATATCCTCCTTCGGTTTTCCGGGGTGCCTGGGAGAGGGGCGGCTGCTCAAACCCATGGCATGAATTGCTTAGCACTAATTCTTGCTTCCCGGTGCCTGCTCAACCCTCCACACTGGGTCTTCATTCGTGCGGAAGGCACGTCAGAAAGGAGTGTTCACCATGCAGGCAGTGATTGTTGGGGCGGATCGCATTGAGGCTGTCCGCAACGAGATTCTTCGGGTGGCGGATCAGTTCGGGATCAAGGGTATTGATCACTGGACGGGCCGCAAGGCGTCCGAGAGTCGGCGCCAGTTGTCCCACCGCACCGGACTGGTGGTGTTCATGTGTGATCGGGCCAGCCACATGTTGATGCGCAATGTGCGCAAGCAGGCCGAGGAGCTTGGAATTCCGATGGTGTTCTGTCGTCATTCCGCCACTGAAGTGCGTGCCCGCCTGGACAGGCTCGGGCAGGAGTTTCTGCTTCAATGAGTGCCGCAGGCCATTCGCCTGAAATGCCTGCGTCCGGAAAGTGTTCTTTCCGATGTGTCTGCTCCGGTGCAATGGACTGAACAATCCTTGTTGGTCAGGCAGCACCGGCCTGATGGCCGTCTGTCCCCGCGGATTTGCCTGGAGGGCTGGATTTCCTGAGCAATCAGGGAGTTGCGTTCCCTGGCGGAGCAGATTCAAAGTGGGTACGGATTTTGCGGAGGTTTCCGGGAGCAGACTGATTCAACCGGGTCAGTCCTATTCCCGGAGATCCCATGCATTTGTCCCTTCGCCCCTGGCTCGGTCTCACCACCACCCTTTCCTTGCTGGCAGTGGGTTCTGCCAGCGCCCAGACCCTCGAGTCTGCCATCCGTAACCTGGGCAGTGCTGACACCCGGAGCGTCCAGATTGCGGGTAGCGGCAACACGTTCCAGTTTGGGCAGGCGCCCGATCCGAGCCTGCCCTGGCCGCGCTTCGAATTGAAGCGCTATACCGCCGATATTGATTACGAGAGGGCTGCCGCACGGGTACAGATCCAGCGTATTCAGGCTGTTGAAGCGGGGCGGCTGAGGCCTGTGCCGGTGGAGCAGCGGGTGGATCAATACGTGGCGGGCCCTCTGGCCTGGAACCTGCCCACGGCTTCAGCGTCTGCCGGCGGTGGTGCGCCAGCCGCTGTTCCCCAGAGTGCTGCGGCACGTGAGCGGGCCGCGGAGATCTGGGCTACGCCCCAGGGCTTCCTGCGTGCGGCGGCGGCCCACAAGGCAAGGTCGAAAGCGCTCAAGGGGGGTGGCAGGGAGATCCGCTTCAAGCTCGACGGACGCTATCGTTTCGTTGGTCACATCAATTCCCGCCATGAGGTCGAGCGGGTGAGGACCTGGATTGACAACCCGGTGCTTGGCGACACCCTGGTGGAAACCCGTTTCTCCAAGTATCAGACCTTTGAGGGCAGACCCTTTCCGACCCGGATAGAACGCATTCAGGGCGGGCACCCGGTTCTGGATCTGCAGGTCAGTGAGGTCCGGTTCAATGCCGGAGCGGCGATTAGCGTGCCGTCCGAAATCGCCAATGCCGTCCGGGCGCCCCTGCTGGTCAAGGCCGATCCGCTGGCGGATGGGGTCTTTTATCTCACCGGTGGCAGCCATCACAGTGTCCTGATCGAACAAAAGGATCATCTGGTCATCGTGGAGGCGCCCCTTGATGAGGAGCGCTCCCTGGCCGTGATCGCCAAGGCCAGGGAAATTGCCCCTGGCAAGCCGATCCGCTATCTGGTGAATACCCACGCCCATTTCGATCACTCCGGTGGGCTGCGTACCTTCGTGGCCGAGGGCGCCACCATCGTCACTCCGCAAGCCAATATTCCCTATTACCGCCAGGCCTGGTCTGCTCCCCGCACGCTCAAGCCTGACCTCCTGGCCGGCAAGGGCAGGAAGCCGGCTTTCATCGGTATTGATGGCAAGCAGGTTCTGTCTGACGGTCAGCGCAGCATCGAGGTGCACAGCATCGTGGGGAGTGGCCACAGCGATGCCTTTGCGCTGGTCTATCTGCCGGCAGAAAAAATCCTTGTGGAAGGCGATGCCTACACCCCGACTGCCGCCAGCGTGCCGCCTCCGGCCCGGCCCAATCCGTTCTCGGTCAATCTCCACGACAACATCCTCAGGCTGGGACTGAACGTGGAGCGGATTGCTGCCTTGCACGGTCCCCGGGTCGTCACCCTCGCGGATCTGCGCACGGCCATTGGCGAGCCAGCCAGTGCACCGTGATGCCGCCGGGATTTTCACGAACCTCACGAAAGTGGAAAAGCAAATCGCCCGCTTCGGAATAAGGATAAAAGTTTTTCTTGGTTCGTGCTCCGCTGCTGCATCTCTAGACTTCAACCATCAACACATCATTTTACCCACAGGAAAAAAACTCATGAAAGCCCGCTTTGCCCGCCGTTCCCTGCTGTCGATTGCCCTGGTGCTGGGCTTGTCCAGTGTCGCCCAGGCTCAGGTCAGCCTGCTCAACGTGTCTTACGATCCGACTCGTGAGCTCTATCAGGATTTCAATGCGGCCTTTGCCAAGCACTGGAAGGCCAAGACCAATGAAACCGTGACCATCAAGCAATCTCATGGTGGTTCGGGCAAGCAGGCCCGCTCCGTGATTGATGGCCTTGAGGCTGACGTGGTGACCCTGGCCCTGGCCGCCGACGTGGATGCCCTCCACGACAACGGCAAGTGGATTCCGGCGGACTGGCAGAAGCGCCTGCCCCACAACGCCTCGCCTTACACCTCGACCATCGTGTTCCTGGTGCGCAAGGGCAACCCGAAAAAGATCAAGGACTGGAACGATCTGGCCAAGCCGGGCGTCGAGGTGGTGACGCCGAACCCGAAGACCTCCGGCGGCGCGCGCTGGAACTACCTGGCCGCCTGGGGCTACGCCCTCAAGCAGCCGGGCGGTAACGAAGGCACTGCCAAGGAACTGGTCAAGAAGATCTACGGTAACGTGAAAGTGCTCGATTCCGGCGCCCGCGGCTCCCTGACCTCCTTTGCCGAACGGGGCATCGGGGACGTGCTGATCTCCTGGGAAAACGAAGCCTATCTGGCCACCAAGGAGCTGGGTCCGGACAAGTTCGACATCGTGACCCCGTCGGTTTCGATCCTCGCCGAGCCCCCCGTTTCGGTGGTGGACAAGGTGGTGGCC
>NZ_JAQUVG010000047.1 GCF_028693495.1 Zoogloea sp. | reverse complement strand
CCCGGGACGCGATTACAGCGTCCGCCACCGAAGAGAAAATGAAACTGATCTCCGAGGTTCTCCCCGGCAACAGCTACGACAACAGCCTCCTTGAGGATTATCTGCATCTCGAAGTCACGCCGGAGCTCGGGCTGGACAAGGGCGGCCGGGTATATCGGGCCCGGAAGGGTGGCCAGCCCGCCGCGCTGCTTCTGGAGACGACCGCCCCGGATGGGTACAGCGGGCGGATCGACCTGATCGTCGCAGTCCGGGCGGATGGGAGCCTGTCGGGTGTCCGGGTCGTCAGCCACCGGGAAACCCCGGGCTTGGGCGACTATATCGACCTGAAAAAGGACAGGGACAAGACCTCCCCCTGGATCCTCCAGTTTGCCGATCTGCCCGCCGCAAAGCTGCCCGGCTGCAAGCTGCGCAAGGACGGTGGCCAGGTCGCCTACCGGGCCGGGGCCACCATCAGCGCACGGGCAGTGACCAACGCCGTCGCCCGGGCCACCCGCTACGCCCACGAAAACCAGCATCGCCTATTCGCCACCGCCTCCGGCGGAAAACCCTGATCACGGAGCATGAGCATGGACACCCAAGCCTGGCGGGATATCGCCTGGAACGGCATCTGGAAGCAGAACTGCGGCATCGTGCAGATCCTCGGTCTGTGCCCGATCCTCGCCGTCAGCTCCAGCGTGGTCAACGCGGTCAGCCTCGGCCTCGCCACCGTGCTGGTGATGGCCCTGGCCAACCTGGCCATCTCCGCCCTGCGCAACTTCATTCCCTACGAGATCCGGATCCCGGTCTTCATCCTGATCATCGCCGCACTGGTCACCGTGGTGGACCTGACCTTCAACGCCTATCTCCACGAACTGTACCGGGTCCTGGGCATCTTCATCCCCCTCATCGTCACCAATTGCATCGTCCTGGCCCGGGTCGAAGCCTTTGCCGCCAAAAATGAACCTCAGGCCTCCACGGTGGACGGCATCGCCATGGGCATTGGCCTGACCCTGGTCCTGGCCGTGCTTGGCGCCATGCGCGAAGTGGTCGGCAGCGGCACCCTGTTCTCCGGAATCGAGATGATCCTCCCCGGCGCCAGCGGGATCGAGCTCTTCGGCCCCACCTATCCAGGTTTCCTGGTGGCCATCCTGCCGCCCGGGGCTTTCATCGCCCTGGGTTTCCTGATCGCCGGACGCAACTGGATCGAAGCACGCAAGCAGGCCCGCAGCAAGGCTCCCCCTCCGGCCCCCGCTGAACCCATCTCTGCAGAAGCCGTCTGATGGCAGACATGAAGCTGGCCGGTGTGGCGGAGGCCTTCCGCCGCCTGCGCGAAACCAACCCGGACCCGACCACCGAACTGGAATACGGCTCCCCCTATCAGTTGCTGGTGGCCGTAGTCCTGTCGGCCCAGGCCACCGACAAGGGCGTGAATCTCGCCACCCGCCGGCTGTTCGCCCTGGCCCCCACGCCGGAAGCGATGGTCAGTCTGGGGGAAGCGGGCATCTCCGAGCAGATCAAGACCATCGGTTTGTTTCGGAACAAAGCCAGGAATACCCTGCTCCTGTCACATCAGCTGCTGGAACGTCACGGGGGCGAGGTTCCCCATGACCGGGAGGCCCTCGAGGCCTTGCCCGGCGTTGGGCGCAAGACGGCCAATGTGGTTCTGAACACCATTTTTGGCGACCCCACCATGGCGGTAGATACCCACGTCTTCCGGTTGTCCAACCGCACCGGCCTCGCACCGGGCAAGGACGTGCTGGAAGTGGAAAAACGCCTGCTCCGCCGCATCCCCAAGGAATACCTGCGGGACGCCCACCACTGGCTCATCCTCCATGGCCGCTATGTGTGCACCGCCCGCAAACCCAAATGCGGCGCATGCCTCATCCACGACCTTTGCCTTTACCGCGACAAGACGGAATAACAACGACCATGTTCGACCCTTCCCGAGACCAGGCCCGGCAGTTCTTCCTGACGGCCTGGACCAAGCACAAGAACCGCGAAGTCCTGACCCAGCTGGAAGTGATTGCGGCGGACCTGATCGCACACCACCCGGAATACCATCCCCTGCTGGACAATCCGGAGGCCATCCACAAGGATTTCAGCCCCGAGGATGGCCAGATCAACCCCTTCCTGCACCTGTCCCTGCACCTGGCCATCGAGGAGCAGCTCTCCATCAACCAGCCGCCGGGCATCCGGGAAGCCTTCGAGCTGTGCCAGGCTCGCCAGGGGGACCGGCACGCAGCCCTCCACGACGTGCTCGAAGCCCTCGGTGAAACCCTCTGGCGAGCCCAGCGGGACAAGGCCCCGCTAGACGGCAAGGCCTATGTGGACGCAGTCAGAAAACGCGCAGGCGCCTGAGCCGGGAACCGCAAGGCGACCTACGGGACACGTTCCATGAAAAAACGGGTCATCAGGACCCGTTTTTCAAACTGCCCGGATCGGGATCAGATCACCACCGTCGGGGCCTGACCTTCCGCGCGCGCTTCAATATTACCCAGGGTGTAGACCGTCTCACCGGTGGAGCGAAGCTGTTCGGCCGCCATGGCCGCATCCTCGGCGGCAACGATGACCACCATGCCAATACCGCAATTGAACACCCTGTACATTTCCTGGGCCTCCACATTACCGGCGCCCTGAAGCCACTGGAACAGGGGCGGCATCTGCCAGGCATCCTTCTTCAGGACCGCCGTGAGCGTGTCGCCCAAAACCCGGGGAACATTGTCCAGCAGGCCGCCGCCGGTAATATGCGCCATGCCCTTGACGAGGCCATCACGCTTTTCCATCAGGGCCAGCAGGGATTTCACGTAAATGCGGGTGGGCTCCATGATCACGTCCTTCAGCTTGCGGCCGTGGAAATCCCCTTCCAGATTGGGCTTGCTGACCTCGATGATCTTGCGGATCAGGGAGAAACCGTTGGAGTGGGCACCGCTGGAGGCCAGGCCAAGGACCACGTCGCCGGGGCGGATGGTGGAACCGTCGATGATCCTGGATTTATCCACGGCCCCCACGGCAAAACCGGCCAGATCATATTCGCCGTCGGGATACATGCTGGGCATCTCGGCAGTCTCGCCGCCGATCAGCGCACAGCCGGACAGCTCGCAGCCCTGGGCGATGCCCTGGACGACGGTGGCGGCGGTATCCACATCCAGCTTGCCGCAGGCGAAATAATCCAGGAAGAACAGGGGCTCGGCACCCTGCACCAGGATGTCATTGACGCTCATGGCCACCAGATCCTGGCCAACGGTGTCATGCTTGTTGAGCTGGAACGCCAGCTTGAGCTTGGTGCCGACTCCGTCAGTGCCGGAGACCAGCACCGGATCCTTGAATTTCTTGGAGATCTCGAACAGGGCGCCGAAACCGCCGATACCGCCCAGCACCTCGGGGCGCATGGTGCGCTTGGCAAAGGGCTTGATACGGTCGACCAGGGCATCGCCGGCATCGATATCCACACCGGCATCGCGATAGGTAAGGGAGCTCATGGGTTCTTTGATCTCTTCTGAAGCGACCGGACGGACCGGGAAAAAACGCTCCTTGGGTTGAGCGCCCCGCCCCGACCGGCTACATTAACGGGCCTTGCGCCACAATGACCGGAGTGTTCCGGCTGCTGCGCGCAAACAAACCCGAATTTTAGCCGAAAAGTCGCCCGCCCGCCCTTTCCCGGTATGTGCTGGCGAGACCATCCCGTGAAGCAACTCACCCTCGATCTGCATGCCGACCATCCCCCCCAGCTGGAAAACTTCGTCGCAGCCTCCAACGCAGACCTGCTGGCAGCGCTTTACGAAACCATCCCGGTGGCGGACGTGCCACAGCATCTCTTTTTGTGGGGAGACGCGGGCAGTGGTCGCAGCCACCTGCTGAAGAGCGTGGTTACCGCGGCCGCCCAGGCTGGCCGTCCGGCCTGCTATTACCAAGCAGCCGACGTGGGGGAGATGCTGCCCGAAGCCCCTTCCCTGCTGCTGGCCGTGGACGATGTGGAAGCCCTGGGTCCCGAAGCCCAGATCGCCCTGTTCAGGGCCTTCAACGCCGCACGCGGACTACGCATGACCCTCGTCACCAGCGGTTGCGCGGCCCCGCTCCACCTCAGCCTGCGCGAGGATCTGCGCACGCGGATCGGCCAGAGCCTGATCTTCGAGGTCAAGTCCCTCACCGACGACGATCGCACCGCCATCCTGGACGCCCAAGCGGCAGCCCGCGGCCTCCGGCTGGAACCGGAGATCGTTCAATATCTGCTGCGCCACGGCCGCCGGGACCTCACCAGCCTCCTGCGCACGCTGGACGCCCTCGACGCCGCATCCCTGGAGCGCAAGCGCGCCATCACCCTGCCCCTGCTGCGGGAGATCCTGCAGCGCGACCAGACCCTCTGAGGCCCCCATGGAACTTGTACTTTTCGACCTGGACAACACCCTGCTCGCCGGCGATTCGGATTTCGAGTGGGCCCAATATCTGATCTCCCGCGGCGTCCTCGACCGGGAAGTGTACGAAGCGCGGAACCAGACCTTCTACGAACAATACAAGGCTGGCACCCTGGACATCTTCGAATTCCTGGATTTTCAGCTGATGCCCCTGGCCCGTCACAGCCGGGAGCAGCTCGACGCATGGCACCAGGACTTCCTGGAGACCCGGATCCGCCCCATGATGACCGAGCAGGCCCAGGCGCTGGTGCGGGAACATCTGGACCGGGGTGCCATCGTCGCCGTAGTGACCGCCACCAACAGCTTCGTGACCGGCCCGATCGTGCGGGCCTTCGGCATTCCCCACCTGATTGCCACGATTCCTGCCCAGGAAAACGGCGTCTTCACGGGCAGGCCCCGTGGCACGCCCGCATTCAAGGCCGGCAAGATCGAGCGGGTGGAAGCCTGGCTGGAAAGCCTGGGCCTGTGCTGGAACAGCTTTGAACGCAGCTGGTTTTACAGTGACTCCCACAACGACCTGCCGCTGCTGGCCAAGGTCACTCATCCGGTGGCCGTGGATCCGGACGACACCCTGCTCGCCCACGCCACGTCTCTAGGCTGGCCAGTGATCAGCCTGCGAGGCTGACGGCAGCCCGTCAGGCGTAAGCCGGGTGCCCACCCGCAACCACGCTGCTCCTGTCGAACCGACTTGCAGCGGCAGGCGCCTGGGCTGACGAACACCGGGCAGGAAGCTGACTGCCACGGCGAGAGGAAACCCGCACGCTGAAGGTCTGGAAAAAAACAGGCGTCAGGGTGACATGCTTGCCGTGCACCTCCAGATGCCCCTCGTCGGAGAGCTCCCGAAAGATCCGTGACAGGGTTTCCGGCGTGAATCCCAGTCGCGCAGCCAGAACATGCTTGGGAATCGCCAGTTCAAGTGTCATGCCATGAGTATCGAACTCCGGTCCGGCCAGACGCAGCAGGTAGTCCACAAGCTTGCAGGTCCCCGACTGGAAGCACTCTGCAGCAATATCCCTCTCGATGGCGCTCTGGCGTCGTGCCATCGCAGAAAGCAGCCTGCGGGTCAGGCAGAGGTCATGCTCGAGGGCGCCCAGCATGCTCTCCCGGGTCAGGGACAGCAGGACAACGGGCGTGACCGAATCAACGGAGGAAACACAAGGACTGTCGCCAAAAAGCTCGGCAAAACCAAACATATCCCCAGGGGACAGAATCTCGAGCACTTTCTCTCCCCCTTCCTGAGAAGAGACAGAGACTTTCAGATGACCGGACATGACATGGTAGAGACCGCGGGGATGATCCCCCGCCGCATAGATGCTTTTGCCCTTGGAGAGACTGAGTACCTGCGCACCATGAGCAATTTCCAGGAGGATGGAATCTGCCAGATCAGATAGCAGCGGTATCTGGCGCAGAACCAGCATGAGATTTTCGGAACGGACTTGCATCATGTCACCTCTCGGTCCAGGGGGAAACAAGGCGTTCCATAACGAACGCTCTTCAGGCATGTGATGCAGTCTAGGAGTCCATCCGAGGGCTAGACTTGACTTGGATCAAAACAGCACAGAGAGGGAAATAGACTAAATTACCTCTTAGTAGGTAACAAAATCTACCCCTCGATAAAATCACAACCCATTGAATCAAATAGATTTAGGCATACTCAACCCCAGTCTGACCTGCGCCATTAAAAAATCCAGGGAGAATAGAAGGAGATTCTGCCTACTACCATTTTCCCGGAGCATCCAGCCCACCGGCTTCCCTCGGGCTGAACTCTGGCCCAGAATCCACGCTTCCCGGTTTCTGTGACCTGTCTTCCGTGCATCCTGCATCCTCAGCCTCCATGACATTTCGGCACAAACAGCCCTCCGTCGTGCGGCGCATGGGCGCGTGGATATCCGCGATGGCAGCCCTGGCCGCTGCCTCCATCCTGATGTCGATCACGGTCGTCGAACTGTCCAGTGGGGATGCAAAGGCCATCAACATCGCTGGATCCCTACGCATGCAATCCTATGCTGTCCAGGCAAGCGTCCATGGCAGTTACCACGCAAACCACTCCCTCCTGACGACGGCCATCGATGAATTTGAACGACGCCATCAAAGCTCAGGTCTTGTGCACGCTCTCCCCCAGGCACTCGATCACCCCATCCGTGTAGCCCACGCGGCCGTCGGCAATTACTGGCAGGAGATCTACAAACCTCTGGCCCAGGAGGCTGCAAGCGAGCAGCGTCATTACCCGGAGCTCACCACCAGAACACTGGAACTGGTGCACCATATCGATCACCTTGTTGAGCTTGTCGAAGAAGGGCTGGAAGCCAAGCTGCATCTGCTCCGCCTTGCCCAGGCGGTTTCATTGATCCTGCTCGGGCTCGTCAGCATTGGCGCCGTACTCCAGCTCAAGAAGGACGTTCTGCATCCCCTCCGTGCTCTTCTGACGTCCGCGCATCGGGTTCGGAGCGGAGACTTCACGACCCGGGTCCCCCCCCGCCAACCCGACGAGCTGGGACAACTGGGGGAAGCCTTCAATTTCATGGTGGAAGATCTGTCCACCAGCTATGCTGGTCTGGAGCGCCGGGTGGCAAAAAAGACCCGGGAGCTTGCCCGCAGCAACCAGTCCCTCAGCCTCCTCTACAACATCACCCGGACCCTGTCGGAGCGGGCGGTCAGTCACGCAACCCTCCAGTTCGTACTGACGGAGCTGAATGCCGTGATCGGTGTGGACGCTGGCCTGGTCTGTCTTGGGCGCGCTCACCTGGCAGGCATGCCCGCCATCGGCAGCACGGAAGATCAAGCCAGTCTTCAGCAGGCATGTCTGGCCTATTGCCAGCACAACGGTGAGGGTGGCACGCCGGTAGCCCGATTGCGCGTCGACACGGAGCCTTCAGGACGTCACCTCCTCAGCGTCCCCCTCTTTGACGGGGATCAAAATCACGGCACCATCTTGCTGCGACTGCAAGGGAACCTGCTGCCCGAACGCTGGCAGGTCGATCTCATGGAGGCAGTAGGTCGTCATGTGGGGGGCGCCCTGGCCACGATGCAGCGCAATCATGAACGCCATCGACTCAGCCTGATGGACGAGAGGTCGGTGATAGCCCGGGAACTCCACGACTCCCTGGCCCAATCCCTGTCCTACCTGAAAATCCAGGTAACCCGCCTGCAGGCGTTGCTCTCAGGCAAAAGCAACGCCACCGGGCCCGTCATGGATGTCGTGCAGGAACTCCGGGACGGCCTGAATGAAGCCTACCGGCAACTGAGAGAACTGCTGACCACCTTCCGCCTTCGGATCGACGACCGCGGCCTCCGGGCTGCGATCGAAGACAGCATTCAGGCCTTCACCCATCGAACTCACGTGCCGGTCAGACTGGCAGACCACCTTGAACACATCGACCTCTCCCCCGAAAGGGAAATCCATGTTCTCCAGATCATTCGTGAAGCCCTGGCGAACATCGAACACCATGCGCGGGCAACTCAAGTAGAGATATGCCTGGAGCAGACTGAAAGCGGCCATCTGCGAGTTCGGATCAGCGATAACGGAATCGGCATGGACACCAGCAATCCGCCCCTGAACCGCTACGGCCTCGTGATCATGCGTGACCGCGCCCATAGCCTGGATGGAAACCTCCTCGTGTCACGCCGGCTTGCGGGTGGCACGGAAGTCCAGCTCCAGTTCCCCCACGATGCACTTCCGAGAGAAAATGGCATCACACTCCCGTGAAGGTCCTTCATGCACGCTTTGTCTCCCTGCTCCGTCATCATCATTGACGATCACCCCTTGTTCCGCAAAGGTGTCTCCCAACTGCTCGCTCTGAACGATGAACTTCACCTGATCGGCGAGGCTTCGAGCGGGGAGGAAGGTCTGGAACTGGCCCGGGCCCTGGAGCCCGATCTCATCCTTCTCGACCTTAACATGAAGGGCATGAATGGTATCGAAACCCTCAAGGCGCTCCGGGAAGCTGATCTGGCAGCCAGAATCCTCATCATCACGGTTTCCGATGCCGCAGACGACCTGGTTTCCGCCATCCGCGCCGGAGCCGATGGCTATCTACTCAAGGACATGGAACCGGAAGAACTGCTGGAGCGGATCGTGCAAGCCCAGCGAGGGAGAATCGTCATCAGCGAGCGCCTGAATGGACTTCTGGCCCGATCCCTTCGCGACGAAGCCCAAGCTGCAGAACGCAGTATTGCGCCCCTCACGGACCGGGAAAAGGACATCCTCGCCTGCCTGGCCAGCGGACTTTCAAATAAATTGATTGCCCGCGACCTGAACATCGCAGAGGGTACCGTCAAGGTCCATATCAAGAATATGCTTAAAAAACTCAAATTCCGCTCTCGCCTGGAAGCCGCCGTCTGGGCCATAGATCAGAACATGCGGAATCACCTGCCTCAAGGCCGCAACACCGGAATCTGACGCCTCAAGCCACAAACTCTGGTCTGTCGTTTTGGCGGGAATCAAATGTGGGAATACTGGCTCGGGGTGGCCAAAAAAAAGGTGCCGCAGCACCTTAAATAAAATAGTCGTCAGGCAGTATCTCTACCTGAAGATCGTTGTCTTTGGCAAAATTGCGAAGGAAATTGTAAGCCAGTGGCTCGATGTCGTGAATCCGTGCATCCACCAGTACTGTTTTATCCCCCTTCAGGTTACAGGCCGGCCTGACATAGGGGGAATACTTCATCCGGTGATCCGCTCCAAAAGCAGACATGATCCCGCATAACCGATCTGCCCAGTCACTGGGACGAAACGTTCGCCCGTCGCTGGTCCGCCCCACGATCACAAAATTTTCAGTCTTCTGAATCATGCGCTATCGAGAACCCAAGGCTGAGTGAGGAATACACATTACAGGGCACTGCATTATCGCCTTCGGACAAAACTGCCCCCCTGCGCCCTACATGATGCTCAAGCCGACCGCCAAAGAAAACGCCTGACGAAACCCGGAAACGCAGCAACGAGGAAGAGGCAAGCACAGATTGCATAGAACTCCCACCCTTGACGGTAGGGTGTGCCAAATTGGCTGCCTTCGTGATGATGTAGCAGCGCCCCCGAAAACAAAAACAACAGGACAAGCTCGAGAAGGATCGTGCCTATTCCTTTTTCATTGCCCCGAATCGGCAAGATCAACAAAAAACGGCGGGTAAAAAAAGGGAGGTTTGCCAGGCAAAACAATCCAGCGAGGATCAACCAGACCACCTGACGCCCTCCCCTTTCAATCCGTTGCTCAGAGGGAAGCGAGCAGCGCGTAGGCGCACAACGACATCAGGGCCTGGGGCATCAGACCCAGGGCAGCAACGGCGACACCATTCATGGAAAGAAGGACACGCATGTCCGCCGTCGCCGTGAGCGGCGTGCTGTCCGTCGGCTCATCGAAATACATCAGCTTGACGACACGCAGGTAGTAGAACGCACCAATCAGCGACATGACCACCGCCAGGATGGCGAGCCAGAGGTAGCCGGCAGCCACAACAGCCTGCAGAACCGAGAACTTGGCAAAGAAGCCGATGAAGAACGGGATCCCCGCCATCGAGAACATCACCATCGCCATGACGGCTGCAAACCAGGAACTGCGCTTGTTCAGGCCCTTGAAGTCATCAAGATCCTCTGCGTCAAAACCAGCCCGGGAAAGCAACAGGATCACGCCAAAGGAGGCCATGCTCATCAGTACATAAGCCACCATGTAGAACATCGATGAACTGTAGGCGTTCAGGGCGAAGTGACGGTCGCCGCCCACCACACCGGACATCAGGCCCAGCAGCATGAAGCCCATATGGGAAATGCCGGAGTAACCGAGCATCCTCTTGATGTTGGTCTGCGCAATCGCTGCCAGGTTGCCAAGAACGATCGAAAGCACGCCCAGGAACATCAGCATGGACTGCCACTGCTCCGCCAGCTCAAAGAGGCCATTCACCAGCAGACGCATGGCCATGGCAAAGGCTGCGAGCTTGGGTGCGGAGGCGATGAACAGGGTCACGGACGTGGGAGCACCCTGATAGACATCGGGAATCCACATATGGAAGGGCACGACACCGAGCTTGAAGGCCAGACCTGCAACCACGAAAACCAGGCCGAACATCAGAACCGTGCGATTGCCGGTCTGGTGGTAGATCACCTGAGCGATCCCCGAGAGCTCGAGGGTACCCGTGCCACCATAGATCATCGAGATGCCATAGAGCAGGAGGCCAGAGGCAAGTGCGCCCAGGACGAAGTATTTCATCGCCGCCTCGGTGGACTTCACGGAGTCCCGCTGCAGCGCCACCATGCCATACATCGACAGGGACATCATCTCCAGGCCCATGTAAAGGGACAGCAGATGGTTTGCCGAGATCATCACCATCATGCCCAAGGTAGCGTAGATGGCCAGGGCGTAGTACTCGGTGGTTTCGATCTTGCGGTCCCGCATGTAGCCCCTTGCATAAAGGAGTACCACTGCAACCGAGAAATAAGTCACCAGCTTGAGGAAGTCACCCATCAGGTCATCCACGTACATGTTGCTGAACGTGAAATTGACCTGGCCATCCATCGTCCCGAGGGTGATGGCAGCAGCCCCGAACAGCGTGATCTGGGTCAGGGTGTAAACCAGGTTGCGGGCATCCTTCATGAACGTCCCTGACAACAGGACGACAAAGGACATGGCAGCTACGAAAAGCTCCGCTGCCGCTGGGTAAAAGTCAGGAATAACAAAGTTCATCTTCAGGCCACAATCCGGTGGTTTTCTTCTCGAATACAGGAGGTCAGAGCTTGCTCACAGCCACGTGCTTGAGCAGGTCATTAACCGATGCATGCATCACTTCCGTGATCGGGAACGGGTAGATACCCATGGCCAGAACACAGATCGCGAGGATCGCGAGGAAAACAAACTCCCTGTTGTTGATATCCGTCAACTCTGCCACGTGCTTGTTGGTGATTCCGCCAAACACGACCCGCTTGTACATCCACAGCGTGTAGGCGGCACCCACGATGAGAGTGGTGGCCGCAGCGAAGCCAACCCAGAAGTTGAATTGCACCGCCCCAAGCACCACCATGAACTCACCCACAAACCCGGAGGTGGCAGGCAGACCTGAATTGGCCATCGCAAAAAGCATGAAGAAGGCAGCAAACTTGGGCATCACATTCACAACGCCACCGTAATCAGCGATCTGGCGGGAATGCATGCGGTCGTAAAGCACACCGATACAGGCAAACATTGCGCCTGACACGAAACCGTGAGAAATCATCTGCACCAGGGCACCCTCGATACCCAACGGATTGAAGATGAAGAAACCCAGGGTCACGAACCCCATGTGAGAAATCGACGAATAGGCCACCAGTTTCTTCATGTCGGTCTGGACCAGGGCCACAAAACCGATGTAGATGACAGCGATCAGTGACAGCGTGATCATCATCGGCGCGAAAGCCTGGCTGGCATCCGGCGCAATGGGCAGGGAAAACCTCAGGAAACCGTAAGCGCCCAGCTTAAGGGCGATGGCTGCCAGCACGATGGAGCCCCCCGTGGGTGCCTCCACGTGGGCGTCGGGCAGCCAGGTATGCACCGGGAACATCGGCACCTTGACCGCAAAGGACACGAGGAAGGCCCAGAAGATCAGGGACTGTACATCCATATCGAGCTTGAGCTGATGCCAGTCAAGGATGCTGAAGCTGCCACCGGACTCCATGAACAGGTACAGCAACGCAACCAGCATCAGCAGGGAACCAGCGAGGGTGTAGAGGAAGAACTTGATGGCTGCATACACCCGGTTCGCTCCACCCCACACGCCAATGATGATGAACAGCGGAATCAGCGAAGCCTCGAAAAAGACGTAAAACAACACGCCGTCTAGGGCACTGAAGATTCCGTTGATCAGACCGGACATGATCAGGAAGGCCGCCATGTACTGGCTGACCTTCTGCTGGATCACTTCCCAGCCCGCCACCACAACGATCACCGTGATAAAGCTGTTGAGCAGGACGAAGAGCACCGAGATGCCGTCCACGCCCAGTACGTAGTTGATGTTGAAGCGGGGAATCCATTGATAGGACTCGACGAACTGCATCGCACTGGTTGAAACATCGAAGCCGGTATAGAGCGGAATACTGACCGCCAAACCCGCGAGCGCAGACAGCAAGGCTACGAATCTGGCGACCGACGCATTACGGTCCGACCCCGAAGCTAGCGCCAGTAGGCCACCAACGATCGGAACCCAAATCGCAAGGCTGAGGAATGGAATACCCGTCATCTCTACTTTCCGTTCTATGCACCGTTGCCGGCGCTCAAGTCCTAAATCTCTCTAATACCAGGCTCGACAAAGAAGCTGTCACCCGCGGTTGAACCAGAAGGTCAGCAGGATGAACACACCGATGATCATCGAGAACGCGTACTGATAAATGTGGCCGCTCTGGAACAACCGGGACAGCTGCGCGATGAAGCCGACGAACTTGGCGGAACCGTTCACCACCATTCCGTCGATCAGCGCCTGATCACCCACTTTCCACAATCCCTTGCCCAGGAGACGAGCGCCACCGGCAAAAACCAGTTCGTTGAACTTGTCGAAGTAGTACTTGTTCTCAAGCAGGGTATGGATCGGCTTGAAAGTGCGCATGATTGCAGCCGGAATTGCCGGTGCCACCATGTAGAACACGTAGGCCGTCACCACGCCCGCCATGCCCAGGGCGAAAGGCACAGAGGTCAGACCGTGAATACCCATGGCTGCGGCACCGTGGAACTCCTCGGCCAGTTCGCGCATGGCGGTATGGTTTTCGCCAAAGTGGATGACACCCTTGAAGAACTCACCGAACAGCATCGGCTCAATGGCCAGGTAACCGATGATGACGGACGGGATGGCCAGCAGAACCAGGGGCAGCGTGACGACCCAGGGCGACTCGTGAGGCTTCTGACCCGGCGCAAGACCGTGATGGTGCTCGTCATGGCCGTGCTCGTCATCCTCATGGGCATGCGCGTCGTGAGCGTGGTGATCGTCATGAGCCTTGCCGAAACGTTCTTTCCCGTGGAATACCAGGAAATACATCCGGAAAGAGTAGAAGGCCGTCACGAACACACCTGCCATCACGCAGAAGTAGGCGTAACCCGCACCCGGGATGTGAGACAGATGCACCGCCTCAATGATCATGTCCTTGGAGTAGAAGCCGGCCAGGAACGGGAAACCGATGAGGGCCAGGGAGCCCAGCAGCGAGGTGATCCAGGTGATCGGCATGTACTTCCACAGGCCACCCATGTTGCGCATGTCCTGGTCATGATGCATGCCGATGATCACGGATCCGGCACCCAGGAACAGCAGAGCCTTGAAGAAGGCATGGGTCATCAGGTGGAATACCGCTGCAGAGTACGCGGACACGCCCAGCGCCACGGTCATGTAGCCGAGTTGGGACAGGGTCGAGTAGGCCACCACGCGCTTGATATCGTTCTGGACGATACCCAGGAAGCCCATGAACAGTGCAGTGGTGGCACCGATCACCAGCACAAAGGACAGCGCGGTCTCGGAGAGCTCGAACAAGGGAGACATCCGGGCAACCATGAAGATACCCGCCGTAACCATGGTGGCAGCGTGGATCAATGCGGAAATCGGGGTCGGACCCTCCATGGAATCCGGCAGCCAGACATGCAGCGGAACCTGGGCCGACTTGCCCATCGCGCCGATGAAAAGGCCGATGCAGATCGCAGTGATCAGGGGCCAGCCCGTCTCGGGGACGGTCATGCCGGCCAGTTCGTTGGCCTTGGCAAAGACTTCCGCGTAGTTGAGGGTGCCCGCAAAGGCTGCCACCAGACCAATGCCCAGCAGGAAACCGAAGTCACCGACCCGGTTCACCAGGAAGGCCTTCATGTTGGCAAAGATTGCCGTCGGTCGGGTGTACCAGAAACCGATCAGCAGATAGGACACCAGGCCCACCGCCTCCCAGCCGAAGAACAGCTGCAGGAAGTTGTTCGACATCACGAGCATGAGCATCGAGAAGGTGAACAACGAGATGTAGCTGAAGAAACGCTGGTAGCCCGGATCCTCGGACATGTAGCCGATGGTATAGATGTGAACCATCAGTGACACGAAGGTCACCACCAACATCATCATGGTGGTGAGGGAGTCGATCAGGAAACCGACCTCCAGCTTGAGATCTCCACTGGTCGCCCATGTATAGAGATTCCCGTTGAACACGTTGCCTGCCTGGACGTCCTGGAAAATGACCAGGGAAGCCACAAAGGAAACTGCCACACCGAGAATGGTGACCGTGTGAGCGCCTGCGCGCCCGATCACCTTCCCGAAAAGGCCCGCCATGATGGCACCGAACAACGGCGCCAGCGGTACCAACAGATAGAGTTTCTGCATCTCCGTCATCGAAACGCTTCCTTATCCCTTGAGGCTGTCCAGGTCATCCACGTGGATCGTCCGCAGGTTACGGAACAGAGCGACGAGAATGGCCAGACCAATTGCAGCTTCAGCAGCTGCCACGGTCAAAATGAAGAAAACAAAGATCTGACCCGCTGCATCTCCCAGATAGTGGGAAAACGCAACAAAGTTCAGGTTGACCGCCAGCAGGATCAGTTCGAGGGCCATCAACAGCACGATCAGGTTCTTCCGGTTAAGGAAAATCCCGACGACGCCGATCGCAAACAGAATCGCGCCGAGAATCAAGTAATGAGACAAAGACAGCATGCAAAGTCCTCCCTGACGATCGTCAGCAGAAATTTCAATCCTTTTCCGCGGGCATCGAAACGATGCGCACACGATCGTCACGCTTGACCGCAACCTGCGCGGCCGGGTCGATGACCTTCACGTTCTTGCGCTTGCGCAGGGTCAGTGCCACTGCAGCAATCATCGCCACCAGCAGCACGATGGACGCCAGTTCAAACGGATAAACGTATTCGGTGTAAAGCAGACGCCCCAACTCCTTGGTATTGCTATATCCCTCTTCAACATCACCGGGAGCAGGCATTGCATCCAGACCAAAATACTTCCCACCCAGCACGATGGACATTTCGACCACCATGAGGATACCGATGAGGGCCCCAACGGGCAGGTAGCTCCAGAACCCCTGGCGAATGCGCTCAATGTTGATGTCAAGCATCATCACAACGAACAGGAACAACACCATGACCGCACCGACATAGACCATCACCAGGGCGATGGCGAGAAACTCTGCGCGAAGCAGCATCCAGATGCCACTGGCACTGAAGAAGGCCAGCACAAGGAACAAGGCTGCATGTACTGGATTCCGCGCAGTGATCACGCACAGCGAGGCCAGGACAAGCACCGTCGAGAAGAAATAAAAAACAACTGACTGGAAATCCATGGGTGTCTTCCGGGAAGAATGTTGATCCTGCGACCGATCAGCGGAACTTGGCTTCGGATTCGCGATCCTTGGCAATCTGAGCCTCGTGGCGATCCCCCACCGCAAGCAGCATCTGCTTGGTGTAATACAGATCTCCCCGCTTTTCGCCGTGGTATTCGAACACCCGGGTTTCCACGATGGCATCCACCGGACAGGCCTCCTCGCAGAAACCGCAGAAAATGCATTTGGTCAGATCGATGTCATAACGGCTGGTGCGGCGGGAACCGTCGTCACGCTGCTCCGACTCGATCGTGATCGCCATGGCAGGACAGATTGCTTCACACAGCTTGCAGGCGATGCAGCGCTCTTCACCGTTAGGATAGCGGCGCAGGGCGTGCAGCCCCCGAAAGCGAGCACTCTGAGGCGTTTTTTCCTCGGGAAACTGAACCGTGATCTTGCGGGCAAAGAAGTGGCGGCCGGTAAGAGCCATCCCTTTCAGGAGCTCCTTCAGGAAGAGGCTGCCAACGAATTGTTTCATCGAACCCATTTTCTTACCCTCACTTCCAGATCGACAGGGGAGACATCACCCACACGGCGACGACGACGACCCAGAACAATGTCAGCGGAATGAAAACCTTCCAGCCCAGACGCATGATGTGGTCGTAGCGGAAACGGGGGAAGGTCGCGCGGAACCAGAGGAACAGGAACAGGATGAAAGACGTCTTGAGTGCCAGCCAGACGAAACTGTCAGGAAGGAAACCCACCGGCGAAAGCCAGCCACCCAGGAAGAGGATGGAGGTCAATGCCGAGATCAGGATCATGTTGGCGTATTCACCCAGGAAGAACAGGGCGAAAGCCATGCCGGAGTACTCCACCATGTGACCTGCAACAATCTCGGACTCGCCTTCCACCACATCGAAAGGTGCGCGGTTGGTCTCTGCGATGCCTGAAATCAGATAAACGATGAACATCGGAAAAAGCGGCAACCAGTTCCAGCTCAGGAAGCCGAAGCCCCACTCTGCCCATTGCCCCTTGCCCTGGCTCTCGACGATGGAAGTCAGATTCAGACTGGAGGAGATCATCAGCACGCAAACCAGCGCGAAACCCATGGCAATCTCATAGGACACCATCTGGGCTGCTGCACGCATGCCACCCAGGAAAGCATACTTGGAGTTGGAAGCCCAGGCCGCGATGATCACGCCGTACACCTCGATGGAGGTGATCGCGAGCAGGAACAGCAGGCCGGCATCCACGTTGCCGATGACCCAGCCATCGCTGAACGGAACCACTGCCCAGGCAGCCAGTGCCGGTCCGAGGGCCAGCACCGGTCCCAGGATGAACAGGCCCTTGTTGGCACCCGACGGTACGATGACCTCCTTCAGCAGCAGCTTTACACCATCGGCAATCGGCTGGAGAAGACCACGCGGACCGACCCGGTTGGGGCCAATGCGGACCTGCATATAGCCAATCACCTTGCGTTCGGCAAGGGTCAGGTAAGCAACGCACAGGAACAGCGGCGCAATGATGCCGATGATCTTCACGAGCGACCAGACGAGGGGCCATGAAGGCCCGAAAAATGCCGCGACAGGCTCGATGAACGATTCCATTACACCCGCTCCACGCTGATTTCACCAAACAGGGCACCCAGGGACGCCGTCAGGGCATGCCCCCCAGCGATACGGACGCAATTGTCTGCCACACCCTTATCTTCGAGCGCGTCCAGAACGACGACACCACCGACACGAACGGACGAGCCAGACTGGATGCCCAGTCGTCCGAGGGTTGCTGCGCTCATGCGGGCCTTCGGCTGTTCAGCATCCTTAGTCGCCTGAAGGGCCGGGGCACGACGGACCAGGGCATCGGCAGCATAAATGGAGACATCACTCACGCGTTCGATGCCGCCCTTACCCTTCTCAACAGCGACTGAGTCAATCCGGACCGTGTTGTCCAGCCTGACGTCTGCCACAAGACCATCAGCGTCGAGCACGCGCTTGCGGACTTCTTCAACCTTGTCGAAATCAAAACCCTGAACGCCAAGCATCTCTCCGATTACACGCAACACTTTCCAGCCTGGGCGGGAATCCCCCAGGGCCTTCACAACAGGATGGAAAGATTGAGCTCGGCCTTCGGTGTTGACGAAGACTCCCGCCGTTTCAGTGAAAGGCGCAATGGGCAGCAAAACATCGGCGTATTCAAGTGCCTTGGCAGACTTGAAGGGCGTGCACAAGGCTACCATTTCTGCCTTGCCGATCATTTCGGCAGCCTGATTGCCAAAAGCGGTATCAAGCTCTGCCTCAAGATTGAAGAGAACATACCCCTTCAGGCCTTGGGTCAGCATCTGTACAGCGTTCTTGCCGTGACCCTCGCTCCCAAAAGGAATGGCGCCTGCGATGTAACCTCCGACGCTGTTCGCTGCTTCACCGATGACGCCGAAACGAGCACCAGCCAGTTGAGCGATTTCCTGGGAAATGGCATGGAGGGTTGCCGCAGCACCATGCTGCACGGCGGCATTGCCGAGCCAAACCGCAGCACGGCGACCCGATGCCAGACTCTCTGCGATGGCGCGTGCTTCGGAGCTTGCCGAAACCCCCTGCAGCGCATCAGTGAATGCGGGGCCAGCATCCTTGCCGGTAACCTCCACGAGTGCCTTGAGCACTGCCAGCAGGGCAGCCGCCATTCCACTGGGCGCCACGCACAACGTATTCGCAACGGGCATCTGCCAGTCGTCGAAGGCCGAATTGATTGCGCTGAGCTTGAGGCCCTTCTTGATACCTTGACGGACACGCTGCGCCAGCAACGGGTGATCCTTGCGGAAGAAACTGCCGACCACCAGCAGGCGATCCAACGTACCCGTTTCAGCGATGGGCATACCCAGCCAGGGCGCCCCCGCCATCTTGCCATCATTGCTGAAGTCCACCTGGCGCAGGCGGAAGTCGACGTTGTCCGAGCCAATACCGCGCATCAGGGACTGGACGAGATACATCTCCTCCAGCGTACTGTGGGGGGACACAAGGGCACCCACCGAATCCTTGCCATGGTCGGCCTGAATCGACCGCAGACCATTGACCACGTACTCGAGAGCCGTGCTCCAGTCCGTTTCAAGCCACTGACCACCCTGCTTTACCATGGGCTTGGCAAGACGTTCGCCAGCCGTGAGCGCTTCATAGGAAAAGCGATCCTTGTCGCTCAACCAGCACTCATTGATTGCTTCGTTCTCGAGGGGTAGAACCCGTTTGACCGTATCGTGCTTGACCTGAACAATCAGGTTGCTACCCAGGGAGTCGTGGGGACTCACGGATTTGCGACGGGACATTTCCCAGGCCCGGGCATCGAACCGGAACGGCTTGGAAGTCAGGGCACCCACCGGACAGAGGTCAATGATGTTGCCAGAGAGTTCCGTATCCACCGTTTTCTCGACGAACGTCATGATTTCGGCATGCTCGCCGCGGAAGGCCTGGCCCAGCTCCATGAGGCCCGCGATCTCCGACGTAAAGCGGACACAGCGGGTGCAATTGATACAGCGGGTCATGTCGGTGGACACCAGAGGACCAAGGTCCTTGTTGGCAACGACGCGCTTCTCTTCCTGATAGCGGGATTGACCGGCGCCGTACCCCACCGAAAGATCCTGCAACTGGCACTCCCCACCCTGGTCACAGATCGGGCAATCCAGCGGGTGGTTGATCAGCAGGAATTCCATCACCCCTTTCTGGGCCTTCACTGCCTGCTCGGAGTGGGTCCAGACCTTCATGCCGTTGGTGACAGGCGTCGCACAGGCCGGCAAGGGCTTGGGCGCCTTCTCCACCTGGACTAGACACATCCGGCAGTTGGCAGCAATGGAGAGCTTTTTGTGGTAGCAGAAATGCGGCACATAGGCGCCGACCTGGTTGGCGGCCTCCATGACGGTGCTACCGTCAGGAACCTGCAACTGCTTTCCGTCAATTTCGATTTCTAGCATGTCGAGCCTACGCCACGTAAATCTTGCTGCCTTCGTACTGAACTTCCTTCGGTACGAGGCACTTCTTGTGTTCGATATGGAAGGCGAACTCGTCGCCAAAATGCTTGATGAAACTCTGAACCGGCATGGACGCTGCATCACCCAGGGCACAGATGGTCCGGCCCATGATGTTGGCAGTCACGCTGTTGAGGAGATCCAGATCATCAGGACGACCAAGACCGCTCTCGATGCGATGAACGACCCGGTAAAGCCAGCCGGTTCCTTCACGGCAGGGGGTGCACTGGCCGCAGGACTCCTCAAAATAGAAATAGGACAGACGCTCCAGCGCCTTGACCATGCATGTGCTTTCATCCATGACGATTACTGCACCCGAGCCCAGCATCGATCCGGCCTTGGAGATGCTGTCGTAATCCATCGTGCAGTCCATCATGGCGGCTCCGGTCAGGACAGGTGCCGACGATCCGCCGGGGATCACTGCCTTGAGCTTGCGACCACCCCGCATGCCACCAGCCATTTCAAGCAAGGTGGAAAAAGGTGTGCCAAGGGGAATCTCGTAGTTGCCAGGCTTGTTCACGTGACCTGACACGGAAAAAAGCTTGGTACCACCGTTATTCGGCTTGCCGAGAGCCAGGAATGCATCTCCACCCTCCCGAATGATGAAAGGGATGGAGGCAAAGGTCTCGGTGTTGTTGATGGTGGTCGGCTTGCCGTAGAGACCAAAGCTGGCGGGGAAAGGCGGTTTGAACCGTGGCTGGCCTTTCTTGCCTTCGATGGACTCCAGCAGCGCAGTTTCCTCGCCACAGATATAAGCACCGTACCCGTGGTGAGCGAACAAATCGAAGCAGAAATCGGATCCAAGGATGTTCCTGCCCAGCAGCCCGGCTTCGCGCGCTTCCTGCAAAGCCTCTTCGAAGCGATCGTAAACCTCGAAGATCTCGCCGTGAATGTAGTTGTAACCCCGCTCACAGCCCATCGCATAGCCTGCGATGATCATGCCTTCAATGACGGTGTGAGGGTTGTAACGCAGGATATCCCGATCCTTGAAGGTTCCCGGCTCGCCTTCATCGGAATTGCACGCCAGATACTTGGCGCCCGGAAAGGCACGGGGCATGAAGCTCCACTTCAACCCCGTGGGAAAACCGGCACCACCCCGACCACGGAGAGCAGACTTCTTCACTTCACCGATGATCTGATCCGCGGGGATCTTCTCGGCAATGATTTTCTTGAGCGCATCGTATCCGCCGCGCTTCACGTAGTCTGCGAGGCGCCAGGTACGATCGCCATCCAGACCGGAGAGAATGATGCCTTGATCAGTCATTTTTGCAGATCAGCCAGGAGTTGATCGATCTTTGCCTCAGTCATCCAGCTGCACATCCTGTGGTTGTTCACCAACAGCACGGGAGCATCACCACAGGCACCCATGCACTCACCCTCCTTGAGGGTGAAGCAGCCGTCCGCGGTGGTTTCATTGAAATCGATGCCGAGCTTCTTCTTGATGTAATCCGCTGCATGGACACCACCCGAAAGGGCACAGGGCAGATTGGTGCATACAGTGATCTTTTTTGCGCCCACCGGAGCGAGGTCATACATGTTGTAGAAACTCGCCACCTCATACACTGCAATAGCGGGAAGACCCAGGTACTCGGCCACGAACTCGATGGTCTCGCTGGCCAGCCAGCCCTTCTCTTCCTGCGCGATACGCAGCGCAGACATGGTGGCAGACTGCTTCTGATCGGGCGGGTACTTATCAAGCTCCCGATCGATTCTCTTCAAGGATTCCGGACTCAGCATTTTGATTTCTACGGTCAGCAGAGTTTCATTAGGGGCGCTTGGCATCAGGATTCCGCCTCAGCGGTCCACGTCACCGAACACGATGTCCATGGTTCCAATGATCGCCACGACGTCGGCAATCATGTGCCCGCGAGACATCTCGTCCATCGCGGAGAGGTGGGCAAATCCTGGCGAGCGAAGCTTCAGGCGGTAGGGCTTGTTGGCACCGTCGGACACGGCATAAACGCCGAATTCGCCCTTGGGATGCTCCACAGCCGCATAAACTTCGCCCGGGGGCACATGCATGCCTTCCGTGAAAAGCTTGAAATGGTGGATCAACTCCTCCATGTTGCTCTTCATCTTCTCCCGGGAAGGAGGGGCTACCTTGTGATTGTCGGAGATGACCGGTCCCGGATTCCTGCGCAGCCAGTCAATGCACTGCTTGATGATCCGGTTGGACTGACGCATTTCCTCGATCCGGCAGAGATAGCGATCATAACAATCACCCGCAGTACCAACGGGGATGTCAAAGTCCAATTGACCATAGACTTCGTAAGGCTGTTTCTTGCGCAGATCCCACTCGACGCCAGACCCCCTCAGCATCACCCCGGAAAAACCAAGCGCCTGAGCCTGTTCGGGTGATACCACGCCGATTCCGACCGTCCGTTGCTTCCAGATGCGGTTGTCGGTGAGCAGGGTTTCGTATTCGTCTACGTACTTCGGGAAACGCCGGGTGAAGTCTTCAAGGAAATCCAGCAGGGAGCCCTGCCGGTTCTCATTCAGCTCGGCAACCGTCTTGGCTGTCTTCCACTTGGACACTTCGTACTGGGGCATGCGATCCGGCAGGTCGCGGTACACACCGCCAGGCCGGTAGTACGCTGCGTGCATCCGGGCACCCGACACGGCCTCATAGGCATCCATCAGGTCTTCCCGCTCCCGGAAGGTATAGAGCACCATGGTCATGGCACCAATATCCAGAGCATGAGTGCCGACCGCCAGAAGATGATTGAGAATCCGGGTCACTTCATCGAACATCACCCGGATGTACTGCGCACGCAGTGGGACCTCAAGACCAAGCAGACGCTCGATGGACATGCAATAAGCATGCTCATTGCACATCATCGAGACGTAATCCAGACGATCCATGTAAGGCACCGACTGCACCCAGGTACGGGTTTCAGCAAGCTTTTCCGTGCCACGATGCAGCAGGCCGATGTGAGGATCGGCGCGCTCGACCACCTCACCGTCCAGCTCGAGAACCAGACGGAGCACACCGTGTGCAGAAGGGTGCTGAGGACCGAAGTTGATGGTGTAGTTACGAATCTCAGCCATGGCCTACATTCCCATAATTCTCATCGCGCACGATACGCGGAGTATTTTCCCGAGGCTCAATGGTTACGGGCTGATAGACCACGCGCCCCTGCTCCTGGTCGTAACGCATCTCAACATAACCGGAAATAGGGAAATCCTTGCGGAATGGATAACCCACGAAACCGTAGTCAGTCAGTATCCGGCGCAGATCAGGATGACCCGAGAACATGATTCCGAACATGTCGAATGCCTCACGCTCAAACCAGTTGATACCCGGCCAGACCTCGCACAGAGAATCAAGCACAGGAAAGTCATCGTTTTCGACGAAGGCACGAAGCCGCAGACGCTGGTTGTTGCTGACCGACAGCAGATGGACTGAAACCGCAAAACGCGGTCCATCTTCGCGCCCGGAGTAGGCGGAATAGTCAATACCCGTCAGATCCACCGCAATCTCGAAGCGGAATGCAGGATCATCGCGCAATTGAAGAGCTACTGCAGCGTAGTCCGCAGCAGCAACCACGATCGTCACCTCTGAATGAGCAACAACAGTCTGCTTGACTCGGTCACCGAGTTTTTCGGCAAGCAACTGGCTCAGGCGCTCTAATTTTTCACTCATGATGGTCAGCAATCAGCGGGCGATCGTGCATTCGCGCTTGATCTTGTTCTGCAACTGAACAAGACCATAAAGCAGCGCTTCTGCAGTGGGAGGACAGCCTGGCACATACACATCCACAGGCACTATGCGGTCGCAACCACGAACAACGGAATAAGAATAATGATAATAGCCGCCACCATTCGCGCAGGAACCCATGGAAATCACCCAACGCGGCTCAGACATCTGGTCATAAACCTTGCGCAAGGCTGGGGCCATCTTGTTGCACAGGGTGCCCGCGACGATCATCAGGTCGGACTGGCGCGGACTCGGACGAAAAACAATACCAAATCGATCCAGATCATAGCGGGAACAGCCGGCATGAATCATCTCGACCGCGCAACAGGCCAGACCAAAGGTCATGGGCCACAGCGAACCTGTACGAGTCCAGTTGATTACCGTATCAAGAGAAGTGGTTACAAACCCTTCCTTGAAGACACCTTCGATGCTCATAGACACCCTTTAAGCAACAATTCACGCGTCAGAGACTACCCAGCCAGGAGATATCACTCCCAGTCGAGCGCACCCTTCTTCCACACGTAGATATAACCAATCAGAAGAATGCCAAGAAAGACAATCATCTCGAAGAAGCCAAAAAGTCGAATGGCTTCATTGGCAGCAATTTCCCTCAAAATAGTCGCCCAGGGAAACAGGAACGCGATTTCGAGATCAAATAGGATAAAAAGGATTGCAAGCAGATAGTAACGGACATCAAACTTGATCCGAGCATCCTCGAAGGGCTCGAAACCACACTCAAAGGGAGATAGCTTTTCGGCGTCAGGCTTGCTGGGACCGAGAACCGAACCCGCAACAATAGGTATGAAACCGAAAGCAGCCGCAAACAGGATAAAAACAAGAACTGGAAAATAGGCTTCCAACATCACTTGAGCTCCCGCAACCGATAGCAGTTAAAGCTGCTGCCTGCAAGCAAACGCCCGCTTTGCGCGGGCGGCCTGCTTTATTTATGGTGCCGACGATGAGACTCGAACTCATACGGCTTTCGCCACTACCCCCTCAAGATAGCGTGTCTACCAATTTCACCACGTCGGCTTGTCGTTTGATGCTGCGCATTATAAGCCAATCACCCCCCTGCGCCAAGCATCACAGAGACTTATCGGGGGATGGCACCCGCCTTGGAAGCCCCCTCCTCCGGGACAGCAGGGGACTTGCCAGACGCATCAGGAGCA